>VBEJ01000040.1 GCA_005882985.1 Chloroflexota bacterium
TGCAGGGGTCGGTGATCACGTAGGTCATCTCAGCACCTCTCAGTGGCTGCGCGCGGGGTCAATTGAGAGCCTTCTTCTGCAGAAAGTGCGCAATTCGTTTCGCCGATGCCAATGTATCGCGGATGGGCTGTGGGGTCAAGGCAAATCAGCGTCTCCAGAACTGCCACCACCTCTTACGTGCGCGCCTCGCGGCTGCCGCCTCCCGCGCCTCTTTGATCACCTCCTGGGCGCGGCCCAACGGCAGCTCACGGCGAAGCATGATTATGTCCTCGGCCAGTTGCGAGGCGTACGCCGAATCGCCGGCCACCTCCGGGAAGAGCGTGCGCAGCCGCTCGTCGAACCCAGGAGCGGTGGAACGGGGGCGCCTGCTCGTACCCGCCATCGTGTCGAACACCGAGTACATCTTTAGCTCGCTGGCGACCGAGGAGAGAGAGGTCGCGAGCAGTGTCGTCTGCAGCGGGGAAAGCTCTACGAGTGCTGAGTCACCGTCAAGCTGCGAATCCAGTTCCGGCCGCAGCTCGCCGAGCCCGTGCCGGTACTCAGACAGCGTTTCGGGATCGATTTCGGAGCCGGGCCGCGAGAGGTGGTAGGAGATGGCGAGAGCGACCAGTCGCGCCTGGTGCCTGGGCAAACGCACCGCGAAGCGGGTCACCCTGATGCGACGGCTGCGACGGCCGTCTTCTTCCTGATCGGCCGCCTTTTGAGAGTGCCGCGCAGATATCGCCCCGTCACGCTCTCCTCGATTTCCGCCACTTCTTCCGGCGTCCCTTCGGCCACGATTTCGCCACCGCGGTCGCCGCCCAGCGGGCCGAGGTCGATTATGTGGTCTGCCTGCTTAATGACGTCCAAATGGTGCTCGATGATGAGTACCGTATTGCCGGCGTCGACGAGCCTGTGCAGGACGCCCATTAGCGCATTCACGTCCTCGAAGGATAGACCTGTAGTCGGTTCATCGAGAATATACAACGTCCGGCCAGTGGCCCGGCGGGAGAGCTCTGTTGCGAGCTTCACGCGCTGCGCTTCACCGCCCGAGAGCGTCGTCGCCGGCTGGCCGATTCGGATGTAACCCAGACCTACGTCATGAAGCGTTTGCAGCTTCATCCGGATACGAGGGAACGCCTCGAAGAACTGGACGGCCTGCTCGACCGTCATGTCCAACACTTCCGCGATGTTTTTTCCGCGGAAGTGAATATCCAGCGCCTCGCGGTTGTAGCGCGCTCCGTGACAGACCTCACACGGCACCTCTACGTCGGGCAGGAACTGCATCTCGATCTGGATATAACCCTCGCCTTGGCAGGCCTCGCAGCGGCCGCCCTTGACATTGAAGGAGAAGCGGCCGGGCTTGTAGCCGCGCAGCCTCGCTTCCGGGACAGACGCGAACATCTCGCGTATCGGCGTGAAGGTGCCGGTGTAGGTGGCTGGGTTCGAGCGGGGCGTGCGGCCGATCGGCGACTGGTCGATCACGACTACCTTGTCGAGTTGTTCGAGGCCCGTGATGGCATCGCATTCGCCCGGCCGATCACGCGCGCCGTAAAGGAGCTGCGCGGCCTTCTTCGAGAGGATGTCGGTCACGAGCGTCGACTTGCCGGAACCTGACACGCCGGACACGCAAACGAACTTGCCGAGCGGAATGCGCACGTCAATGTTCTTGAGGTTGTTCTCGCGCGCGCCCTGGACAACAACCGTCTTGCCGTTTCCGAGGCGCCGAGCCGAAGGGAGCGGGATCTCACGCTTGCCACTGAGATACTGGCCGGTAATCGACTCGGGTGTTGCCGCAACATCGCCCATCGAGCCGGCGGCGACGAGGCGCCCGCCCTGCTCGCCAGCGCCCGGACCGAGGTCGATCAGATAGTCGGCCGCCCGCATCATTGCTTCGTCGTGCTCGACGATCAATACTGTGTTGCCCAGATCTCGCAACCGCTTGAGCGTATTAATGAGCCGCTCGTCGTCCGCGGGATGGAGGCCGACGGAGGGCTCATCGCACACATATAGCACCCCCATGAGCGAGGAGCCTATCTGCGTCGCCAGGCGAATGCGCTGGGCTTCGCCGCCGGCGAGGGTACCCGTGCGTCGCTCGAGTGTGAGGTAATCGAGGCCGACGTCGCGCAGGAACGTGAGCCGCGAGCGGATCTCTTTCAAGATCTGATAGGCAATCGTCCGCTCCCTCTCGCTCAAGGGAGAAGTGGGAGCTTGGAGGCTTTCGACCCAAGCAAGCGCATCGTCAATCGAGAGCCTGGTGACCGCAGAAATATTGCGCTCGTCAACAGTTACGGCGAGTGATTCGGGCTTGAGGCGGGCGCCGCCGCAGGCCGGACAAGGGTTCTCTGCCATGTACTTCTCGATCTCGGTGCGGATGTAGTCGGAGTCGGTTTCCTTGTAGCGGCGAGAAAGGTTCGGGATCACCCCCTCAAACGTGGTGTTCCAGCGGTTATCATGCCCTCCGGAGCCGGTATACGAGATCGTGATCTCGCCACGATCGCCGTAGAGCACATAGTTGAGCTGTTCTTCAGTCAGCTCTCTGACCCGGGCATGGACCGAGAAGCGGTGCTTCCTTGCCAGCGCCTCAAGCATGCGCATGTACCAGGTGGACACTGTGCTCGTCCGTGCCCACGGTTGCACCGCGCCTTCCGCAAGCGACAGATTCTTGTTCGGTATGACCAGCTCCGGGTCCAGCTCCATCTTGACGCCGAGACCGGTGCATTCTCGGCAGGCGCCGTGCGGGCTGTTGAAGCTGAAGTTTCGCGGCTCCAGCTCACCGAATGACAGGCCACAGTCCACGCAGGCGAAATGCTCCGAATACGTCCGTTCCTCCTCCGCCTGCCCGCTCACATCATCTGTCAGCAGTTGGACGACAACGATGCCGCCACCTAGTCGCAAAGCCGTCTCGACCGAGTCCGTGAGCCGTGACCGGGCAGAATCGTCTTCGGGCTGCTCCTCGATAATTACGCGGTCAACAACGACGTCGATCGAGTGCATCTTGTAGCGATCAAGTGTTATCTGCTCATCCAGGTCTCGGACTTGTCCGTCCACGCGGACCCGCACGAACCCGGCCTTCCTAGCATCCTCGAATACCTTGTGATACTCGCCCTTGCGGTCGCGGACGATCGGGGCGAGCACCATCAATCGCCTGCCGGGCGGTAACTCCAGCACCGAGTCGACGATCTGCTGCACGGTTTGCCGCTGGATCGGCTTCCCGCACTGAGGGCAATGGGGCCGGCCCGCGCGGGCGTAAAGCAACCGTAGGTAGTCGTAAATCTCGGTCTGCGTAGCGACGGTCGAGCGCGGATTGCGTGACGCGCCCTTCTGGTCGATGGAAATGGCGGGTGAGAGGCCCTCGATGTAATCGACGTCGGGCTTCTCCATGAGGCCGAGGAACTGGCGGGCATATGCGGAGAGGCTCTCAACGTAGCGGCGCTGGCCCTCGGCGTAAATCGTATCGAACGCGAGCGAAGATTTCCCGGAGCCAGACACGCCCGTTATGACGACCAGCTTCTCTCGTGGAATCTGGACGTCGATGTTCCTAAGGTTATGTTCGCGGGCGCCGCGAACGATGATGAATTCGTGGGGCATTGCTTTCTTGGCTCAACCGGATATTTTAAGTTCGATTGCGAATTAGAACAAGGGTTTTAGGGTCACCTTGATTAGTCTCCTGTCTTCTATTTATGTAAATATCGAGTAAATACAGCAGCACCCGGCCTTGTCCACCGGTAACGTCATTTCCTTCTACGGCGTCCGCATTATTGGAGGCAATGTAACAAGCGTGAGCGTCCGGTAGAGGGGACTGAATGACGGCAATGGTAGGCACACACCCTTCAGAAGGGCCCATAGCTGAAAACGCGGAAGAATCACTCACGATATCCGAGACGCGCTCTTTCCGGCTGCTCCGCTGGGCCGTTGCACTACCCGTCGCTGCCGTTGCAAGCGTCGTTTCCGCCTTTGTGCTCCCCGAGGAAATAACTTTCGCCGTTCTTGCCGGGGAGCTGGCGTTACTCGGTGTCGCGGGGATCATTGTAGAGATCGCCCTATACAGGACGGAGCGGCGTTTGACACACGAACGCAAGCAGGTGCGCACGCAGTGGCTGAATCAGCGTACAGAGCTGCTCGACGTTGCCACGCGAGACGAGCTGACGCAGCTGCAGAACCGCCGGTTCTACTATGAGCGACTCGCGGCAGAGCTTACGCGGGCTGAGATGAAGAATGAAGCGCTGTCGATTCTGATGATCGATGTAGACGACTTGAAAGCCATCAACGACGAGTTCGGCCACCTCGTGGGAGACAAGGTCCTTCGTAGCTTCGCGAGGATTCTCAACAGCTCCTCACAGGATGGCAACGTCACGGCACGGCTCGGCGGAGATGAATTCGCCGTAATTATGCCCGGTGCAGATCGGCGTGAGGCCGAACTGTTTTCACTTCAACTCTGGCAGAAGTTGGCCGACGCGCCGATTTGCGAAACGGAGCACGCAAGCATATACCTCGGCGTTTCGATCGGCAGCAGCGGCTATCCCTGGGGCGGAAGCACAGTCGAGGAGATCACCCACTGGGCAGACACGAAGCTCTACGCCAACAAGCTGGAACGCAAGGGTTTCAAGCAGGGGCGTGGCGACAGGCGAGACGACCGGCTGGCGGCGGCGGTGGTTGAGGTCCTCTCGACCGCGCTCGACGTCCGAGATAAGATGACCCACCGTCATGCGCGCCGCGTAGCCCGAACCGCAGCTGAGGTAGCACGCTTCATGCAACTTTCCACTGAGAACGTTTCCGAAATCGAGTACGCGGCCGCGCTACACGATATCGGCAAGATCGGTGTCGCGGACAGCATCCTTCGAAAGTCCAAGTCCCTTGATGCAGATGAGTGGAAAGAAATGCGACGCCATTCGGAACTCGGCTATCAGATTCTCAAAGGGATTGATTTCTTCCAGAACGCCGCCGAGATCGTCTATGCGCATCACGAGCACTTCGACGGGACCGGCTATCCACGAGGTCTCGTCCGCGAGGAGATACCCTTGGGCGCGCGGGTTTTCGCCGTCGTCGACGCCTACGATGCTATGACCTCTCGCCGGCCTTATCGCGATGCCATACCGCGCGACGAGGCACTCGCTGAAATCGCCAGCCACTCGGGCACCCAGTTCGATCCTAAGGTCGTCCAAGCCTTTCTCGCTGTCATCCGCCGCAGCCCAGACGGCTTCTACGAGGAAAACGAGGACGACTCCGTCTTCGGATCGCGTGTCTCCACTGCTGAAGTGCCAGTTCGAACACCGGGCGCGCAGACACTGGTCACGCGTTAGCGCATCCCTGCCTCGCCATCAGAGCCCGATGCTACAATTGGCGCGTTCGCGCGCTGTTCGTACGAGGAGGCTGCGATGGACTGGCGCTCTCAGGTCGGCGAAAAATTCACGTCGGCGGCGGAGGCGGTGAAAGTAGTTAAGTCAGGGCGTCGAGTTGGCATCGCGCCCTTCACCTGCACACCGTTCACGCTCTGTGAAGCCTTGTATGCGCGCCGGGCCGAGCTCGAGAGTCTAGATATCGACCACGCCGCCGGGCTATTCGCATGGCTGCGACCTGGTGAAGAGAATGGGTTCACCGTCCGCGATAACTACGCGACCCCGCTGAACCGCGAAATGGTTCACGCCGGCAAGGTCGATTACTTGCCGATAGGCCGCTGGCGCGCGGACGAAGTCGCGCCGGGTTACGACCGCCCTCTCGACGTATTCATGGTCCCGCTCTCTCCGCCCGACAAGCAGGGTTACTGTAGCTTCGGCCCGGGCGTCTGGATGTCGAAGCGGCTGGCGCAGGGGGCCGGCATTGTGTTGGCGGAGGTGCACGAGAACTTTATCCGGACAGGAGGCGACAACTTCATCCACGTGTCCGAGGTGGACCTCTTCTGTGAGGCGGTGAGGCCAACTGGCAACCTGCCGATACCGCCACGCACGGACGAGGAGACGCTTGTGGTCGAGGTTGCCTGCACGCTCGTCGCCTCCGAACTCGTGCGGGACCGCGATACGGTGCAGATGGGAGTGGGAACAGTATCGAGCGCGCTGGGGCTGTACCTGGGCGAGAAGCATGACCTAGGCGTTCAGACTGAGTTGGTGACGGGCGGTATCGCCAACCTCGTACGCCAGGGAGTTGTGACTGGAAAGTACAAAACGCTCCATCGGGAGAAAGTCGTCGGCAGCGCCCTCGTGGCACTAGACGAAGAAGAGATGCGACTGATCGACGGCAACCCCGTCTTCGAGCTTTACGACTTCGGATACACGGACGACGTCCGGTTGCTCCTCCAGCAAGACAACCTCGCCGCAGTCAACAACGCCCTGCTGGTGGACTTGACGGGACAGATCGCCTCGGAGTCGATCGGCCACAAGGTCTGGACGGGAGTCGGCGGGCAGACGGCCTTCATGATCGCGGCTCAGTACTCGCGGGGTGGCCGGTCGATCATCGTCCTGCCTTCAAGCCACATGATCAACGGCGAACGGGTGACGCGGATCGTGCCGCTCCTTCCCGAGGGTACCCTGGTGACCGTCCCCCGAACTCTTGTGGACTACGTAGTCACGGAACACGGCATCGCGTCGCTTTGCGGCAAGACGGTTCGAGAGCGCATCGGCGAGCTGATTGGCGTCGCGCACCCCGATTTCAGGGGCGAGCTAAAGAGTGAAGCGAAGCGAATCTACGGGATTTACGTCTAGGTCCCGGCTGACGGTTGCCTTTCTCAATGGGCGCTTATTTGGGCAGGCGCTCCTCAAACTCGCGTAGGCGGTCCTCAAGCTGGCGCTGGGCATACGCCATCGTATAATCACCGCGCGTGCGCTCAAGGATGCCCCTCATCGCGTCCGCCGTCCGCCTGAGGCCCGATGTGACCGCCTCGGGGTAGTCCATCGTCACTAGGACATCGTAGATATCGCCCATCGCGGCCAGGCAGTCCTCGCAGTGTTGAATATCGCCGGCGCGAAGCGAGTCGAGGAGGTGGCGGCGCAGCTCGCCGACCGTCTCGCCGAGGCCGTTGAGATAAGAGCCGGCCATCACTGCGAGCGTCGCCGGAGCGGGCAGCGGACGCCCCGCGATAAGCGCGAGCGAGCAGTGAGCCTCCGCAAACTCCTTTTGCGCATCGTGGACGAAGCCGGCGTGGAAGATGTCTCGATGCTGCGAGAGGGCCGCTTCCGTCTGCTCGAGGTTCGTCTTCGCCTTCGCCAGGAGCCCTCCAGCCGCGTCGAACTCTCGGCGGTGCACGGCACGGATTGCGTTCGCCGACAAGCGAATCACTTCTCGCGTAAGCGCCAGAGCCTGTTCGCGCGCCTGATGCTTGGCGTCCAGATGGGCCCGCATCTCGTCCGCGATTGCGTTGAGGCCGTCGGTGTTCACAGGTCCTTGACCGGCTCAGGGAAATCACCCTCGCGCGCCGCATCGATCATTTGGCGCGCCTCCTGCGGCATGTCGATTCCGAACTCGTCGAACTTGCGCTCCGCCCAGCGCCCTATCTGGCGGGGATCCTTGTAGTCGTCCAGGCGCTTCGGTTCAGCGCCGTAGTCGCGCAGCATGTCGGCCTCCGACTTATGATACGCGAAGCGCGAAAGCGATCGATCCAGCTTGCCCGAGCCGCAATGCCTACATTTGGCATCGACCTGGGAATTGACGGTTCGCGCGAAGACGCTGCTCAGCCGCCCGCACTCGCTGCACTTGTATTCGTAAATGGGCATGGCGTCAGAAGATCAGGTCTAGCAGTTCTCTATGTTCTTGCACGGGGAGGCCGGCAGCCGAAAGCGCAGTGACTGCGCCACTGTCCGTATTCGTATCTTGGGGGCACGAAGATATGAAAGAACAGCAGAGCGGCAGTTGCGACAAGCGTGAGAAGCACCAAATGCCGCAGGATGATTGGAGCCGCGGACTTGCGCAGCAACCGCCCGGTACTTCTCGCCGAAGCGCCGGTCGCGACTTCAGTCCACGCCCGCGAATTCATCCTCGACTTCTCCTCCGCCGAAGTCGTCCGGCATCTCGCCCGCCTCCATGCGCTCGAGGTCGGCCTCCATGTCGGCGTCGAGCGGCTCGCCCATCTGACGGCTCATCTTGCGTACCCACCGGGCCATCGAGCGCGGGTCGTTCTCGTCCACATCACCCAGACTCGACTCGTCAAAGCCATCGAATGAGTCGCTCTCTGAATGGAGGACGGCCACACGCGACATCAACCGCGAGAGGTCGCCGGATCCGCAGTGCTCGCAGGCAGCCCCAGCCGGCGCGCCGATGCTGCGCGTGAAGACCGAGGTCCGGCGGCGGCAAGCGTTGCAGCGGAACTCGTAGATCGGCACTGCTTACCAGTCTTCCGCCAGGCGCCTGCGTTTTATCTCTTCGCGTTCAGAGCACGCATACAAGTAAGGGCAGTGGCCGCAGTGTTGCCCGACGTTCGGCGGGAATTCGCTTATCGATTGCATCTGGTTCACAGCTTCGAGGAGTTCTGAATGAGAAAGCCTTCTTTGCGCATCGCCGAAGTCTTTGGTCCAGTTATCACCGTCGTCCAGTCGCCAGAAGGAGGTGGTGGCGACCGGTTTGCCTAGACTTTTCTCGGCCATTATAGCGTAGAGGCGTAGCTGCTTCGCGTCTACCTCGTCCGGGTGCGAGCCGGTCTTGTAATCAATGAGGTGGAGGCTTCCGTCGACTCTTTCATCGATGCGATCGACGCGCCCGAAGAGTGTTACGCCGGGTTCGACCTCGACCTGAAAATAGGGCTCTACGAGAAGGGGCCGCGCCGATAAGTCGTGCTGCTTTGCCAACATGCGCAGCTGGTCGATTGACTTTTCGCGCAGCTTATCGACTCCCCTCATGCGGCGATAGCGGGGCGAAAGCGCCTCCCATCCGTCCTCAAACATACGAATGAGCCGCTGTCCATCCCTCTCCTCGACTGGCACCTTGGAGAAGAAATCGCAGAGGACGCGGTGCAGCAGCGACCCGACCGTGTCCTGGGGGCGAAGTCGCGCGGGTATGCGATTGAGGTACTGATAGCGGTAGCGCAAGCGGCAGGTATAGAACACGCGAATGCGCAGAGGAGAAAGACGAGATACAGTGCTAATTAATTTCGATATCTGTGACATGAATCACGGTTCTAGATATTGGCCAACTCCCGGCTCTATGGTAATGTTGCCACAAATCTATTAGAGTAGAGGTAGGACTTGCCGATGGGGCCCGGTAGGACCGCAGCCACTGCTGCAACTAGGAATCTCCGCACTCAACTCCACCCAATCATGACGAGGACGACTTACGCATTGAACCCGGTGCTCAAATGGCGACCCGGCCTCAAGGACGGCGCCGAGGTGTTGCTGCTTGCAATGGCCTTGCCGCTCTACTACCTCGTCCGCGGCCAGGTGCACCAGCGTGTGGACGAAGCGGTCCAGCGCGGTATCGGTGTCGTCTCTCTCGAGAAGAGTCTGGGCATATTCTGGGAGGTCCAGTTACAGAGGGCTATACTGGATTACAGCTGGTTTGTCGACTTCCTAAACGGCTTCTATCTCTACGGGCACCTGCCGCTGATCGGGTTGCTTGCCGCCTGGCTGTATTTCTGGCACCGCCCGCAGTACTTGCTCATGCGGAATGCATTTCTGCTGTCTGGGGCCATCGCCCTCGTGATCTACGTGAACTTCCCAACCGCTCCACCCCGGCTCCTCCCACCGCATTTTGGAATCGTGGACACGGTATTCAATCAATACGGCCAGGAGCGACCATTCACCCCAAGCTTCTTCGTGAACCAGTATGCAGCGATGCCAAGCATGCATTTCGGCTGGAATATGCTCGTGGGCATCGCGCTATGGCTTTCCACGAGAAATCCCTTCCTTCGCGCACTCGCAGTCCTGATGCCGCTTGGCATGTTTACCGATATCATTCTTACGGCGAACCATTACCTGCTTGACCCGATACTCGCCATTCCGGTAGTGGCACTCGGCCTGGCAATCACGCTGGGCGGAAGGTGGCTCGTGCTGCGAGCGCTCTCACCGGAGAGCAAGTCTGCCAAGGAGCATGGGTGGGTGAGCTGGGTCTACTGGTTGGTTGCAATTGACGAAGCAACCGTCCGGCAGCAGCAGCAGAGAGCGCGACAACCTGCCTGATCACACCGCATGATGGCGATCGCCTGGAGCGACGCTGGTGCAAGTTAAGAACCTTCTGACCACACTCCCACGCATCCTCTTCACTAACGCTCCACTCGACGCCCAACTCATTGTCACCCGTCGCTGCAACCTGAGCTGTGGCTACTGTTCTGAATACGACAGCTTCTCGGAGCCCGTACCGACTGACGTGCTCAAGCAACGCGTTGATGCTTTGCATCGCCTGCACTCGGCGAATATCACGATGCTCGGGGGGGAGCCGCTGATGCACCCGGACATCGCCGATCTCGTCGCCTACGCCGGCGGGAAATCGAACACGAGCGTCGTAACGAATGGGTTCCTCTTGCGGAACGGAGTCATAGAGTCGCTGAATGAGGCCGGCCTCAACAATTTGACCGTCAGCATTGACACCCTTCACGCCGACCCTACTCGTTTCATTCAGAAATCGCTGCGTTCCTTGAGGACACGGCTGGAGCGGCTACGGAGGCTCGCCCGCTTCGATGTTCACGTGACTGCGGTTCTCTGCGAATCGTCGGCAAATGACTTCGCGCAACTCGTGCGCGACGTCGAGGGTTTCGGGTTTCGCATGTCGATCAACCTGATCCATAACGCTAAGGGGTACGTAACTGTCGGCGGGCAGCCCTACCTCGAGTTGTATGAAGAGTTCTATCGCGAAGGTAAGCCGTTCACGTATCTCGACTACGAGTACGGCAAGAAGCTCCTTCAAGGCGAGCGGCCGGACTGGAAGTGTCGCGCCGGCGCCCGCTACCTCTACGTGGACGAATTCGGAAACGTTCAGCTGTGCGCATCGCAGCTTGGGAGGCTGGGGAAGGCTGTCGACGAGTACAGCGCGAAAGATCTCCGGGAGCAGGCGAGGACTTATAAGGACTGCGAAGAGGGGTGCTCGGTCGGTTGCGCCTACCGTTGCTCGCTG
The DNA here is from genome assembly GCA_005882985.1 of Chloroflexota bacterium. Lineage (GTDB taxonomy): Bacteria > Chloroflexota > Dehalococcoidia > SM23-28-2 > RBG-16-64-32 > CF-163. Next base: position 11,011 of record VBEJ01000040.1, read on the forward strand.
GTGGACAATGATAAGCCTCAGTTCGTGAAAGCCCTCCTGAAGGGCTTCGTCAGCGGGACTTTGCGCGACAACAGCCGGCGGCGATCGCTCCCAGCGGGCGTTCAGGCCGGGCCGGCGCTCGGCGACAAGTAGCTCACTCGGCCCAGACGGCGCCTTCGATGTGTTCGAGGGAAAGCAGGCGACCGCTCGGCTCGAAATCGACGGCGATAACATCGATCCTGCGGCGCTCCGGCAGTCGATCGTCGGTCTGGCCATAAGCTTCGGCCAGACCAACCAGACGCCGCTGCTTCGCGGGCGTCAACGATTCGCTCGCCGTTCCCAGAGTTTGGCCGCGTCGGCAGCGCACCTCGATAAATGCGAGCAGGTCATCTTGTTCGGCGACGATGTCGATCTCCCCCTCTCGAATGCGAAAGTTGCGCTCGCGAATGCGATATCCCTTCGCCAGCAAGTGCTGGACGGCCAAGCGCTCGCCGAGATCCCCGAGTATCCGGCGCGGCGGGGGCACTAGTAAGCGCCCTGCTTCTCAAAGATGCGGCGAGGGTTCTCCACGGTCATCGTCCGGATCTGGTCCTCGGTGACGCCTGCCTCGCGGAGTGCCGGCAGGACATTGTCCGGAATGTAGTTGAAGTGCCAGTTGGGAACGATCCTTTCCCTTAGCGGCGGGTCCACCCAGCCAAAATAGCAGGCTGCGTCGTGCGATAAGACCATCTTCTCGGCATAGCCCATCCCGCACATCTTCGCGATCGTCGCAATACGCTTCTCATTCTCGAGGAAGATATCGATGCCAAAGCGGTCCATGCCGATATAGCTCCCGCGGTCGCAGAGCTTCCTCAGGTAATTCGTATCCTCTGTGTCTCCGCTGTGCCCTATGACGACCCGGGAAAGGTCGACTCCCTCGCTCTCGAAAACGTCCTGCTGCTTGAGACCGACTTCGCTGGCCGCATGGGTGTGCGTGGAGATGGGGACGCTGGTCGCACGATGGGCTTTGGCGGACGCCCGCAAAATCCGCTCGACATCCTGCGTGACGCCGGGTTCGTCAGTCGCGCACTTGATGATGCCCGCCTTCACGCCGGTATCCATGATTCCGTCCTGTATGTCCTTGACGAACAATTCGGCGATGTAATCGATATTCCGGCCGGTGATCGAGCGGAAGTGGTGCGGCACCTCCCAGTAGATCCCCGTAGCCACAATGACCTGCATCCCGCTGCGGCGGACGACCTCTTTCACGAGGGGAATGTCGCGCCAGTCGCCGGGTGTCAAGTCCACGAGGGTATTGACGCCGCGCTCCATAACGTCTTTCAGCTTGGCCGCTGCTTTATCGATTTCCGCCTCCCGGTCAATGATGGGAAAGTTTTCCTTGACGCCGGGCGACTCGACGATGATGTGTTCGTGCATCAGGGTGAAGCCGAGGTCGGCAGTATCGATGGGCCCGGATACGGTGTTAACGGCGGGCATAGCGGGGCGTCCTTCCTACCTGTATCAGCGCCGATTATAGCGGAAGACGAGGCATGACCATCTCGCGAACGGGCGAGAACGAACGGCGGTGCAACTGGCACGGCCCAAGACGGTCGAGTGCGGCGAAATGCTCCGGTGTGGCGTACCCTTTGTTCGTCACGAACCCGTAGCCGGGATACTCACCGTGCTGCTCCGCCATCAGCCGGTCGCGCGCCACTTTGGCGATGATGGATGCGCAGGCGATCGACATGATCTTTTCATCGCCGTTGATGATCGCTGTTTGGGGGAGGCGGCAAGCGGGCAAGCGAAAGGCGTCGAGCAAGAGGTGGACGGGTTGCACGACCAGCTCAGAGATCGCGCCAAGCCACGCCTGGCGGGACGCCTCCGCGATTCCGATGCGATCAATCACGCTAACTGGAACGAAGGCAACTCCCGCCGCGAGCGAGTGCCTCCAGATATACCCCGAAAGCTCTTCGCGCGCGGCTGCGGTCAACTGCTTGCTGTCACGAACGTCGCGCAGCCAGCGAAATTGCTTGGTGATCCGATCGATCCGAGGGAGAACAACCGCACCCGCTGCCACCGGCCCAGCGAGCGGCCCGCGACCAACTTCGTCGATCCCGGCGAGGAACCCGACACCTGCTCTCCAGAGGGCGCGTTCCGCGACGAGATCGGGTGCCCGCATGGCTTTGAGTTCATGCTAGACGCGACATTCCAGCGAGTCAATAGAGGTAAGCTGATTATCATTTCCCGCTTGACCGGTGCTTTGCTGCCGCATAACTTGTGCTCAACCATCAGAAGCGAGGAGTCGCAAGAGGAGAAGGAGAAGCATGCCCATCGTGCGTATCGAAATGTGGACAGGGCGGACGGTCGCTCAGAAGAAGGAGCTTGCACGCGTTGTCACCGACGCGATGGTGAACATCGCGCATACGACTGCTGAAGCTACCATAATCGTCTTCGAAGACATCGCGAAAGACGATTGGGCACAGGCAGGGGTACTGGCATCGGCAGAGATGTGATCGCCGGTTGTAACTCGCTCGCGGCGGGGCCCGTCCTTTCAGTATGAGCGGCGGCGAGGCGGTCGTGTGCTATAATCGAGCCAGATGCGGGTAGGCCTCAGGCCTGCCCAATCGCTTCTCAGGGGAAGAGACTTATGTACGGACGCTGGTTGCGGAACAGCTTTATCTACCTTCTGATCTTGGTCGCCATCGTGGCCATCGTCTTCACGGTGTTTCAGGGAAGCGGATCCGGAAGGGTCAAGCAGGAGCTTCCTCAATTTATTGAACAGGTCAAGGCGGACAACGTACAAGACATTAAGGTCGATGATACGAACGTCACCTATAAGCTCAAGGATGACCCTGACCACGGTTACAAGACGGAACTAGAGAAGGGCGACACGCTCCGTCAAGTTCTAGTCGATGCCAAAGTTACGACTTTGCCGAAGTATGAGATCAAGGATCCCAGTCCCTGGACTAACTATCTTGGCCTACTTATCAACTTCCTGCCCATCATTATCATTCTTGCAATCGTCTTCTTCTTTTTGAGGCAAGCCCAGGGTTCCAACAATCAGGCCCTCAACTTTGGGAAGAGCCGCGCGCGGATGTTCAGCGGCACCCGCCCAAGTGTGACGTTCCTTGACGTGGCGGGCGTGGATGAAGCCAAGGAAGAGCTGAAAGAGGTCGTCGAGTTCCTGAAGTACCCGGAGAAATTCGCGGCGCTGGGCGCTCGGATTCCGAAGGGCGTCTTGTTGGTCGGACCCCCGGGCACCGGCAAGACGCTTCTCGCCAAGGCGGTCGCCGGCGAGGCGGGCGTGCCTTTCTTTTCGATCAGTGGCTCTGAATTCGTCGAGATGTTCGTGGGTGTCGGTGCCTCTCGTGTGCGCGATCTCTTCGATCAGGCTAAGCGAAACTCGCCATGCATCGTCTTCATCGATGAGATCGATGCGGTTGGCCGTCATCGAGGCGCCGGGCTAGGGGGCAGTCATGACGAGCGTGAGCAGACACTAAACCAGATCCTCGTCGAGATGGACGGCTTCGACACGAATACCAACGTGATCGTTGTGGCCGCAACCAACCGTCCCGACATCCTTGACCCAGCCCTACTGCGGCCGGGACGCTTCGATCGCCAGGTCGTTCTCGACCAGCCGGATATTCGCGGGCGAAAGGCCATCCTGGAGGTCCATGCGAAGGGCAAGCCACTAGATGGGGACGTGAGTCTCGAGGTGCTGGCGAAACAAACGCCTGGCTTCTCAGGGGCGGACCTGGCCAACCTTATCAATGAAGGCGCCATCCTGGCTGCACGCCGCGGCAAGAAAAAAATCCAGATGCCGGAATTCAACGAAGCAGTTGACCGCGTGATCGCGGGGCCGGAGCGCAAAAGCCGCGTTATCAGCCAGAAAGAGAAGGAAATCATCGCGTACCACGAGGCTGGTCACGCGTTGGTCGGCCACATGCTCCCGAACGCGGACCCGCCTTACAAGATCAGCATCATTGCGCGCGGGATGGCGGGAGGCTTCACTCGCTTTCTGCCGGAGGAAGACCGCCACTTCTACAGCCGCAGCCAGCTCATCGACCGCTTATCAGCGGGCTTGGGCGGGCTCGTCGCTGAGGAGCTCGTGTTCGGGGAGAGTACTACAGGCCCTCAGAATGACCTCGAACACGCCACTCGTCTTGCGCGTCAGATGGTAACGCAGTGGGGCATGAGCGACCGGCTTGGCCCTCGTACCTTCGGCCGCAAAGAAGAGCTGGTCTTCCTTGGTCGGGAGATCTCGGAACAACGCAACTACAGTGAGAAAGTCGCTGAGGAGATCGACGAAGAGGTCCGGCAGATTATCGATAAGGCCTACCAGACGGCCAAGAAGCTGCTTACGGATAACCGCGATCGCCTGAATGCAATCGTTGGTGTGCTTCTTGAGGAAGAGACCATAGAAGGTGACCCGTTGACCGCTCTCCTCTCTGGCAAGAGGCCGGAAGACTCTACTCCGGGCCCCAAGCCGGAAGAGCCGACGGCACCTCAAGAGAGCGGAGAGCGAAAGAAGGGCGTCAGCCAGCCGAAGCCCGGCCTAGCCTGGGAGCCTCAGTCTCGGCTAGAGAACCCAAGCAGCGGCTAACTCACCCCCGCTTCCTGGACAGACTTGCTTCACGGCGAATAGAATCGAACTCTGGGCCGGATACACGGCCCAGCGGCTGCGCAGCCATGGAGGAATCCCATTTACGCCGTAATAAGAACCGGTGGCAGGCAATATCGCGTCGAGACCGATCAGGCCCTCGACGTTGACCGCCTAACCGTCGAAGCGGGCGCCACGGTCGAGTTCAGTCACGTGTTGCTGGTGGATGACGCCGGCCAAGTACAGCTGGGAACCCCTTTTGTGGAAGGCGCGCGCGTTGTCGCCGAAGTTATCGAGCACGGGAGGGACGCGAAGATACTCGTGTTCAAATACAAGAATAAGACCCGCTACCGGCGGCGAAGGGGACACCGCCAGGCATACACCCGAGTGGCTGTCCGGCAAATCCTGACCGGCGGACGCCAGGCCACGGAGATCGGAGAGAAGCCGGCACGAAGGCCCCGCCGGCGATCAACTACGGAGAAAAGCGAAGGGCCCGTTCTGGCTGAGTCCGAGGCGATTACCGAGGGAGTGCCTTCGCGGGCGGCCACCGCAGCAACGATGGAGGAAGCGCCTCCAACAGCGCACCGTGCTGCCCGCCCGCGAAGGACCGCGAAGCCATCCACCGAGACGGCGGATGAGGGATCAGGCGCAAAGGACGCGAAACCGGCGAGGCGGGCGAGAACCAAGAAAGTTGAGAGTGGAGAGTAGGGCAGGATGGCACACAAGAAGAGTGGCGGCAGCGCCAAGAACGGGCGAGATTCTCAGTCCAAGCGACTGGGTGTGAAGCGCTTCGATGGAGAACTGGTCTTGCCCGGCACGATCATCGTGCGGCAGCGCGGCACTCGAGTGCACCCGGGTGTGAACGTTGGGTTGGGCCGCGACCACACCATCTTCGCTCTCACCGAGGGTAAGGTAAAGTTCGCGCCGTATAATAAGGGAGGGCGAAAGAAAGTTAGTATCGTCCCGAGCGAGTAAGGACTAATGAAGGCAAAGATTCATCCAGAGTACGTGCAGGCCACCGTACATTGTGCTTCCTGTGGCACTACGTGGGAGACCCGCGCCACAAAACCGGATCTGCGCGTCGAGGTCTGCAGCAACTGCCACCCGTTCTTCACCGGCGAGCATCGAATCGTCGATACTGCCGGACGAGTGGAGCGCTTCAAGCGCCGCTACGGCATGAAGTAGGAACGCAGGAACAGGTCACGATTTCCGGGCCGGGGCCATCTCCGGCCCGATTGTTGTAAAACGGTGGGAAATGGCTGAGCGCCGGGTTTATTACGGGGGACAAGCGGTCATCGAGGGCGTGATGATCCGCGGCCCGACGAGCATGGCCATCGCCTGTCGCAAGCCAGACGGACAGATCCTCGTGCGCGAGCAGCCGCTGGGTGGCGCCTATACGGGCCCCTTGCGCCGCCTGCCTCTCGTACGAGGCATCATCGTCATGTGGGAAACCCTGGCACTCGGTATCCGCGGGCTGGTCTTTTCCTCGAACGTCGCGATGGGCCAGGAAGATAACGAGATCAAGTCGCGCGCTCTGTGGGCGACCGCCTTCGCCTCGCTAGCATTGATCGCCATTATCTTCTTCGCCGGGCCTCTGCTGCTGGCGGACTGGCTCGAGAGCCTGGTGCACAATCACTGGTTAGTCATCCTGATTGAGGGCGCGATCAGGCTCGGAGTCGTGGTTGGCTATATGGCGGCAATCGGACTGCTGCCGGATGTGCGCCGCATCTACGCTTATCACGGGGCGGAACACAAGACCATACACGCGCTGGAAAAAGGCGACCCCCTCGAACCACGAGCGGTGCAGCGCTATTCAACTGCGCACGTGCGTTGCGGGACGAGCTTCCTGCTCACTGTTGTTGTTGTGAGTATCGTCGTGTTTGGGCTCGTTGGTGATCCGGACCTCTGGCTTCGCGTCGTGTCGCGCGTTGTGTTGATCCCGGTCATTGCGGCGATCGCATACGAACTCATCCGCCTCGGCGGTGCCTTCGAATCGAGCCCGGTGACGCGGGTGGTAATGTGGCCGAATCTGGTGCTCCAGTCGCTTACGACGCGACAACCGGATGATACGCAGGTGGAGGTCGCGATAAGTGCGCTCCAAGAGGTGCTTTACCGGGAGGGAGTGCTTGAGCGGGTAGCGCCCAAGTTCGCCGCCGAGGCCGAGGAAAATATTGAAGCGGCTCCGCCGCTCGACTAAGTTACGAAGCGTCGAGCTCTCGGTAGAAGCAAGACCGCTCGCCGGTGTGGCAGGCCGGCCCCGTCGCCTCCACACGCACGACCAGCGCGTCTTCGTCGCAATCGTAGAGGATGCGCCGGACGTTCAAGTAGTTCCCGGATGTTTCGCCCTTCAGCATCAGCTTCTGGTGCTCGCGGCTGTAGCGCCACACTTGCCCGGACTCGCCGGTTCGCCGGACGGCTTCGTCATTCATCCAGAAGAGAGTGAGCACCTCGCCCGAATCGTCGTCCTGGATGATCGCGGGGATTAGACCACGGTGGTCATACTTGAGTGCCATCGATGTACCTTTCGTCAGCCGGCCGCGCCTAAAGCCGGACCGGAATGTCGCGCTCCGCGAGATATTGCTTCACGTCGCGGATTCTATGCGTCCCGAAGTGGAAGATGCTGGCCGCAAGCGCCGCATCTGCCTTGCCATTCACGAATGCTTCGTACATATGCTCAGGCTTTCCCGCGCCGCCGGACGCGATCACGGGCACTTGGACGGCCTCAGAGACGGCGCGCGTCAGCTCGAGGTCATATCCCTCTTGCGTGCCGTCTGCGTCCATGCACGTGATCAGAATTTCGCCGGCGCCCGCCTCAGCGCAGCGTCCTGCCCACTCGACCGCGTCGATCTCGACCGGCGTGCCCCCTCCTACCCCGCCGTATGTGTGCACCTGCCAGCCGCCCGCTGCCGAACCCTTGGCATCGATGGCGACAACGATGCATTGAGACCCGAAGCGCTCGGCCGCCTCTCGCACCAGATCAGCGTTCTCGACCGCGGCCGTGTTTATCGCCACCTTGTCCGCGCCGGACTCGAGCATCTGCCTCACGTCCTCAGGCGAACGGATGCCACCGCCGACCGTAAACGGTATGAAGACTTCATTCGCGATTCTCTGCACCATGTCGATCGCAGTGTCGCGTCGCTCAGGTGAAGCTCTTATGTCGAGAAAAACGAGCTCGTCCGCTCCCTCGTCGTTGTACGCACGCGCCAGCTCGACCGGGTCTCCCGCGTCCCGCAGGTTAAGGAATCGGATGCCTTTGACGACGCGTCCGTCGGCCACGTCGAAGCATGGAATGATGCGCTTAGTGAGCATAGCCGTCGCCACCCGCCTAGAAGACGGTATCGCCGCGGAGCATCTGGCGGGCGATGGTACGTCGCTGGATCTCTCCCGTCCCGTCCGGAATTCGTAGCGTGCGGGCGACGCGAAAGCCTTCGTTCAGCGGCATTTCGTTGGTGAGGCCCATTCCGCCGTGCACCTGTATCGCTCGGTCGTAGCACTCTTGCGTCTTCTCAACGGCATAGGCCTTGGCAATCGATATTTCCTTCACTGGGAGCCGGCCCGTCTGCGGAAACGTCTCGACCAGTGCCGCCGTCTGAAGAACCATGTATTTCATGGTAAAGATATCAATCGCCATGTCCGCGAGCATGAACTGAATGGCCTGGTACTCGGATATCGGCTTGCCGAAGCTCATTCTCTGCTGGGCGTACTCCAACGAGCGGTCGAGCGCATAGCCACACATGCCTATGCAGTTGGCGCTGATCGATATGCGACCCTCTGAGATGCCGAGCATGGCGATCTGGAAGCCCTGGTCCTGCACTCCGATGAGGCGATCCGCCGGAACGCGCAGGTTGTCGAAGGACATCGAGCCGCAATCGCCGCCCTGGTGGCCCATCACTGGCAGCACGCCGTCGAATGTGTAGCCGTCGGCGGCGGTCTCGACAAAAAAAGCGCTGATGCCGCCCTTGCGTTCCGCCATTAGGTCATCGTTGGTGATTGCGAAGACGACGGCATAATCGGCGTACGGCGAGTTCGTGATCCACTGCTTGCTGCCGTTGATCACCCAGTCGTCACCGTCCCGCTTTGCGCGTGTGTTGATGCCCCATACGTCCGATCCGGCATCAGCCTCGCTGAGGGCGAAACATACCATCTTCTCGCCCGCCGAAATGGCCGGAAGGTAATCTTTGCGAACGGAATCGCTGACGGACACGAGCATGTGCGACGGTCCGTCCACGAACGAGGCAATCGTCGGCTGTGTAAGAAATCCCTTTGCCCATGTGATGAGTGGGCGTCCGGGGCCGTAGCGGCGGTAGAGCGCCTCTTCCACAAACACCATCGATCGTACTCCCAGACCATCGCCGCCGACGCTCTCCGGCGCGAACATTGCGTAGTAGCCAGCCCTGGCGGACTTCATCCGCACCTGGCGTTTGGCGTCGATGATCTCTTGGACAGCGCGCCCCCTCTCGTCGAAGAACTTTCGCTCGTCGACAAGCACCTGCCCCATCTGCTGCTCCATCGGTAGCACTTCTGAATCGACGAACTGGTGCATTCCGCTGACAGCGCCTTTCACGAGATCACGAATATCTTCAGGGATGCCGACATCGGCTGCAGCCATTGTGAACCTCCTCCGCCCCCGGTTCGCGGCGGTCACACCGAAGTATACGGCGGGACGACACAGAGGCGCCACTTAAGTAAGCGACCGCTAAGACCGGACTGTCTCGATGGCATCCTCGAGACTTATGTCACCCGTATACAGCGCCTTGCCGATAATCGCGGCTTCTACTGGCCATGCAGCGAGCCGACGCAAGTCCTCGATCGAGGACAGGCCACCGGCGACGATCAAGCGCATCGGGGAAGGCAAGCCGGATATGAATTCGACCAAGTCACGGAGGGCAGCGAGGTTGGGTCCGGTCAGAGTCGCGTCGCGCAGAATGTCGGTATAGATTATGCGGGCGACTCCCATCTCCGAGAGCTGCTTAACGAGATCGGTCGCCTCGATCATCGAGGCCTCAGTCCAGCCTTCCGTGGCCACGATTCCATCTCGCGCGTCCACGCCGACAATCACGCGCTCACGGAAGAGCGCGATCCCGTTCACCAGCGTCGTCTGGTCTTTTACGGCCGTCGTACCGAGGACGACCCGATCAGCCCCGGCGTCCAGGTAGCTCTGAGCCGCCGCGATATCGCGAATGCCACCGCCCACTTGCACTGGCACATTGGAAGCGCCAAGAATCGCCTGCACGGTAGCCTCGTTGCGGGGTTGGCCATCACGAGCGCCATCCAGGTCGACGACATGGAGGCGTCGAGCGCCAGCGGCCTGCCAACGTCCCGCAACTGCGACCGGATCCTCATCGAAAACGGTCTCGCGAGCGTAGTCGCCCTGCTCGAGACGAACGCAACGCCCACCCCGGATATCGATAGCGGGGATGATCTGCATATTTGGCCGGCTAACTGACGCCGGCGGTCGTCGCGATCTTCAGAAAGTTGGCGTACATGCGCAGGCCCGCCTCGCCGCTCTTCTCCGGGTGAAACTGGGTGGCAACGATGTTGTCGCGGGCGATAACCGAGGCGAAGTTCACGCCGTACTCGGTCTCGCCGATCACAATCTCGGGATCAGCGGGCCGCGGATAATACGAATGCACGAAGTAGAAGTATGAGCCATCCCCAACGCCTTCGAATATCGGATGCTGCTTTACGATCCGCACTTGGTTCCAGCCCATGTGGGGTACCTTAAGCCCGTTGGCAAACCGGACGACGCGGCCCGGCAGAATGCCGAGGCATTCGTGCTCTCCACCCTCCTCGCTAACCTCGAATAGAGCCTGTTGGCCCATGCACACACCTAGGAACGGCCGTCCGGAAGAGATGTAGTCGTGGATCGGCTCGACGAAACCGCTCGCCCGCAGGTTCGACATCGTGTCCGCGGCCGCACCGACGCCCGGCACGATCACCGCCTCGGCGTCGTCGAGGTAAGACGGATTGGACGTGACCAGAGGCCTCGTGCCAGCGTTTACGACCGCACGCGATACGCTGTGCAAATTGCCGGCACCGTAATCGACGACTACGACTTTCATAACGTCATTCTAGCAAACGCGAATTGGCCAGAATGGCACCGTCGAATTCGCAGCTCCCAGTTCCTGGTTACTCGTCTAAGTCCCGGGGCTTGCTCCCGAGTCCTACTCAAGCATCCTCTGCATCCACGTAACGTCAATCCAGCGCTCGAATTTGTACCCCACCTCGCGCTCAACACCCACAATTTGGAAGCCGAAACGCTTGTGCAGCCGCAGGCTCGCCGGGTTGTCGCCCGCAATGCCGGCGATTATCGTGTGAAAGCCGTTTTCGGCGCCGACCTGCACGAGTCTCTGGGTTAGGGCGGTTCCGATTCCTTCAGCGTGACAATCCTTCTCCACGTAAACGGAATTTTCGGCGGTGTACCTGTACGCGGCCTTCGGGCGGAATGGGCGGAGACTAGCCCAGCCGACCACCTGGCCTGCTCGCTCGGCCACCAGGACTACATAGGGATAGGACGTCTCGCGGATCCACTCACGTTTCTCCTCGAGCGACTGCGGCTTGGTGTCGAAGGTGGCGGTCGTGTTGAGAATGGCGTCGTTGTAGATCTCGAGTATGCCGGGCAGGTCCGACTCAGTTGCGGGTCGAATCAGGGTTTCATCCATTGTGCCATTAGATTACTCTCCCACTCGTGCTGTGCAAACGTTGTGCCAATTAAGCTTTGATTACGGGAGCCGCGCCGTAATACGCTAACGTTGCGATGACCTGCGGAATCGAGCACGTACAAGATGCCAAGGTAAAGGCGGAAGAGCTGCGCTTCGAGATTTCCCGGCACGACTACCTCTACCACGTGAAATCGGAGCCAGAGATCAGCGACGCCGAATACGACGAGTTGATGCGGCGTCTGCGCGCGATTGAGGCGCACTATCCAGAACTTGTGAGCCCAGATTCACCGACTCAGCGTGTGACCGAACAGCTCGTCGAAGGCTTTCCGCCGGTCGAGCACCGCCTGCCCATGCTCTCACTGGCCAATGCCTTCAACTTCGCTCAGCTACAGGCATGGCACAAACGGGCGTCCGCGCTGGCAGCGACAGATAAGTTCGAGATGGTATGCGAACCGAAAATCGACGGCCTCGCGGTGGCGCTGGTCTATGAGAGCGGCCGCCTCGCACAGGGAGCGACGCGCGGCAACGGCTTCCAGGGCGACAATATTACAGAGAACCTGAAGACGATTCGCAGCATCCCCCTTCAGCTGCAGGGGCAACGCTTCCCCGAACAGTTCGAGGTGCGCTGCGAAGTTTACATGCCGAAACCCGCTTTCGAGCGTCTCAACGAGACGCTTATCGACCGCGGCGAGCGGCCAGCCGCCAACCCGCGAAACGCTGCGGCTGGCTCCTTACGCCAGAAGAACCCGAAGATCACGGCCTCCCGTAAGCTGGATGTCTGGATCTACCAGCTTGGCTGGGCCGAAGGCGACGGAGCGGTGCCGCCGAGTCACCACGAGACCCTAGAGTGGCTCGGTGCGCTGGGCTTCCGTATCAACCCGGAGATCAAGCGTTTCAAGGACCTGCAAGCTGTGGAGGTCCATTACCGGACGTGGGAAGACCGCCGGCACGACCTCGACTACGAGATCGACGGCATGGTGGTAAAGATCGACCAGAAGTCCCTTTGGGACGAGCTTGGATACGTCGGGCGGGAGCCGCGTTGGGCCATCGCCTACAAGTTCCCGCCTGTCCAAGCGACGACCAAGCTCCAGCGCATCGCTGTCAACGTCGGCCGGACCGGGAGTCTCAACCCGTTTGCGATCCTCGAGCCGGTGCAAGTCGGCGGCGTCATTGTCAAGCAGGCGACGCTTCACAACGAGGACGACGTTCGGCGGAAGGACATTCGTGAGGGCGACACGGTGATCGTCCAGCGCGCGGGCGATGTTATCCCGCAGGTGGTCGGCCCAGTACTCGAGAAGCGCACGGGCAAGGAGAAGCCTTACCGCATACCGAAGAAATGCCCCGTATGCAGTAGCGAGGCGGTCCGCCCGCCGGGCGAGGCGATGAGCTACTGCTCGAACATCTCCTGCCCCGCCCAGATATTTCGCTGGATCGGTCACTTCGCCGGCGTGATGGACATCGAGGGACTGGGGGAGCGCTGGATCTCGATTCTGCTCGAGCGAGGCCTCATCAAAGACCCGGCCGATATCTATTCCCTGACCAAGGACCAACTGGTGGCCATCGAGCGGATGGGATCGGTGCTTGCCGACAAGATCCTGAAGAACATCGAGGCCGCAAAGGGCCGCAATCTGAATCGGCTGCTCTTCGCCCTCGGCATACGGCACGTCGGAGGAGAAGTCGCCCAGGTGCTCGCCGCTCATTTCCACACATTAGACGCTCTTATGGAAGCGAGCGCCGAAGACATTCGCAACGTCGAGGGGATCGGCCCCAAGATCGCCGACAGCATCTACGCTTACTTCCGGGATCCGCAGAAACGCGCGATCATCGAAAAGCTGCGGAAAGCCGATGTCAATTTCGACTATAGGCGGCCGAAGCGTGTCGAAGGGCCGCTAGGCGGCGAATCCTTCGTCTTTACGGGGACGCTCGCCTCGATGCCTCGCGGGAAGGCGGAATCACTGGTTGCCTCGCTTGGCGGCGAAGCGGGGAACAGCGTCACGCGCAAAACCACTTACCTCGTTGCAGGGGCAGATCCCGGTTCCAAGATCCAAAAGGCCGAGAGCTACGGGATCACCATGCTTGACGAGGACTCCTTCCTGCGTTTGCTCCGCGAGCATGGGGTGGATGCGGCGTAACGCATTGCGACGCGCGAGCGCTGGCTTGCTGAACGTTCACTTGGTCCTACTTGTCGGCGTAGCTTTGCTAGCCGTCGGTTGTGCGAGTGAAGCGAATGTGACGGGCTCGAATTCTCCGGGGACCTCCACGCCATTCTCAGCGACGTTCGCGCAATCGCCGACGACGCCGACAGTGACGCCGTACGTTAAGCCCGGTCTCGTGCCCGCTAAAGTGACGCGTGTGGTGGACGGGGACACGATCCACGTCGAGATAGAGGGCAAGGATTACCGGCTGCGCTATTTAGGCATGGATACGCCCGAGACGGTCGACCCGAGGCGCCCAGTAGGGTGCTTCGGCGAGGAGGCGCGTGACCGCAACCGGCAGTTCGTTGACGGCCGAATGGTTGGACTCGAGAGGGACGTATCGGAGACTGATTCGTTCGGACGTCTCCTGCGCTACGTCTGGGTGGAAGACCGGATGATCAACGCGGCTCTCGTCGAAGAAGGTTACGCGCTGGCCTCCACTTATCCGCCCGACGTCCGCTATTCGGGCCTCTTTGCTTCGCTCCAAGTGCAAGCTCGCGAGGGCCAGCGTGGCCTATGGGGCCCTGCATGCGGCGGTGCCGTGTCTCCACGCTAGCCTGCTACTTTGCAGGCTTCCTACGCGTTTTAGGGTATAATGCGCTAGTCTATCCGCCTGCCGGACAGGTAGGTGAAGTGACCGGGAGGCGAGATTGCCCCTAAATCCATTCAACGCCGTCCTCGGCATATTTTCTCACGACATAGCCATAGACCTCGGAACGGCTAACACCCTGGTCATGGTTAAGGGACGAGGCATCGTCATCGACGAGCCCTCCGTTGTCGCAATCGACCGCATAAACAAGAAGATCCTCGCCATCGGCGCCGAGGCCAAGCGTATGGTCGGGCGCACGCCAGCCGACATCGTTGCCGTACGGCCTCTTCGCGATGGGGTCATTTCCGATTTCAGTGTGACAGAGAAGATGCTTCACTACTTCATCCGCTCGGTCCACGACCACTTCGGGTTCGGCCTGCCAAGGCCCCGTGTTTCTGTCGGAATTCCGTCCGGGGTGACCGAGGTCGAGAAGAGGGCGGTACACGACGCGGCCCTCAACGCCGGGGCGCGCAACGCATATTTAGTAGAGGAGCCGATGGCGGCGGCGATAGGCGCTGGGCTTCCAGTGATGGAACCCGGCGGCTCCATGATTGTCGATATCGGCGGGGGAACTACTGAGGTGGCAGTCATTTCCATGGGCGGGATCGTGGTCGCGACCTCGATTCGCACGGCCGGCGACGAGATGGACGCCGAGATCGTGTCTTATGCACGCCAGGTGCACAACATGCTGATCGGCGAGCGAACAGCGGAGGAGGTAAAGATCGAAGCCGGCTCGGCATACCCGCTCGAGCGTGAGATCACGATAGAGCTGAAGGGCCGGGACCTGGCCACGGGTCTCCCGAAGGCGGTCGAGGTGAGCAGTGTCGAGATTCGGGACGCGCTCTCAAGCTCAGTGAATGCCATCGTCGAATCTGTGCGGCAGACGATCGAGATCACACCGCCTGAGCTCGTGGCCGATATCATGAGTACGGGGATAATTCTGGCCGGCGGAGGCGCCCTCTTGAGAGGGCTTGATCGCCGGCTCGCGCAGGAGACCCGCTTTCCGGTATACGTAGCGGAAGAGCCGCTGACCTGCGTGGTGCGTGGCGCGGCCGAAGTGCTGGAGGAAGCCGCAATCCTGCAAAAGCTCCAGGCTCGGCTCAACACCAGAAAGGCGCCGCGCTAGGAGCAGACAAGGGATGCTCTCCGGTGGATGACCACCGGGAGAGAGGCAGACCGAGGAACGAACGATGCGTCTAGTCTGGTGGCTCGCGGCAATTACCGTTGTTAGCCTCGCCAGCATCGTTCTTTCCGAACGACGGGCATTCGATCCGGTACAGAACCTATCATTGACGGCTACAACGCCGCTGGCATCGCGCCTGCGCGATGCTGCCAGGCCCGTGGATGATTTCTTCAAGGGCATCACAGACAGGGGAGATATCGTCCGCGAAAACAAGGACCTGCGCGACCAGATCGAAAAGCTTGAGCACGCGGTGGCGGCCCAACAGAACGCCGAGCAGCGTGTCCGCGAGCTCGAGGATGCCTTGGGGGTCAAGCAGGCACGGCCCGAGGACCAACTCCTGGTGGCGAACGTGATGTCCGAAGATACTTCCGGGCTCAAGCGAATGATAGCGATTGATCGCGGGTCCAAGGACGGGCTTGACGAGGGCATGGTCGTGCTCTCGCGGGGCGGCAGTCTGGTCGGGACGGTTACCCGCACTTTTAGCGATTTCTCCTGGGTCCAGCTGGTTACAGACCCCGACAGCAGCGTCAATGCTCAAGTGATTCCGGGTGCCCCACAAGGACAAGCAGGCTCACCCTCGCCCACGCCCGCGGCCACGGCAGCGCCCGCCGTAACGCCAACGCCGGCGGGTCCCGCCTCGTCGCCTGCGGCCACTGGAGCACCGACGCCTCCACCTCCTTCGCCCACACCTGTACCTAGTCCCGTCCGCGGCGTCGCGGAAGGGGACCTTAAACACGAGCTGGTCCTGGACCTGTTGCCCCCGGATGCGTCTCTCACTGAGGGAAGCCTCGTTACCACTTCGGGCCTCGGCGGCAACTATCCGCGGGAGCTGCTCATTGGCAGCGTCGAGGGAGTGGAGCAGCGGCCGCAGTCGCCGTTCACAAAGGCCACGCTGAAACCCGCTGCCAACCTATATACGCTCGATACCGTGCTCGTATTGCTAAGCTTCAAACCGGCGAGACTGTCACCACAGTGAAGTACGTTATAGCAGCTGCCGTGGCCGAACTCCTTGCCGTTCTCCATGTATCTGTCATGCAGTACATCGAAATACTCGGCGTTACGCCGGATCTCGTTTTGATCTTCGTCGCGGTTTGGGCGGTCGTCCGTGGCCACGAAGAAGCCTGGATCGTCGCGTTACTGGCTGGTTTTGTCAAAGACCTCTCGGTCAGCGATCCGCTCGGCACCGCGGCGCTTGCGTTGACGCCAATCGTGCTGCTCGCCGCGGCGACGCGTATCCGGGCGGTCGACACCGAATTCTTGCCCAGTGTTGTCGTGGTTGCGTTGGGTAGCCTCGGATACGGTATCATCAACATGATTGTGCTCGCCGGGACAGGACAATCCGTGGCCTGGAGCGATTCGATACTACGGGTTGTGCTCCCGGGGTGCTTGGTCAATGCCCTCTTCACACCTCTCATCTACATGCCCGTCCATACGTTTACCGCCCAGCGGAGGCTCGGCACAATTGGAACGCGAAGATTGACATCGCCCTTGTAGTGGCTCACGAAGGAGTTGATGGGACCCTTTAGGGAGCGAAGACGCTGGCGAAGCGCCAAGCCCAAGATAGAACGAGATCGGACCCATGGCAGTCCGGCGGCGTTTGCCATACTTCGCGCGCTGATCATCTTGATGTTCGGCGCGCTAATCCTTCAATTGATTAACCTCCAGGTCCTACGCGGATCTGAGTTCAGAGAACGCGCTGAAATAAATGCGCTGCGCGAGGTGCCGCTACCTGCCGCGCGCGGGCTCATCAGTGACCGCAACGGACAACCGCTCGTCGAGAACTCGGCGCGCTTCTCCGCCGCCATACTCCCGGGCGACCTTCCAGAGAGAGGAGAAGCAAGCGTTTATAAGCTCCTGTCCGGCGTGACAGGCGTCCCGGTCGAGGAGATAGACAAGAGAGTGCGCGAAGGCGTGGCAGCGCGAGGCGAGTTCACGCCTGTCGTTGTCAAGCAAGATATCGACCACGATACGGCCTTGGTGCTTCAAGAGCTCGCGCCTCATGCCGCCGGCCTCCAGGTAATCGCGGAGCCCTCGAGGCGCTATCTCTCGGGTTCGCTGCTTTCGCACGTCCTTGGCTATGTCGGTCCGATTTCGCCGGAGGAATACGCCGAGCTTAAAGGCAACGATTATTTGCTGCGGGACTTCATCGGTAAAAGTGGAATCGAATCGAGCTACGAGTCTGCATTGAGAGGAAAGCCTGGCAAGAAGTTGATAGAAGTCGACTCGACGGGCCGAGAGCTGAAGGTGATCTCGGAGCGCCGTCCCATCGACGGTTCCAACCTGCAGCTGAGCATCGATTTGGACCTGCAACGAAAAACCGCCGAAGTCCTGAACGAATATGCCGCAGGCTCCGACAACGCGGCGGCAGCAGTTATGGACGTCAAAACGGGTGAACTGCTTGCGATGGTCTCTTCGCCAGGTTTCGATAGCAATGTTTTTTCCGGGCCGTTATCAGATCAAGATCTGGCGGCGCTCGTCGATTCACCCGGAAAACCGCTCGTCAATCACCTCGTCGCCGACAGGTATCCGCCTGGAAGCACGTTTAAGACGATTGTCGGCGCGGGCGCTCTGCAGGAAGGCATCGCTGCGCCCTGGACGACGATCACGAGCCGCGGCTATATCACGGTCGAGAATGAGTTCGATCCTAACGTCGTCTATGTATACCCGGACTGGGCCTCCCTTGGGCCCCTCGACTTCTACGGCGGGATCGCGATGTCCTCGAACGTCTACTTTTACTATCTCGCCGGTGGTAAGGCAGACGAAGGATTCCGGGGACTCGGTGAAGACAAAGTCGCGGAATACGCGCGGGCATTCGGCTTCGGCGAGCCAACGGGCGTGGATCTCCCAGGCGAGTCGCCGGGACTGGTCCCGGACGCCGCCTGGAAAGAAGAGACGATCGGCGAGCCGTGGACATTGGGAGATACATACAACTACGGCATTGGGCAGGGCTACGTGGCCGCCACTCCTCTCCAAGTTCTGACGGCAATCTCGTCGGTCGCCAACGGGGGCGAACTATTGACCCCCCGGATTGTCAAGGACTTCCAGGACAGCCGCGGGAACATGCTGCAGGCGACGGAAAAGCTCGTGCGCAGGAACGTCCCTGTAAGCGCCGAGAACCTAGGCACGTTGCGCGCCGCCATGCGGCAATCTGTCACGAAAGGTGTTGCGAAGAATGCCGCGATCCCGGGCGTCGAGGTCGCGGGCAAGACCGGCACCGCAGAATTCGGGCCGCGACTACCCAACGGGAAGTACGCTACGCACGGCTGGTTCGTCGGTTTCGCTCCCTACAACGATCCTCAGATCGCAGTTGTTGTGTTTGTCCAGCGGGGCAGCGGCGGCAACGATGCGTCGCCAGCGGCAGCGAAGATCCTTGATTACTATTTCAACGCGCCGAAACTTGCCCAGCAGGTAAACCGTCCATGATTGACAGCAGGGCAGCGCGGCACTTCGATTTCCTCCTAGTACTGTTTGCAGCCTGCCTAGTCGTGTACGGGGGCCTGCTTATCTACAGTGCGCAATTGAGCGAACACCCGGGCGGCGTGAATCTGGCTCACCCCCTGACGAAACAGCTAGTGTTCGCCGCCTTCGGTCTCTGTCTCATGTTCGCCGTCGCCTGGCTGGACTACCGAGTGTTCGGTCAGATGGCGGTTGGCCTGTATGTGCTCGCCGTGCTGATGCTGGTGGCCGTGCTCGTGATCGGCGATTCCGCGTACGGGTCGCGTCGCTGGTTCACCTTTGCCGGTCAACAGATACAGGCGTCCGAGATAGCGAAACTCTTCGTGATCGTCGCGCTCGCCCGCTACCTGGCTGACCGCCAGGCGCGCATAAAGGAGGTTAGGGTCTTCCTCATCTCCCTGGCGATGGCCGCCGTCCCGGCGGCGCTGGTGTTGGCCGAACCAGACATGGGGTCAGCCATGGTCTTCGGCGCCGTCTGGGTAGGCATGGTCTTGATGGCCGGCGTTCCCGTCCGGCACGTACTGGCGCTCGGTGGCATGGCGTTCTCCCTAGTGCCGTTCGGCATGCTCGTTGTGCTCGGAGAGTATCAGCGAGAGCGAATCAGGCTGTTCTTCGACCCGAATTCAGACCCTCTCGGGGGCGGCTTTAACATCCTGCAGGGCGAGATTGGGATTGGCTCTGGTGGCATTTTCGGTAAGGGCCTCACCGAGGGCTCGCAGAACCAGCTAGGATTCTTGCAAACATCGACCACGGACTATATTTTCTCCGTCCTCGGGGAAGAGCTCGGCTTGGTGGGGGCAATCGTGTTGCTCTTGCTCTTCACCGCCCTTCTCTTCCGGGGTATCCGCGCTGCTTCCATCTCGAGCGATCAGTTCGGGCGGCTAATTGCGACCGGCATCGTAATGATGATCCTATTCCAGGTGTTCATTAACATCGCGGTCAATATTCGGATCGTGCCAGTGACCGGGATCCCCTTGCCATTTGTGAGCCAGGGCGGTAGCTCGCTGCTCATGCTGTTCGCCGCGCTGGGTTTGCTCGAAGGCATTGTCCTTCGTCACCGAAAGCTCGAGTTTTAGGCGCAAAGCGCCACTATGCCCAGGGCTATCGACGTCCACGTACACCCGCCCAATCCGAGCGGGGAGTCCCTCACATCTTCGAAGGATGCGCAGCAGTACTTTCGGACCGGACCGCCTCCCTCTTCCGCTCAAGAAGTGGCCGAGTACTACGCATCGCTAGACATGATGGCGGTAGTATTCGACATCGATTCCGAAACCGCGACCGGCCGGCCGCCGTCGCCCAACGACTACTTTGCCGGGTTGATGGAACAGCACCCGAAGCAGTTCATCGGGTTCGGCAGCGTCGACCCGTGGAAGGGCCGGGCGGCAGTGAAGGAGGCTGAGCGCTGCGCGGAGCTGGGGCTGCGCGGCCTCAAGTTCATGCCGAACATGCAGCAGTTCTACCCGAACGAAGAGCGCTTCTATCCGCTTTGGGAAACGGCGCAGGCACTGGGTCTCGTCGTCCTCTTGCATACAGGCACGACCGGGGTTGGGGCAGGAAGGCCGGGCGGCGGGGGCATCAAGCTAAAGTACAGCCGACCGATCCCGTATGTCGATGACGTCGCGGCCGACTTTCCGGACCTCAAGATCATCATGGCGCATCCGTCCTGGCCCTGGCAGGAAGAACAGCTCGCGATGCTCGTACACAAGCCAAACGTCTACATGGACCTGTCCGGCTGGTCGCCCAAGTACTTTCAGCCATCGCTCGTGCAGTACGCGAAGACGCTGATACAGGACAAGGTGCTCTTTGGCTCGGACTATCCAGTGATCAACCCTGAACGCTGGCTTAGCGACTTCGACGGCCTAGGGTTTCCTGACGACATCCGCAAGAAGATCCTTCTCGAAAACGCCGCCAAGCTTTTAGGCGTCTCTGTTGAACCTGCCTGAACTACACAGAGGCCCATTCCGAGGCCGAAAGCGGCAGCGAGAGCGATTAGCCTCGCCTATTCGGGCTCATACTGCGGCGGCTGCGTGATTCCCCACTGCCGCCAGTCGTAGACGCGGAGAGCCAGCGTTAGCCTTGGCTCCCAGCCCACGGACTGGTACTGCGGGAACTTCTCGCGGATCATCGCCCAGGCGCGCTCTTGCTCTTCGCCCTCGGCGGGCTCGGCATTGCAGCGAAGGAGGACGCCTTTGAGGAGCGCCCAGTTGTCGTCGTAGTAGTCGATGAGGAGGGCGACCTTACCGCTGGCCCGTACGCCTTCCGCGCTGGCGTATTTCTGGCCGATGTCGACGTAGACGGTTGACTCGCCGTCGAAGACGGGGCAGACGGGAATGGCGTGTGGCTCGCCGTTGGGCCGGGCAGTGGCGATTCGGCAGACGCGTGCTTCGCCTATGAACTGCTTGACGGGTTCGGGAAGCGGTTCCATTTATGCCAGGGCGAGTCTAACAGCATCTCGAACCGTCGGCGCCGGCATGACGTTGATCCCCGCTCGCAGCGGCCCACCCTTTGCGTTCGAGCCGGGCACGATCGCGCGGGTGAAGCCCAGGCGCTCGGCCTCTGCGAGTCGCCGGTCGAGCTGCGAGACGGAGCGCAGCTCGCCGGAGAGGCCGATCTCGCCGAGAGCGATGATATCGCCGGCGATTGGTTTGTCGCGCTGCGACGAGACGATCGCGAGAGCGAGGCCGAGGTCAGCCGCCGGCTCGCGGACGCGCAGGCCGCCCACGACAGAGGCGATGATGTCCTGCGACGCCAGCGGGAGGCTCAGGCGACGGCTGAGGACCGCAGATACGAGAATCAGGCGGTTCACGTCGAGGCCGTTGGCTGTGCGGCGCGGCGCCGGGGTGACGGTCGGGCTGGTGAGCGCCTGGACCTCGACGAGCATGGGCCGGCTGCCTTCAAGCGTCGCTACGATCGCGGACCCTACGGCGTCTCGCGCTCGCTCTGCGATGAAGGCCTGCGAAGGGTTCTCGACCGCTTGCATGCCCTCGCCTGTCATTTCGAAGACGCCGATCTCATCGACGGACCCGAAGCGATTCTTCACGCCGCGCAGAAGCCGGTAGCTGCTGAAGCGCTCGCCTTCGAGATAGAGGACGACGTCGACGATGTGCTCGAGCAGGCGGGGCCCGGCGATGTCTCCGTCCTTGGTGACGTGGCCGATGATGAAGACGGGGATGCCGGTGGTCTTGCCCCAGCGCATCAGCTCCAGCGCGGACTGGCGCAGTTGGGCGACGGTGCCGGGCGCCTGCGCAGCGGCCTCTGTGTAAACCGTCTGGATGGAGTCGACGACGAGGGCGGCCGGGGCTAGAGAGTCCGCGCGCCGGAACACCTCCTCGAGGTTGGTCTCCGGGAGGGCGAAGAGGCCCTCGCCGGAGAGGCCGAGGCGCTCGCAGCGGAGCTTGAGTTGGGCGGCGCTCTCCTCGCCGGAGACGTAGAGGGCCCGTCGACCCGGCTCAGGACAGGCGGGGCGGCCGTTGGCGATGCCGGCGGCTACCTGGAGGAGGAGCGTCGACTTGCCAATGCCCGGGTCGCCGCCGACTAGGACGAGCGAGCCAGCGACGATGCCGCCGCCGAGGACTCGGTCGAACTCAGGGAGTCCGGACGACAGGCGCGGCTCGTCTGCGCCGGATAGGCTTGAGAGCTCGACGGGTTCTGTTCGAGGGCCTTCGCGCCGACCAGTGGCGGCCGCGCGCGGGGCGGGGAGGACTTCGGTGAAGGTGTTCCAGGAGGCGCAGCCGGGGCAGCGGCCGAGCCACTTGGGGCTCTCGTGGCCACACTCGGAGCAGGCGAAGGTGCTGCGTGCGGGCCTGGAGCTGACGGTGGCCATTGCGGGCATTATGGACTGCGGGTCAGGGGCGGGACAACGGCGAGATGGCACTCGTCCACAAAAAATTGGAGAGCTGATGCGGCCCTTTTGACTCGAGAGCACTTGCCGTCTTTGT
>VBEJ01000214.1 GCA_005882985.1 Chloroflexota bacterium
TTGCGCCAGAACCCGCTCCCGCGCCTGTCGCTGCGCGCCCAGTGCCCACGCGAGCAGTTCTCGGAACCGCTTCTCGTCGAGCAGGGGTGTGAATTGCGGGTCAGTCAGGACGCCGACGACTTCCAAGCCCAAGCTTGCGACGAGCATTTCCTTGAGCGTCTGCTCGAGCGCGTCGAGATCTCCCATCTCTTTTTCGTGAAGGGCTCTCGCATACAGGGCGGTTGTGTCGCTCGCGTTTCGTCCGAGCGTGTGTTGAATGTGTCGATCCGCTTCCTCCCACCGACCAAGCTCGGCGAGCGCGCAAGCCCACAAGCCCTCGCTGCGGCGGGGATCGAACTTCACGTAGAACGGCGCGAGCTTGGCCGCCTGAGCGTAGTACTTACGCGCCAAGTCATGGTCGCCGCGCAGGCGATAAGCTTCGGCCAGGGCAAACCTGGACGCGGCAGTCGTTTGGCTTAATCCACCGGACTCCATGAGGTCAATGGCGCGGTCCAGAAGACGTGCGGTTACGAGCAGCGCGCCCACAAGGTCTCTTGCGGCGGCGAGCCGCGGGTTTAGTGCGAGAGCCGCTTCACCATCCGCCAGCGCTTCAACGAGCGCTCCGGCTCGAAAGAGCAGCCGGCCCCTTAGGTCGAACGTCTCGGGCCGGCGCTCCAACAGCACCGCGCGGTGGGTGTCCCTTAGCGCCTCATCGTATCGGCCTTCGACCGCCAGTATATAAGCGTTTCCGAGCGTTCCTCTGGAGTCGTCCGGAAAGTCGGGCCGATAGCGATCATACGCCTGCGTGGCCTCGCTGAATTCGCACTTCGTGATGTGGAGCGCACCCCTGAAGAAATCTTTCCGTGGGCCAGCGATTGAGCGGAGCCATAATTGGGCAGTGGGAACTAACATGAGACCAAACAAGACGACGAGGCCGACGGGAACCGAGGCAACGAATGCGAGTAAAACGATCCAGGCGACCGCGTCCGCGAATCCCGTCTCGGCGCGCAGCTCCGCGTGCACCACGAGCACAACGACGCAGAGGGCAGCGAAACCGGCGATAAACAGGAAGGTCCGGGCCTGTTCGTTTAAGGCAGTCTGCTGCGGCCGGGCTCCTGGCTCGCGCCCGGCCGGTTCCCTCCGGGCGATTAGCCTGCTAGCGCCGGCAAGGAGCAGCATCACCAGTGGGGCCGAGAGGATTACGATGGCTAGGGTCTTTCCCGCTGTCGGGGAACCGGCGGCAGAGAGCATCGCGACAACGGCGCCCAACACGAAGAAACCCGTAACTGTGAATGCGATCGCTCTGGCTGCCATTACTTAAAAATATCGACGCTTTAGGCGCTCGACGTGCTGCGCCTAAGTCAGCGGGCATCGTTTTGGCGCTGGTATCGCCACCTGTTACAGCTTTCACAATCGCGCGTCGCTTGTTAAAATCGACTCGGCGGGCTCCGCACCGCCCGCCGGAGGCGATGCCCGATGACCACCGCAACGAAGGCGCTTGGCGGCCCGAAGCTTTGGCTCGAAGCGCTCCGTACTGTTCCGCAGGTCGACACTTCAGAAGTAGATCCGCTGAGCCGCTGGCTCATCCTGGGGCGCGTGTCCGTCGTCGTCATGTCGGCGATTTCGGCCGTCATCGGCGGGCTTCTCGCCGCGCGCGATGACGTTTTCGACCTGCCGCTCCTGATTCTCGTCGCGCTCGGCCTCATCCTCGCCCACACGGGAAGCAACCTCGTGAACGACTTCTGGGACTACCGCCACGGCATAGATTCTCCGGACTCGCCCCGTGTGAACTACGGCCCGCACCCGTTTTCCGGCGAAGGCAACAGCCTCCGGGAGTTTCTCCTGGTTACCACATTTGTCCTCGCGGCCGCCGCCGCCATTGGCGTCTATCTCGTCGCCGCGGCCGGCGCTGGAGTCCTGGCTTTTGCGCTGACGGGCGCGCTACTGCTGATGTTCTACTCTGGCGGCCCCTTCCCGCTGAAATACATCGGCCTCGGGGAGATCGCTGTCTTCATCATCTGGGGCCCGCTGATGATCGGCGGGACCTACTACGTGATGGCGGAGGAGCTGCCCGGCTGGGTGCTGCTGGCGTCGGTCCCATACGGTCTCGGTGTGACCACGGTGCTCTTCGGCAAGCACCTGGACAAGCTGGACTTCGACGCCTCGAAAGGCATCCGTACGATGCCGATCGTTCTTGGGGAGTCGGTTGCACGCCACGTCACGATCGCGCTCTCAGTACTGATGTACATCTCAACCGTCGCGCTGGCGATCTGGGAGGGAATGTGGGCGCTTGTATTGGTCGCGGGCGCGCTTCCTCTGCTGGCCTTAGTAATGCGCTTCTATCGCCGGCCCAAACCGGAACGCCCGCCCGCGGGGTACCGCGGCTGGCCGCTGTGGTTCGTGGGCGTCGCCTTCATCCACAACCGGCGATTTGGAATGCTCTTCGTCGCTGGATTGGGGTTGCAGCTGGCGATTGACGCGATCGTCTAGCCAGGCCGACGCTCGGCGTTCAGCCTCCGCTCGGAATCTAGCTCGGCGGAGCCCCAGCCCTCAAGGCCCTCGCCGGCGAGGCGCAGCGTGCGCCCTGCCGCGCGCAGCACGGGACCGATGAAGAGCCTGGACATCCGCCTGCGGTCGCTCGCGGCCGCTTCAGCCAGGCGCATTTTGAGTAAGGAGCCGGCTCGCTCGTTTTCCAGTTCACGCAGTTTCTGAGCGACGTATTCGTTCATCTGCATGGCTGCTCCTTTTCTTAGCCTCGAACGGCCGATTCGAACAGTGTGAGCGTCCCCGCCAGCATGTCCCCCGCTTCGGGGTTGAGTGAGTAGAACTTCATATTGTTCTGTTTGCGCGCCTGCACGAGCCCGACCGCCTTCATAAACGAAAGGTGTCGCGAAACAACTGACTGGTGCAGGCCAGTCTTGTCGACGATCTCCTGGGCGTACATTTCGCGGTCCCGCAGCATGCGAAGAATGCGCAGGCGCTGCTCGTCGCCGAGCGCTTTGTAGAGGCGAGCAAGACGAGTTTCCGCGGCGTCCCCG
>VBEJ01000084.1 GCA_005882985.1 Chloroflexota bacterium
CGTCAAAGCGGAGATGGGGGACAGGCTTGGGGCGGCTGCCCTGCTGGACGAAGGGAAAGGCCAGAGGTGGGAAGAGGGCGCCCAACGAGTACGAGAGGCACTGCATCTCGATGAGGTGGCAGTTGACCGATAATCGCCCGCTTGACGGCATCCGCGTACTCGACCTGACGCAGGTCTACGCCGGCCCGACCTGCACCCGCATCCTCTCCGACCTCAGGGCGGACGTCATCAAGCTCGAAGGGCTGAAGCGGATGGACATCACGCGCAACTTCGTGATGCCCGAAAACACCGGCAAAGACGACTACTGGAACCGTTCCGGGTATTTCCTGCTCCGCAACGGCGGCAAGAAGTCGATCACCCTGGATTTCAGCGATCCGGAGGCGGTGGAACTCGTGAAGCGGCTCGTGCCGTACGCGGATATAGTCGCGGAAAGCTTTACTCCGCGCGTGATGGCGAAATTCGGGCTCGATTACGAATCGCTGAAGGCGATCAAGCCGGACGTCATCATGATCTCGCTCTCCGGCTACGGGCAGACGGGCCCCTGGCGGGACTTTACAGCGTACGGGATGGGGCTGGAGCCGGCATCGGGGATCTCGAGCGTCACCGGGTATCGCGGAGGGCCGCCGCTCCGGACGGGCATCTCGTTCACCGACCCCTATTCGGGCGTGGTCGGCGCCGGCGCGGTGCTGGCGGCGCTGCATTACCGGCGGCGTACCGGGAAGGGACAGTACATCGATCTGTCGGAACACGAGTCGGCGATACCGGTCGCAGGGTATGCGATTATGGAGTACGCGCTGACGGGCCGAATGCCGGAGCGTATCGGCAACCGCAGTGAATGGTACGCGCCGCAGAGCGTCTATCGCTGCAGGGGTGAGGACAACTGGATAGCGATCACCGTCCGAAACGACGCCGAGTGGGAGGCGTTTTGCCACGCGGCCGGACATGCTGAGTGGGAGAACGGGCACTTCGGCGACGTGCTCGGGCGGTTCAAGTATCACGATGAGCTGGACGAGCTGATCAGTTCTTGGACCCGAGAGCAGGACCATATCGAGGCGATGCATCTATTGCAGAAAGCGGGCGTTATCGCGGCGGCTGTGCTCAACCCGAAACAGGTGCTTATGGACCCGCATCTCCGGGAGCGCGGCGCCTTCGACATGATCGACCAGCCGGACGTGGGAGTCAGGCCGGTCGCGCGGCAGCTCGGGGCGAAGTTCTCGGCGTTCGAGCCGGACAGCGCGAGGCCCGCCCCGAAGCTGGGCGAGCACAACCGTGAGGTGCTCCAGGGAATGCTCGGCCTGAGCGACGAGGAGCTCGTGCGGCTGGAGGAGCAGAAGGTGATTGGCGACACCCCGGAAGGGGCGGTGCCGCTGGACGTGATGCGGATGTTCGTGCAGTGGCCGACGACGACGTTCCAGCAGATGGGGACGATCGCGGGGCTGGACGCGGACTACAGGGAGCAGTTGGGAATCGACGGTAATGGGAATGAGAAAGCGAAATGAAAAATGACCAATGTGAAGTTCGGCGTTAATACGGGGCAGGCGAACACGACGTGGCCGGAGCTGCGCGAGCTGTGGCAGGAGCTGGACGGCGAGTCGAACTATGACTATCTCTGGCTGGTCGATCACTTCGTGCCCGGCGCGGGCGGAGCGATGGGCGCGGACGGCCCGCACCTCGAAGGCTGGACATCACTGGCGGCTCTCGCAATGGCGACGGAGCGGGTGCGGATCGGCACCTTGGTGACCGGCAATACGTATCGGCATCCGGCGGTGCTCGCCAAGATGGCGACCACAGTCGATCACATTTCCGGCGGGCGTCTGGAGTTCGGGCTCGGGGCGGCGTGGCATCAGTATGAGCACGAGGTGTTCGGCATCCCGTTCCACACGGTGCGCGAACGGCTCGAGCGGCTGGAGGAGTCCGCGCATCTGATCAAGCTGCTATGGACGGAGCCGCGACCGAAGTTCGAAGGGAAGTACTACCAGCTACATGAGCCGCCGTACAACCCGCCGAACGTCCAGCAGCCGCACCCGCCGTTCTTGATCGGCGGCGGCGGCGAGAAGCGAACGCTGCGTACCGTGGCGCAATACGCAGACGCCTCCAACGTCAATGGGACGCCGGAGGAGGTGCGGCACAAGTTCGACGTGCTCGAACAGCATTGCCGTGACGCGGGGCGCGATCCAGGCGAAGTACGGCGGACGATGCAGGTCATGCTCTTTCTGAACGAGGACCCGGCGTTCCAACAGCGCGTCGTGCAGGGCGTGATGGCGTTCCGGCAGTGCAATGAAGATGAGGCGCGGCGCTCCGTCCTGATGGGATCGGTCGATGACGTGAAGGCGGGCGTGCAGTCGTTCGTGGACGTGGGTGTGGAGGAGTTCTACCTTGCACAGTTCCCACGGACGCACCGCGAGTCGCTGCTGCGGTTCTCGAAGGAAGTGATTCCGGCGTTTCGTTGAACGCATCAACGACAGCGATCTTGCGGCGGCGGTGGATGGCAACTATTGGCAGTCATTCAAACTCCTGGCGTGTGCGTGCGGCGGCGAGGTGCTGGAGCGGGAAGGGATATTGGCGGTCTCCACCGGTCTTCCCGTAGCAATGCTCAACATCGCATTTGTCAAGAGAACGCTGGCCGACCCCCAGGCGAGTCTGAAGGAAGTGATGCACTTTTACGACGAGAAGGGACTGCCCTTCGTCGTGAAGGTAAGAGAGGGAGTCGACCTCGAATCACAACCCGCTTCGGCGGCGCTCGGCATGCCCTACAGCGATACGGTCCCGGGGATGGCGCTATACCCAGTGCCGGCTCCGCCTGAGCCTGTGCACGGTCTGAGTATAAAGCGGGTGTCGGATTCAAAGCGGCTCAACGATTACCAGCGCGTAGCCGCGGAGGGATTCGGCATTCCGCTAGAATTCGCGGAGCGGCTGATGGGGCCGGCGTTTCTCGAGGTGGAGGGCTTCGAATCTTACCTGGGGACGATGGATGACGAACCGGTAGGGGTATCGAGTGTGTTCGTCGACGGGGCGGTTGCCGGTGTATACAACGTGGCCGCGTTACCGAGCTACCGCCGGCGGGGGATCGGCGAAGCGATGACCTGGCGGAGCGTGGCACGCGGCGGCGAGGCGGGGTGCACTGTGGCAGTCCTGGAGGCCTCGGAGATGGGAAAGCCTATGTACGAGAGAATGGGCTTTCGCGTCGTGGCGCCGTACAGGACATTTCGGCGTCCAAACCTATAGCGGAATATCTCTAGCCCTCACCACCGATGCGCGCACCGGATTCTGGCTCGAAGCTCTGGGGGCCTGTCATTGACTGCGCGCCCATTCCTGCTATACTTACGAAGGTCGCTCCGAGGGGGCGTCTTTTTTTGGTTCGCTCTCGGATGGAGCGGCGGTCCGTTAGGGCACAGCGCCGAAGTGGCGCAACGGTAGCGCAAGCGATTTGTAATCGCTAGGTTGGGGGTTCGACTCCCCCCTTCGGCTCCAGATGCATGGAACACGGAACAGCGAACCAGGAACAGCGGTGACTCGCCCCTCGTTCCATGTTCCTGGTTCCAGTTCCTGACCGATGGCGGGGTGGCAGAGTGGACAATTGCAGCGGGCTGTAAACTCGCCGCCTTCGGGCTACGGAGGTTCGAATCCTCCCCCCGCCACCAAGCGATGAATATGGCAAGATGGGAGTGGATTCTGGGTTGCGCCCACGTAGCTCAGTTGGTAGAGCACGTTCTTGGTAAGAACGGGGTCACCGGTTCGAGTCCGGTCGTGGGCTCCATTGGAAAACGGAATGCGAAATGAGAAATGGGGAAATGATCAAGCGAACAATTCGTGCCGTGTCGAGCCTCGGGCCGGGCGCGGGGCATAAGATGTACACCGTTGGTAAGAGCCGGGTTATTATGGAGACATCGGGCCGACTCGCCCGGCCACTGACCCGCGAACGATAACAGGAGGATTCCCGCATGGCCAAACAGAAATTCGTGCGCACGAAGCCACACCTCAACGTGGGCACGATCGGCCATATCGACCACGGCAAGACGACGCTGACGTCGGCGATCACAAAGGTGCTGGCGCAAAAGAAGATGGCCGAATACCGGGACTTCTTCAGCATCGACAAGGCGCCGGAAGAGCGCCAGCGCGGCATTACGATCGCGATCGCCCACGTTGAATATGAGACCGACAAGCGGCACTACGCGCACATCGACTGTCCGGGCCACGCTGACTACATCAAGAACATGATCACGGGGGCCGCGCAAATGGACGGTGCCATTCTCGTGGTGGCCGCCAACGACGGGCCGATGCCGCAAACGCGAGAGCACGTGCTGCTCGCGCGGCAGGTGGAAGTACCGGCGATGGTCGTGTTCCTGAACAAGGTTGATATGATGGAGGACCCGGAGCTGCTTGACCTCGTTGAGCTCGAGGTGCGCGAGCTGCTGACGAAGTACAACTTCCCGGGCGACGACATTCCGATCATCCGCGGCAGCGCCCTTAAGGCGATGGAGAGCAAGTCAGAAGACCCGGACGCGCCCGAGTACCAGCCGATCTGGGAGCTTATGAACGCAGTCGACAGCTACATCCCGGAGCCGGAGCGGACGAAGGACAAGCCTTTCCTGATGCCGATCGAGGACGTCTTTGGCATCAAGGGCCGCGGCACGGTGGTCACGGGCCGCGTCGAGCGCGGTGTGGTCAAGGCCGGCGAAGAGGTTGAGATCGTGGGCTTCGGGGAAACGCGAAAGACGGTCTGTACGGGCGTCGAAATGTTTCGCAAGACGCTGGACGAGGGAGAGGCGGGCGATAACGTCGGCTGTCTCCTGAGAGGCATCGAGCGGGAGGACGTGGAACGAGGGCAGGTGCTGGCCAAGCCGGGCTCGATCAAGCCGCACACGAGGTTCGAGGCGGAAGTCTACTGCCTGAGCAAGGAAGAGGGCGGACGGCATACTCCGTTCTTCAGCGGGTACCAGCCGCAGTTCTACATCCGGACTACGGATGTGACCGGCTCCATTCAGTTGCCAGACGGTGTCGAGATGGTGATGCCCGGCGACAACATCAAGATGACGTCGGAATTGAAGACGCCGGTGGCGCTGGAAGAGGGCGTTCGCTTCGCGATCCGTGAGGGCGGCCGGACGGTCGGCGCGGGCGTGCTGACCAACGTACTGGAGTAGCAGTGGCCAAGAAAGAGGACCGCGTGGTGATCGACCTGGCGTGCACGGAGTGCCGTCAGCGGACATACACAACGCAGAAGAACAGGCGGAACGATCCGGACCGGATAGAGCTGCGAAAATTCTGTCCGCGTTGCCGGATGCAACGGCAGCACCGCGAAGTGCGCTAGGATAGTAGGTAATATGAACCGCTCGCTGCGAAGGCAGCGCCTCAAGGAGCCAAAGGAACGCCCCGGCGTAAGGACGCCGCGCGCGATACCGCGCGCGGCAACGGGTACGGCGGGCGCGGCGAAAGGCGCTGCGGGCCGGGCCGGCGGTCTCGGCTGGCGCCCACGGTTCGTGATGGACATCATCAGCGAGCTGCGGAAAGTCATTTGGCCGACGCGCGATGACGTCGTCTACCTGACCATCGTTGTTGTACTCGTTACAGTGATCCTCGGTGCGGTGCTCGGGGCTATCGACATCGCCTTCGGCTGGGTGATCGAGAAGACGCTACTTAGCTAGGGTGGTCTGAGCTTGCCAAAGAAGAGGAAGGCGGTGGAAGCAGCCGCCGAAGCGTCCGCCCCCCAGCGCGCCGGCAACGGCCAGACTCCAATCAGCGAGGACGAACTGTTCGCCGACGGGCGCTCCTGGTACGTGATCCACACCTACTCCGGCTACGAGGACAAGGTCAAAACGAACCTCGAGCAGCGGATCAAGTCAATGGACGCTGAAGAGCTTGTCTTCAGGGTCGTCGTCCCCTCTGTGGACGAGATCGAGATCAAGGAAGGCCAGCGCCGCACCGTTCCGCGCAAAATCTTCCCGGGCTACGTGCTCGTGCAGATGATCACGCTGAAGCAGGAGGACCCGAAGGCTAGTGAGCAGGACAAGGCGCTTTCCAGCAAGGGCTGGACGGTTGTTCGCAACTCGCCCGGGGTGACGGGATTCGTGGGTTCAGGCACCGCCCCTACACCGCTCGACCGGGCCGAGGTGCTTTCCATCATGAAGCAGATGCGGGCGGATGAGCCGCGCGTAAAGGTCGGGTTCCAGCAGGGCCAGAGCGTGCGCGTGATAGACGGCCCATTCGCCGACTTCGTTGGCACCGTCGAAGAGATCAACACCGAAAAGGGCAAGGTGAAGGTGGCGGTATCGATCTTCGGGCGCGAGACGCCGGTGGAGCTAGACTTTCTGCAAGTGGAACGGCTCTAGGCGCCGGCTGCACGCAAGCCTCTAACCAGCAAACGCAAAAATTGAACAAACGGGACAAGCGGACCGACAGGGCCGTTTTCAACAGTTAGAAGCTCACGATGGCAAAGAAGATACGCGCGATTATCAAGCTGCAATTGCAAGCGGGGCAGGCGACGCCGGCGCCGCCGGTGGGGCCTGCGCTCGGCCAGCACGGCGCAAATATCATGGCGTTTTGCAAAGAGTACAACGAGCGCACTGCGCGGGCTGCGGGCAGCATTATTCCCGTCGAGATCACGGTCTTCGAGGACCGCTCGTTCACGTTCACGCTGAAGACGCCGCCGGCCTCGGACCTGATCCGCAAGGCGCTGGGCATTGAAAAGGGCAGCCCGGCGCAGAAGCGGGAGAAGGTTGGCACGCTGAGCCGGGCGCAGGTGAAGCAGATCGCCGAGGCGAAGATGAAGGACCTCAACGCCAACGACATCGATGCCGCGATGCGGATGGTGGAAGGGACAGCGCGCAGCATGGGCGTGGAGATAGGGTAGCTAATGGCGACTGCTAGGTCTGAAAAAAAAGGCTGAAAACATGGGAACGTTCACCGTCGCTTTGGAGTTTGGCACACCAGACAGAAGCCGGTTCGAGCCAGTCAGGGCCGTTGCCGATTCGGGCGCTCTGTTTTCGTGGCTACCGCGGAACACGCTAGAGAATCTCGGACACGCGCCTGCACTGCGGCGCACGTTCGTCCTGGCAGACGGCCGCGAGGACGAGCGTGACGTAGCGGAAGTGCCCGTTCGCTACGGGGGCGAAACGCTGAGCACCCTTTGCGTATTCGGCGAAGAAGAAACACCGCCTATTCTTGGCGCGCTCACGATGGAGCAATTTTTGGTAGCGCCCGATCCGGCCTATCGCCGTCTCATTCCGATCACGGGCCTCGCGCTCACGGCGCATTCCGCAAAGAGTTACGAAAACATGGGCTGTTGAGATGATTCGAGAGGCAATGGCCGCGTCCAAAAAAATACAGGGGGAATCGGTGGGCATCTTCAGATTCACAATTGAGATCGGCTCACGTGATGAATCGCGGTTCCGTTCTATCGATGCATTAGTGGATACAGGGGCGATTTTCAGCCGTGTGCCAGGGTCTATCTTGCGGGATCTCGGCCACCACCCGTCTGGGCGGGAGTCATTCGAACTCGGTGATGGCAGTATCGTCCAATGGGATGTCGGGGACGTGCCCGTCCGTATTGGAGACCGGGTGCGAGTGACGACGTGTATTTGGGGGACTGAGGAGGCGACACCCGTACTCGGGACGGTAACGATGGAGCAGTTCCTTCTCATGGTCGATCCGACTCGACAGGAGATCGTACCCATCGTCGGGCCATTTCAGATGGCGCAGCGCGGTAAGAAGTACCGTGCCGCGCTCGAGAAGATCGATCGCTCGCGGACGTACGAGCCGAAGGAGGCCGTCTCGCTGGTCAAAGAGACCGCTTACGCCAACTTCGACGAGTCGGTCGAATTGCACATCAAGACGGGGCTGGATACCCGCCACGCCGACCAGCAACTGCGCGGCACGCTCGTCCTGCCGCACGGGCTCGGCAAGGGACAGCGAGTGCTCGTCTTCGCAGAGGGCGAAGCTGCGAGGAACGCTGAGCAGGCGGGTGCGGACTTCGTTGGCGCCGATGACCTCATCAAGCGAATCGAAGGCGGGTGGCTGGAGTTCGAGGTGGCGCTCGCAGTGAGGGAGATGATGGGCAAGGTGGGCCGCCTGGGGCGGGTCCTCGGCCCGCGCGGGCTGATGCCAAATCCGCGCACGAACACCGTGGTCGAACCGCAGGACCTGCCTAAGGCCATCCGCGACTCCAAGCAGGGTCGCGTCGAGTTCCGCACCGACCGGACGAACCTCGTGCACGTCCCGTTCGGCAAGGTGAGCTTTGCGGAAGAAGCTCTCGTCGAGAACCTGGGCTCGCTGATCGAGGCGATCGTGCGCGAGAAGCCATCGGGCGCGAAGGGACAGTACATCCGCAGCATGACC
Source organism: Chloroflexota bacterium (assembly GCA_005882985.1). Lineage (GTDB taxonomy): Bacteria > Chloroflexota > Dehalococcoidia > SM23-28-2 > RBG-16-64-32 > CF-163. The sequence continues at coordinate 8,332 of VBEJ01000084.1, forward strand.
GTTACGACAACGATGGGCCCCGGCATAAAGCTGGACATCCCGGCGACGCTTTCCACCACGACAGGCGCGGGCGTATAATCGGCGGAGCTAGCAGACAGGATTAAGGAGCTGGAGAAACGACGAGATTGCTGCCGTAGACAGCGGGCTCCCCGACGCGTCGGGGATTAAGACGCCAGCCCGCCGAGGCGAGAAGACGATAGCGAACCAATCGTAACGGCGTGCCTTCGGGCCTCCGCCGCAGGCTGCTTTTCGTCCCTTGCCTTGAGGTAAGGGATTTTTCGTTGCAAGAGGAGCGCCTATGCCAACACAGAAGAAGATCGACACCGTCGCCGACCTGAAAGAGCGCATCGAGCGGGCGACTCTCCTCGCAAGCGCCGATTATCGCGGGCTGCGCGTGAAGGAGATGGTCGAGATGCGGCGGCGGCTGCGGGAGGCGGGGCTAGACGTGAGGGTGGTGAAGAACACGCTCCTGCGGCTCGCGGCGAACGAATCCGGCCAGCCGGAGTTGCTCGAAATCATAGAAGGACCGACAGCGCTAGCAGTGAGCTTCGGCGACGCGATCGAGGCAGCGAAGGCGCTGGCCGGGTACGCCCAGGGAGCGCCCGCGGGCTTCGGGTTACGAGGCGGCTTCATGGACGGCCGCGTTCTGAGCGCGCAGGACCTTCGCGATCTCGTCCGGGTGCCGCCAAAGCCGGTCTTGCTCGCGCAGTTCATGGGCCAGATGCAGTCCCCGCTGGCGGGATTCGTCGGCCTGATGGAGGCGCCGCTGCGGGAGCTGGTGGGGCTGATGCAATCGCTCCTCAGCGAGCTGCCCGGGTTGGTGGAAGCACGGGCGCGGCAGATGCAGGCGGCGGGGATAGGAGTGCAGGAGCCAGCCGCGGAAGAACCGGCAGCGGAGGAGCCCCCTGCGGAGGAGCCGCCGGGTGAAGAGCCCGCGACGGAAGAGGTTGCGGCGGAAACGCCGTCTGAAGAGCCTGTGGAGGCGACGGTGTCGGAAGAGGCGCCAGTCGCAGAGGCACCGGCAGAGGAGACGCCGGACGCGGAGGAGCCAGTAGAAGAAGAGCCCGGAACCGAGGAACCAGCAGAAGAGCCGGAAACGGCGAAGGAGGACAGCAATGGCTAAGGGCGCGAACAAGGTTGATCAGGTGCTCGACATCATCAAGGAGATGACGATCCTCGAGTTGCGCGACCTCAACCAGAAGATCCAGGACGAGTTCGGCATCACGGCGGCTGCGCCGGTGGCGATGGCTGCCGCTCCGGCGGCGGCCGCAGGCGACGGAGCTGCGCCGGCGGCGGTCGAGGAGGAGAAGACCGAGTTCGTCGTCGTCCTTCAGAACATCGGTGCGAACAAGATCAACGTCATCAAGGCCGTTCGCGAGGTGACGACGCTCGGTCTGAAGGAGGCGAAAGACCTCGTTGAGGCGGCGCCCGCGAACGTCAAGGAAGGCGTTTCCAAGGCGGACGCCGAGGGCATCGTAAAGAAGCTGCAGGAGGCGGGCGCTACCGCCGAAATGCAATAACGTCTACAATAAGCGAGCCGCCTGAACACCAAGCGTGTGCGGCCCGCCGTTATGGAATGCTACGCCTGCGACCGAGAGGCGACCCAGCGCTGCTCTCGCTGCGGTAACGCCTATTGCTCCGAGCACGGCGGTGACCCAGATGCGCCGGGCGGGCAGGCGCTTTGCGCCGAGTGTCTCGACCCGGTAAGCGCAACGCCGTCGGGCACCGTCTTTCGCGCCTCGCTCTTCGCGCTTCTCGGGACGAGCGTATTGGCTCTCTGGCTGCTGGTCCGGCCGCCCGCTCTGCCGGGTGAGTCGTCAAAGGCTCTCGCACCGCCGCCCACGTCCTCGCCAAACGCCCCGGCCGAGACCACGGCCCCGACAGCTGCGCCCGGCGCAACAGCGGGAGCCACGCCGGCCGAAGCGACACCCCCGCCCACGGCTCCACCCGCCGCACCTCCGCCCCTCCAGTATGTCATGCAGCAGGGCGACACCGTGTCCGGTGTTGCCGCGGCACACGGAATCAGGTATCTCGACCTGCTCGCCTTCAACAACCTGTCGGAGGACGACGCCACTCTGCTTCGCCCCGGCGATGTCATCTTGGTCCCCCAGTAGACGGGCTGCCGGCAATCCAGAGTATGATGTTCGACGCCTGAGCAGACTGCGGCTGTAGCCGCCGATTCTTTTGCTCGACGGCGAAGGAGGTTGGTATGACGCAACAGATCGACGCCGCCAGAGTCAAGGAGCAGCAGAAGAAAGACTGGGGCCAGGCGGCCGCGGGCTGGCGGCGCTACGACGAGCAGCTCATGCGCAACAGCGCCCCGGTCACCGAAATGTTGCTCGAACTCGCTCAGGTCGCGCCCGGCAAACGAGTCCTCGATGTCGCCTGCGGGACTGGCGAGCCGGCGTTGCCGGCCGCCAAGATGGTGGGCCCGAGCGGCTTCGTGGTCGCGACGGATATGGCGGCCGAGATGGTCGAAGTGGCCCGCGAAAAGGCGAGCGCGCAGGGTGTGGTGAACGTGGAGTTCCGCGTCGTTGATGGCGAGGAGCTCGGCGTAGCACTCGCCTCGTTCGATGCTGTGACCTGTCGCTGGGGAATGATGTTCATGCCGGAGCCCCTGAAGTTCCTTTACCAGGCGCACGAAGCGCTCAAGCAAGGCGGGCGCATCGCCGCCGCTGTTTGGGGGCCGCCCGAGCGCAACCCCTTCATCACGCTACCCATGGCCACCGTCCGCAAGCACGTCGAGGTCCCCGCTCAGGACCCGAGCGCGCCAGGCGGCATCTTCTCCCTCGCCGATCGGAGTAAGCTCGAGTTCATCTTCGAGCAGGCCGGCTTCGGCGACATCCGCGTGGAAGCCTTCGAATTGCCGATGGCGGTCTGGGACAGCGGTCACGAGTACTGGCAGTTCTGCACGGCTATCATGGGACCGCTTCGCGCTCTACTGGAGACGCTTCCCAAACCGTTGCGCGACCAGATCGGCGAGGAGGTCGCGACCGCGGCGGGCGGCGGCGATCCGAACGGCAGCGTATCGCTTGCCGGTTACCCGCTGCTCGTCTCCGCCAGGAAGTAGGGATCGTGCCGACCGCCCACGCTAACGGCATCGACATCTGGTACGAACGGCTCGGGCCGGACGACCCTCAGCGTCTCCCGCTCGTCCTGACGCACGGCTTCGCGGGGCCGAGCCGGCAGTGGCGCCCGGAGCTGCTGCCGCTCGCTGAGAAGCGGCCGCTGCTGCTGTACGACGTGCGCGGGCACGACCGCACGACGGTGCCCTCCAACCCGGCGGACTACTCGCTGCCCGTGTTCGCCGCCGACCTCGCCGCTCTCCTGAAGGCGATCGGGATCGAGCGCGCGCACATCGGGGGTGTTTCGATGGGTGGCATGGTGACGGCGCAGTTTGCGATCGATTATCCCGCCACGTGCGCTTCGGCGCTGGTCTGCGATTCGACCTGCGGGAATGCGGCGAAGGCGACCGACCCGCCGGGCGAAGACGATGCGGCCGCCGCCTGGGAGAAGCGGTTGGCGTTCGGTGTCTCGCTGCTTGAGAACAGCGTTCGCGAGCGCGGCCTGGAGGAAACGCAGCACCGGCAGCACGAGTGGGCGAAAGCCAATGACCCGCACCTCGCCGAAAGCCCGTATACGTTCGAGGAGGACTTCGAGCGCCTCAAGCTAATGACGCCCGAAGGCTACATCGGCGCGGCGCAGGCGATCGCCGGGCGTCCCGATCTGACCGAGCGCATCTTGAAGATTAGCGCACCCACGTTGGTGATGATCGGGGAGTGGGACGACTTCCTGCCATGCGCCCTCCGCGACCACGAGTTGATCCGCGGCTCGCGGCTGGTCGTGCGCAAGCACTGCGGGCACGGCTCCCGCTGGCGATTGGAGACGTTCCTCGCGGAGATCGAGGCGTTCCTCGATGATGTCGAGCGGGGACGGCCGATCGCCGGCGAGCGGGTGGTGTGAAACCGGCCCGCTTAGTTAATCCGCTCCGCGCGCACGATCCAGCGGAGCGTGTAGTCTCCTGTCGACGGGATGTAGTTCCCTGCGCAAGTCATCAGCGTAACCACCTCGCGGTCAACCGGGTCGATTACGGCGTGCAGGGCGTCAGCCTTGGTCTCAAGCTCCTTGCTCATCACGGAATAGTAGAAGTCAGCTCCGCCGGCGCTTATGACCACCCGGTCCCCGGCCTGTGTGTTTTGCAGGTTCCAGAACACCGCGGGCGAACCGCCGAGCTGAAGATGCCCGGCCAGGAAGACATTCCCGCCGTCGTTTGGCAGGGGCTCGAAGGGGTACCACGCAACCGCTTGGCGCCCGCTCGGGTCCTGCATCACGCCATTGCCGTAGACTCCCCTCTCTTCGAGTGGCGCGTCTACGCCGATAGTCGGAATTACCAGTCGCCCGGCGAGGAACTGCTCCTTTGTTAGGACCAGGCGTGGATCGACCGGCAGAGGCGGTGGAATCGGCGTCGGTTCGGGCATGGGCGCGGGCGTCGGTTCGGGCGAGGGCGGTGGTGGTGGAGGCGGCGGTGCGGGGACCGGCGTGGGTATCGGTGTTGGTTCAGGTGTAGGCGGCGGAGTGGGCGCCGGGGTGGGCTTCGGCGTCGGCGGCAGCGTTGGGACGGGGGTCGCCCCGGGGATCCGTATCGTTGTTGCATTCCCAATGACGATCGTCGGGCGCGGGGCCACCCACACGGCCTCAGATTGCGGCGATGTGCCCTGCGTTGCTATCGCAGCCCACACCCCTACCGCGAGCGCCAACCCGATAGACACCACAGATATAGAGATGAGGACAGTGCGAGACAAATGAGTTGCCGCCCCCCGCCGGCAGTATTTTGATGCTCTTCTATTTTACGTGCTCCGCGTGCTTTTCGCCTTGTCGTTCGGTGAAATTTCGGGCGAAAGACAGGCCCGGGCGGTGTCTGGGGAAATCCAGAATTGGCGGAGCGAGGCGCGCGTTGCAGGGCGAGGCACCCATTGATTGCCGAAGCCCGATTGACAGAGCATGAGCGGGTCGTTCGACGGGAAGATACCCGCGTAATGCCTCGGCCCTACGGACATACCGCACCAACGCGAGGGTGAGCGCCGGATATTCCGCTCGTTCGGCGCGCATGTGGGAAGCGGTTTTACAGGTTCGAAACACTAGCGGACTCGTTGTTATTCAGCCGCAACCCATACTCGCCGAAGCTAATCACAGGATTGGCCTGGAGAGGTGTCTTATGCCAGAGAGAAAACACGTGAGAGGCGCGAGCAGGAAAGAGAACCGGATGTACGAGCACATCAAGGAGAGCGCGCAGAAGTCCGGGAAGTCCACGAAGCGGGCGAAGGAGATCGCCGCCCGGACGGTGAATAAGCGCAAGTAGCCACGACTGAGGCGCGAAAGGAGGCACGAAATGCCCGGTAGAAAGCACCTGCGAGGAGTAGGTGAGAAAGAACAGCGCATGTATGAGCACATCAAGGAGAGCGCCAAAAAGGAAGGTCGCTACGGAAAGCGCACCGAGGAAGTCGCGGCGCGAACCGTGATGAAGCACCACAGTGAGGAAGGCCACAAGAAGGGCCGATAAAGCGACAATTACCTCTCCCGTTGGGCGATACGCTC
>VBEJ01000215.1 GCA_005882985.1 Chloroflexota bacterium
ATTCGCTAACTGACCGTCGCGTTCTGCGGCAAATCGCGCCCATTCGCGTCGCACCAGCGATTGGCCCCAGGCGTAGCCGAGCGAGTCACCGACGCTGTTCGCGAGATTCGCTGAAAGCAAATAGAACAGGACCAGCAATCCGAAGAAGGCCATTACACTCCACCAAGCGACATCCCATAAGGCGAGAGGCAGCAGGGCGACGATAACGCCTATTGAGAGGCCTCCCCAGGCAACCGTTCGCACCACTAGCCCCTCGCGACCGCGACGACGCCGGTGCATTTCGATTACGGGTCGCGGGACGGCCGCGACGGTGGGCCACTCGGCAACTGGGCGGCCGCAATGGGCACACGTCTGCCGGTCGTGCGCGAGCGGTTGATAGCAGTAGCCACAGAAGCGCCCAGCATTGGGCGCGCCACCAGCCAGAATATCGTCGAGGAGCGTCAGCAAGCGTTCGGAGAAAGTCTCGTTCGTCGGAGGCCGAACTTCGCCATTATCAACAGTCGTCGGGGGATCTGCGGCTGTTCTGTGTTCAGTCATTGCTGCCTCCGTCCGTAGTCATAGGTTAGCCGGGAGGCGCCCAACCCCGCCAGAGCCCTCGCGAGGTGAAAAGCCCAGCAGATTCCAGCGGAAACTGGTAGCGGAGCAAACATATCGCGCGTCTTTATTGGTGAACACGCCTCATTGCCGCCCGAACCAGGAATGCAGAGGTTCCCGGCGTAACGTGACGACTAGAAACGATGTCTTACAGAGTGTGGTGGTAGGAAAGGGGAGGGAACGGCCAATGTTTAGGAGGAGTCGCTAATGGTGCGGCTGGGAGCGTTGCTCCGCAGGTCCCGCAATAAAGACGCAGAGCCGGAAGCGCAGGCACCGGTCGGTCCCACCATTGACACGCCGCCGCTGGTAGTGATGATCCCAGACGTGGCCGGAGTAAGTTCCTTCCGGCTGTACACGTTCACTGATGCTCAGGCGGCGTCGAGGTTCATCCTCTCGCTATCACGGCCGCAGCGCGAACGCGCCCACGCATTTTGGGCTCTTCAGGCAGAGCCGGCTGACCCCCTCGAGACGGAAGACAACGCCGGCGAAGCGATGGTCTTGATCCGCTCTGAGGAGGGCTCCGACCTCGTTTACGTGGTCTCCTTCGTCGATATCGAGTCCGCCCAATCATTCGCGCGATTCGAGGTCAAACGCGGGATGCACCTGGGCCTGATCCTCATCTACTGGGCGAGCATGGTGAATGTGGTTCTGACCGACGACAAGGTGCAACTCATCCCGGAGCGTCCTCCGCGCGTCGCGGCGCGACTCCCGGTATCGCCGGCAAGTCCGGGTACGAGTTATCGCGTCGCGGACGCGGAGACGGAATTCGATGACCGGCTCGCAATGGAGGAGGTGCAGGCGGAGGAACAGCGCCTAGCGGCGGAAACCGCAGAGCGAGCGCGCCTCGAAGCGGAGGCGGAGGAGCAGCGGCGGCGCGAGGCAGAGGCCGACGAGCAGCGAAGACTAGCCGCAGAGGCCGAAGAACGGCGCTTAGCGGCGGAAGCAGAAGAGCGGACGCGCATCGAGGCGGAGACCGAGGAGCGACGGTTAGCGGCGGAAGCTGAAGAACAGCGACGACTCGCTACGGAAGCCAAAGAGCGGGCGCGGCTTGAAGCGGAGGCGGAGGAGCGGAGACTGGCAGCGGAAGCCGAAGAGCGGGCACGGCTTGAAGCGGAGGCGGAGGAGCGGAGACTGGCGGCGGAAGCCAAGGAGCAGGCCCGGCTTGAGGCGGAGGCGGAGGAACGAAGGCTGGCTGCAGAGGCCGAGGAGCAGGCGCGCCTCGAAGAAGAGGAACAGCGACGACTCGCGGCGGAAGCCGAAGAGCGGGCACGGCTTGAAGCGGAGGCGGAGGAACGGAGACTCGCGGCGGAAGCCAAGGAGCGGGCGCGCCTCGAAGCGGAGGCGGAGGAACGGCGACGCCTGGAAGAAGAAGCCGAAAGATGGCGACTTGAAGCTGAGGCTGAAGATCGGGCACGTCTGGAAGCGGCGGCCGAGGAGCGGCGAAGGCTGGAGGCCGAAGCCGAGGAGCGCGCATTGGCCGAAGCCATAGCGCAAGAAAAGCGACGGCTGCAAGAAGAAGAGGAAGAGCGGTTCCAAGCTGCCAAGCGATCGATCCTGGCGCAAGAGGAAGAAGACTTCGGCGCCGGCGGCGACGAAGACGAGCACGAGGAGGCAGTCGCGGGTTCGGCCTCAGAGGCGTCCTTCGAACGGAACCCGATCGAGGAGCTTCTGCGCGGAGAGGCGGAGTCGCGGGTTCAGGTGCCCCAGGCCTTCGCGAAGGAACCGCAGGACGGCGCGGATGAAGACTCGCCGAACGGGCTGGAGCACGAAATCAACCCGGCGGACATCGCTGATGAGGTGGGCAAGATCCTGCGTCGGCGCCGCTGGGCCAAGCGAGAGAGCCCGTTCGAGGGGTTTAAGTCGCCGCCCGGGCGCTTCTAGCGCAGTCCGGCGCCGCGCCAACTGACCAACAACCCGAGGCTCAATCGTGGCCGACGCGGCGACCGGGCGCGATGCGGTCGCGCAATAGCCGCTTCACTTCGCCGGTATCCGGCATGGGGCCGCCGTTCTCGTTTGAGGCGATGACTTCGCCGTCCAAGCGCACTTCGAAGATGCCGCCGGAGCCGGGCCGAAGAGCGACTTCCGACAACTCGGACTCGAAGGTCGTGAGCAGTTCCTGAGCGAGCCAGGCGGCGCGCAACAGGAACTTGCAGCGGGTGCAGTAGGTGATCGCGACGCGCCCGCCTGTCATGTCATGTGAGACTTCAGATGCTCGGTCTCTAATACTCATTCTCGTGGCCCTCGAGCTCAGCAATCCGATACTCTACAAGCGATGGGTCAAAGCCATCGATGAGATAGATACTCGCACCTCCCGACATGGGATCAATCTCGAAGCAATCGGGAAGCGCTGAGGTCTCGAACGGCCTGGTGACCGATGTGAACGGCTGTAAGACCTCCCCGCGCAAAGGCTCGTCCGGCCACCTTGGGATAATACCTAACTCCTTCCACCGGGAGCACATTCCTGTCTCGGTTGGGACGTACGCCCCGGCAGTCCAGTGGATCGAATAGTTAACCATATGGGCATGTTCGGTCGGGTTATTCAATTTGACCGAATAGTTGACCGCTCTGCCCAAGGTCTCCGGTCCTGCGATACCCTGTCCCTTACCGATGTTAGACA
>VBEJ01000216.1 GCA_005882985.1 Chloroflexota bacterium
ACGGGTCCAGCCCCAATTCCTCCCGCACGAGTGTTTCGAGCGCGATATTCGGGTCCGCCATCAGGCTCGTAGCGGTATCTTCCGCTTGCTCCTGAGAAAGGCCTTTAGCGCGGTAGATCAGCACCAGCTCTTTCCGCTCCTCCTCGGGGTTTAGTCCCAGCTCCTCCCGCTCGAGCTCGATCTGCCGCTCGAACAGCTCGCGCTGCGCCCGCATCGAGACGTACTCGCCTGACCCCATCGAGAACGCCCCTGCCAGCAATCCCGCCACCCCGGCCAGCAGCACGAAGTTTCCGTCCGTCTGTGCCCCCGCGAACCCCATCACCAGCGCGACGTTTGACACCAAACCGTCGCTGACCCCGAACACCGTCGCTCGCAGCGTCCCGCCCCCGCCCGTCCGGTGCCACCCCTCCCGGTGCGCGATCGCCGCCGCCGGCTGCGCCACCTCTCCTCGCTCCAACCGCGACATCGTCCTTCGGTGCTCGCGCTCGTCCGGCGCCAACGATTGCGCCGCCTGGTCCTGCTCCATGTACTCGATGTAAGCACCCGCCTCCATGTTCCTCACGATCGGCAGCACCGACCTCACGCCGAACCATCTCGCCAGCAGCCCGATGGTCCGCGCCCGCAGGCTCGGCCCGCGTTCGGGCACGGGAACGCCCGCCTCCCGCAGCTTCTCGCGAAACACCTGCTCGTGGTGTACCTCAACGTCCGCCAGCTGCTCGAAGATCGCCTTGCGCTCGGGGTCCTTCTCCGCCTCGGCAAGCAGCCGGTAGATCGCAATCCCGTCGATCTCCGTCTCCAGGTTTGCTTTCCACCGTCGTATCTGCTCGCGGTCAACGGCCTGTTTCTCGCCGGGCTGCGTGGACATCGCGTCTACTATATCGAAAAGCTACTTGGTCGCGACCGAAGGATGAGCTACGTCAAACGTGGCTCAGCGCGCCGCCCTCAATCCACACGACCTGCCCCGTGAGGTACGCCGCCGCATCTGACACCAAGTACACGACCGCGCCCGAAATCTCCTCCGGTTCCGCGAGACGCTTGTACGGCAGGTAGCGCTCGAGCTGGCGCTTCATGTTCTCGTCGGCCAGAAACCCGCCCGCGTCTATCCACCCGGCGCCGACTGCATTTATCGTCACGCCGCTCCGCGCCCACTCCAGCGCGAGCGCGCGCGTCAGGTTCAACACCCCCGCCTGCGCCGCGCAGTACGCGCTGCCGTTCGCCATCCCACGTTCCGCCAGCACCGAGCTGATGTTCACGATCCGCCCGCTCTCGCGCGTCACCATCTCGCGCCCCGCGGCGCGGCACGCCAGGAAAACGCCCGTAAGGTTCGCATCGATGACGCGCCGCCACTCGGCAAGCGAGATATCGAGCGCCGGTTTCGCGAAGTGCACGTCCTGCGCGTTTACAAGAATGTCGATACGCCCGAACTCCGATACCGCCCGCTCGACCAGCGAATCGACCTCTCGCTCGTCCGCCGCATCCATCGCCTGAGCGAAACCCTTGCGGTCCAACGCCCAGATCTCGTTCGCGCACGAGTTCGCCGCCACCTCTTCCCGCGCCGACCGCGTCGTCGTCGCGACTCCCACGTCCGCGCCAGCTTCTGCGAGCGCCACAGCCGCCGCCCGACCAAGTGGGTTCGACGCCCCGATCACGAGTGCGGCCTTGCCTGCGAGAGAGAAATGCTCGGCGACCATCACTCGCTCTCCAGCGGTACGACCGGCGCGAAGCCCGTCGGCAGCTCCCCACCCGCCAACCCTCCGCCGTCGAGCACTATGACTTGGCCGTTCATGTAGCTCGTCAGGTCGGAGGCCAGAAAGACGCAGAGCGGCCCAAGCTCCTCGTCCATCCCCAGCCGCCCCATCGGCACGAACTTGCCGTGCTTCCACCACTCTTCCATGGCCGGGTCGCCGTGCGGGAACAGCCCGGGCGCGATCAGGTTCGCCTGGACTGCGGGCGCGTACGTCATTGTCAGCGAGCGCGTGAAGTTGATCAGCCCCGCCTTCGCCGAAGTGTAGATAAAGTTGTTCCGGCCGGCGCGCAGGCCGAACCCGGATGTGACGTTGATGATCTTTCCCGAGCCATGCTCCAGCATGTGTAGGATTACGGCTCGCGCGCAGTACATCGCTCCAGTCAAGTTGTTGGCGATGCCCACTCGCCACTGCTCATCCGTGATAGCCTCGAGCGCGTTGCCGAAGCCGTCCGTCGCGCCGCCAGCATTGTTCACGAGAATATCGATCCGCTGGAACTCGCCGAGGGTCGCGTCCACCATCGCCCTGACTGACTCTGAATCCGTAACGTCGCATCTTACGGCGAGACATCGACGACCCATCTCGCGCACCACCCCCGCAGTCTCCTCAATCTGCGACTCCGTCCGCGCCGTCGCCACGATATCCGCGCCCGCCTCGGCGAGAGCCGCAGCCATCGCCCGCCCCAACCCTCGCCCCGCGCCGGTCACGATCGCGACTTTGCCGTCGAGGCGGAGCTTGTCTAGTACTCCCATGAGAGCCAGTCAGGAGTAGTTCGTTTTTGCGTTTTTCGGGATTGTTCAACGCTTTTTTCTAGAATCTCAGTTCGCATTAGCCGTCTCGAAACTTGGCGTCCCGCCATTCAACCGCCGCCTTCAGCCCCTCCTCCTTCGCCCGCCGATAGAACTCGTGCACGATCGGCGATTGGCGGCCGATGGCGTCGCGTTCTGCCGCCATGCGCTGCATCGTGCGCGCGCCCATCAGTTCCATCGCCATGTTCACGATCCGCTTATTCGCCGCCAGCAAGTCGACGTCGATCAGCGCCATCTTGTCCGCCAGCGCGTCGACCTCCCCCTCCAGCTCCTCTGACGGGACTGCCTTCAGCACGAACCCCGCGCGCTCCGCTTCCTTCCCCGAGATCATGTCGCCGGTGAGAAGCATGCGCTTCGCCCACTGCGGGCCGCCGAGGTACGTCCACATGTGCCCGACCGGCGAGCCCATCGCCCGCACCGGCGGGAACCCGATCCGCGCGTCCTCCGCGGCGAGCACGATGTCGCACAGAAACACGAGGTCCGTCCCGCCGGCGAGGCAATAGCCATGCACCTGCCCGATAACCGGCTTGTGCATGTCCCAGAGCGCCATCCGCATCTGCTGCGCCTGCTCCAGGTACCAGATGTCGCGCTCCATCGAGTGCGCGCTCGCCGCGTGCGTCAGCTCCCCCGGCGGCGGCGTGATGTCGTACCCGGACGAGAACGCCCGCCCTGCGCCACGCAGGATCGCGACGTGCACGTGCGGATCGCGGTCGGCCGCCCACAGCGCGTCCCGCAGCTCCTGCTGCATCTGCCACGAGATCGCGTTGAGCTTATCGGGGCGGTTCA
>VBEJ01000238.1 GCA_005882985.1 Chloroflexota bacterium
TCCGGCAAGGGATCCAAGGCATCGCCGACGTGATCACTACTCCAGGCGACATCAACCTTGACTTTGCGGACGTGCGGCGCATCATGTCCGACGCTGGTCCGGCATTGATGGCGATCGGCCGGGCGGAGGGCGACAACCGCGCCGTCGAAGCCGCGCAGGCAGCGATCGCCAGCCCGCTGCTCGATGTGAACATCCACGGGGCAAGGGGCGTACTCTTCAACGTCTCGAGCTCGGGGACGATGGGGCTGCACGAGCTGAACATGGCCGCGCAGGTCATCGCTGAAGTCGTCGACCCCGAAGCCGAGATCATCTTCGGGACCTCCACCGATACCGAACTCGGCGAAGAAGTGAAGATCACGCTCATAGCGACCGGTTTCGACGGACGCGAGCGGTACGCATCACAGGCCGAGGACGCAGAGTTCCGGCGGATAAGAGAGGAGGCGGCGCAGAACCAGGACGACATGGACCTGCCCACGTTTCTTCGCAGACCCGTATCGGTCCGCTAATTAACGAATGGCTTTCGGCGCTTCCCGATTGTGGATTAGCGCAGGTTTAATACCCAGACAACAGCACGCTGAACGCCGCCTGGTTGTCTGCCGAGGCAGACGACCGGCGGCGTCCGCTCAAACCAAACCGTAGATTAGGCGCGCTTACCTGGTACCGCTTGGGCTGGGACTACGCCCGGCCGGGCTCGTTGCGGCGCCACTAGAGCGCGGGGAGGTAGTCGCCGCGCCGCTGGTTCGCGGCGACGCGCTACCGCTGCCCCCCGCTCCAGCCGAAACACACGGCGTCACAGTCACTGATCGACTGGCCGCCGCAGAGCCGCTCGCGGCAGCAGTCGCGCTGCCGCTGCGGGCAGCCGGGCTACCACTCGCCGCGGCTGTCGTCGCGGAGCTTCGCGCCGACGGGCTGGCGCTTGCCCCAGCGGTAGCGCTGCCGCTACGCGCGGAGGCACTTACGGAGGGGCTCGCCGCACGGGTTGCTGATGCGCTTGCCGCCCCGCTCGGTGCGCACGTCACCCCGGCGGTCGTGGTACTGGTGGACTCGTTGTCACTTCCGCAGGCGACGGCTAACGTGAGCACACCAACCGCTATCGCGATGGGCACGAGGACAAGGACATCGTGTCGCTTCATCATCAGGGCCTCCTTCTCGTTCGATTGTTATCTAAATATCTCAAACGAACACGTAACATCCTCTGGTACCGCCTTCAATTGCAACTTCATAACAACGGCGAGGCAGGGCACCTGATCACTCGATCGTGTTTGCGGCCATGCTCGGGCCGTAGGCGCGAAGGTCAGCGCCGAACGCGCTTCTCCGCTGAGCTGCTGATTACGCTACGAGTCTACCGGCGTCAGTTCGTAGTGCATCGTCTTGGAGCGCGTCAGCCGGTGCGCGAGTGGAACGAGGATGCCTTGTAGAATCCGGTATTTTCGCGCCAGCTTTCCGGAGGCGTACTTCGCCTCGTCTCCGGAGAGCAACCTCGCCTGTGCGCGGATAGCGGGACCGGTCGCCTTGCCGAGGAACGTAGACGGGGCAATCTCGACATTTGGGTTGTTCCGGAGACGCTTCACCTTCCCAGTCCTGTGCGGTGTGCGCACAAAGGCACGATCTCCGTCGACTGCCATGTTAACGGCGGTGCCAACAGGCGTACCGTCGCGACGGTAGCTCGTAAGCAGAACGGCCCTTTGGTGGATGAGCGGTTCCAGCAAGTCCTCTCGCGAAGTCATGGGTGGCTCCTTCGCCTTGCATTATAGGTCGGTGCTGACCCGCATTCCCTGGCGATAGACCAGAGTCCCACCAAAGTAGTTTCCGATCGTTAGCACCACAGCCCCAGCGACAGCCGGGATCATCGCACCGAGCGGCGTTTGTGTGGCGTAGAAATCGAACGTACGCAGGAGCAGACTGAGCGCGAAGAGACTCACGGCGCAGAGCTGGGCGATCAGATGCCGCGTGCCGATTATTTTCTTACGAGAGCCGCCGACCATCGGCAGGTAGTCCACCAAGCCGGTGATCGCAGCGAACATCGCAACAACCAGCCCGAGAACGATGTTGTAGAAAGCCGCCCGTGTGAAAGTCAGATCAGGATCGAGCCTCGAGGCTAGATCGAAGATCAATGCGGAGGGAAGCAGAGCGGACGGAAAGTGCACGAACGGCGGATGGCTCGGGTGCCCAAACGGCTTGCCCTGGACGACGTCCTTCAATGTCCAGCGCCCTGCCACAACGCGCCTCTGGCTCCAAATACTTCCAGTCGTCATGGCGGACCTCCTCGAGCCAGGGCGTGCGAGCGTATGCCAGCTCTACGACGCCGGTTCGATTATGTTTCGTTGTGCGCTGACGAAGATGCTGTTACTGCGCGCCCGCGTACCTCTTCAACCCCTCGTCGATGTTCTTCTTTAGCTGGTTGATATCCACCTCAGCCGCCTCAGCAGCATCCTTCAGTTGCTGAAGCGTGATGTGCTTCGGGTTGCCGTGGTTGGCCTCAGGCTCGTCGCAACCGCACGTAATACACATGTCAAACCTCCTTCTTCATTGCTCGGTCTTCTTGCTTTCCGGACTGGCAAAAGCATAACGAAGAAACAGATGGTTGTCCGCTCGCCTGACCGACACCAGCTCACCCAAGATCGGCGTATCGGGCGCGAACTCCCGCCCGGCGACGATGCCCGGCCGCTCATGTCCATCGCGGCCCGCGATTAGCGGAGATACCGTGACGAACAGTTCGTCCACGAGGCCTTCTCCGAAGAAGTCTCCCATCAGGTGCGGCCCACCCTCAAGAAGAACGACGCCTCGACGGTCGTCTCGGCTCAGAGCCTCGAGTATCGCTCCGGCGCTAAACTCCCCACTTTTCCCGACCGCCCGAATGAGGGACGGATCGATACCTGCTCCCTGCGTCAAGCGTCGCTGCCCCCCTTCGGTCGTCACGATCATGATCGGCACTTCCCCCTGGAAGACCCGCTGGGAAGCATCTACCTCGCCCTTGGCGGTGACAATGACGTTCAGCGGAAGCTCAGCCCGGCCGAGTCTTCGCCGCAGCTCCGCGTATTCGTCCGCCAGCGACGGAAAGATGTACTCGGGAGTCCACAGGTGTCCAGGCACAGACCGCGCAGTCCCCGCTCCGACGACAACGGCGTCGGCGATCGAGCGCAGCAAGCCCATCGTGAAACGGTCTTGCGGGTTCGAGCCGCTTATCTGGCCGCCGCTTGTCTGCGGAATGCCTAGGGCCGCGACCCCATCCAGAGACTGAACGAAGTTCGCGAT
>VBEJ01000239.1 GCA_005882985.1 Chloroflexota bacterium
CGACGCCGAGCCCCAGGACAGTGACCCGACGGCGGAGCGAATGTCGTAGCTCGCCGGCTGCCCGGTGCCGTCGTTGACCTCGGTGAACGACAGGGTGACCGACGTATCGGTCTTCGCCGCGACGGCGAGGTCCCCCACCGCCCCCGGCGGCCCCGCAGGCACCGCAGCTACCGCCGTCGTGCCGGCCGCCACGTTCGACAGTGCACCGAACACGGCGTTTACGTTGAGCGTCCCGCGGAACGCAATGAGCTGGAACTGGTAGTCGGTCCCGGCGACGAGCCCGGAGACCGTGCACGCTCGCTTCGCACCGATCGCCGTCCCGGCGAGCGCCCCGGTGCACGTGCCACGACCAATGTCCGACGCCGAGCCCCAGGACAGTGACCCGACGGCGGAGCGAATGTCGTAGCTCGCCGGCTGCCCGGTGCCGTCGTTGACCTCGGTGAACGACAGGGTGACCGACGTATCGGTCTTCGCCGCGACGGCGAGGTCCCCCACCGTCCCCGGGGGTATCGCCGTCACCGTCAGCGTAGCCGTTCCCCGGGCTTCACCGCTCGTCGCGGTGATCGTCGCGGAACCCGTTGAACGCCCGCTGGCCACTCCGCTCCCGGACACCGTCGCGACGGCGGTATTGCTCGACGTCCATGTGACGGCCTGCGGAGGCAGAATGTTGTCGGATACGTCCTTGAGCGTCACGCCGAGCCCGACCGTGCCGCCGACGGGCACACTCGCCGACGCGGGGGTGACCGTGACGGACGCGACCGACGGCACCGTTGGGGTCTCGATCCGGCCGTCGCCCACCGTGAGGTTGTCCACCCACATCGTCTGATCCACGGGCGAGCCGTCCCCAATGTAGGGGCCGATCAGGAGCTGATTGAACTTCATGGTGGGATGCGCTCCGGTCCGAAGCAGCACGTTGGTATGCTCGATAACCAGCTGCCGGTCGAACCAATAACGGACGATCCCGTCCGCCACCCCTTTGCCGTTCTGGATCGAATTGAGCTTGAAGTAGGCTTCCACGAAGTGCCAGTCGCCCTTGTACCCGGTCCCGGAACTTGGCAGGAAGGATGGCTGCACTGCCTTCCACGTCTTGGCGTTCACGTACACGCCGCTCGCCTGATAGCAGTCAGTGGTGTAGCCATCCGTGTTGCCGTTGCACCCCGCCGCGCCACGATTCTCCGAGATCGTCGTGAGATCCCGTCCGATCTGCGCCTGATCGATGTTAGCCCCATCCTGCATGGCGAGAACCGGGATGCCGCCGTTTTGATAGTTCTCCTCAACGTACGTCGCCAGGTGGGTGAACGAGGGCCCGGTGTAGGCAGCATCCTCGTTGGTCAGGAGCATGAACTCGTGCGGGTGATAGGCACGGCCCGAGCCGACCCAGTTACTGCTGTACTTCACCCAATAGCCCAGGTATACGGTTTCCGTTCCCAGGAAGGCGCGCCGCGCCGTTCCACCCCAGGTGGGGGTCGTCGCCCCGACGGGAAAGTGGACCTCGAGAGCGCTCGTGCTGCCGACGATGTGCTGAGATGTGGTGATGGCCAGCGCCGTATTGTCGTACCAGCCCCGCGCCGTGAAGCTCGCGTCCTCGAAGGCCTCCTGTAGGAGCACCGTCGCCGGGGCCGCAGGGGTCGCCGTCGTGGACGCCGTGGCGACGTTCGACAGCCCGCCGAACACCGCGTTCAGGTTGGGCGTGCCGCTGAAGGCCACCAGCTGGACATCGTACTGCTTTGCTGGCGTGAGCCCGAGGATCGTGCAGGATTTCGTGCTCTCGATGGCCGAGCCCAGCGGCGCGACACACGTGCCACGCGCGACGGTGAGGGCCGAGCCCCAGGCGATCGGGCTCAGGGCGTAGCGGACCTCATAGGTCGCTCCCAGGCCTGCGCTGTCGTCAACTGCGGTAAAGGCGATCGTGAGGGAGGTGTCGCTGGCCGCGGTCACTCGAAGATCCGAGACCGTCCCGACGGTGCCGGCCGTCGTGGCCAGCTCGAGCTTCTGCGGACTGCTCGGCAGCAGGTCCGCCGACTCGCACGCAGCCGCAGCCGCGGCCGCGAGGACGAGCGCCGCTCGCGTCCGCGCCATCCGTCGAGACAGCTTGAAGAGATAGGGCATTGTGTTGCACTCCTTCCACAGGTTGTTCGTAGGCGACAAAAGGGCCGCCAGCGTTGCCTCGTGCTTCGCGCTGGCGGCCCGGCGGACATAGCGACTAGGTCGCGTTAGTCCCGTGACTCTGCGTCACCGTCTTTCGACGGCTTTGCTCTGAACAGCGAAGATCTGTTTTTCTGTACCGGGCTGACTCACAACCTCCACCTCTTGTCACGCGTGCGTCGCGACCTGTTACGGGCGACTGGCGCGGACCTGATCGTACCAGTAGTAGTCGGTCTCGCTCTTGGTATCGCCGACCCCGCCCCAGGTCGGACTGAACTCCAGCTGGTTGAACCCGCTGTTCGGATACCCGATGCCCGTGTAGCTGCCGATTAGCACGCCGTCCACCCACCACTGGAGCACGCCGCCGGCGTAGTTCAGGAACATCTCGATGCGATGCCACTGCCCCAGCGCCAACGGGCTCGAGGAGCCGACGTTCTCGTTCCAGTTCGTCGTCGTCCCAAACTCCGTCGTGACCTGCGTGCGGAACGGCCCCGACCCCGTGCCCAACATCTTGATGATCAGCCCCGCGGGCGGCCCGCCGGCGTAGACGAACATCAGCTTGTTCACGCCGCTCGAGTGCCCCTGCCACGGATTCGACGGCTTCCACCAGAAGCCGACGTACAACGCCGTCGGGTAGGGAGCGGAGATCGGGTAGTACTCGGTGCCTGGCGCCGAGCCGCCGCTATAGCCGGCGGGATAGGCGAATTGCCACACCGTGGGTGCCGAGGCCGGCGCCCCCGCCACGCTGGCCAGGCTGATGCCCGAGCCGAGCTGCGACGGGTAGCTGTTCAGCCAGCCGCCGTCGTTCAGGGCATGCATGTCGTAATCCGTGATCACCCGATAGCCCGCCGGCTCGTGGGGCCACCCCGTCGAGGGCGGCGGCAGCACCGTGACCGTCATCGTCGCCGTGCCGCTCTGGCCCTCACTCGTCGCGGTGATCGTCGTCGTGCCCGCCAGCAGCGCCGTCACCAACCCGCCGGCCGACACGGTTGCGATGCTCTGCACGCTCGAGGTCCAGCTGGTCGCCCGCCCGGTGAGCACGTTACCGCTGGCATCCCTGAGGGTCGCGGTGAACTGCTGCGTCCCCCCCACACCGACGCTAGCCGTCGTCGGACTGACGACGACCGACGCCACCGGCTGGGGAGCGCCTGCGGCCGTGGTGCCGCTCGCGACGTTGGACAACCCGCCGAGTCCCGTCGTTCACCTCGGTGAACGACAGGGTCACCGAGCTATCCGTCGTGCCCGCCACCGTTAGGTCCGTCACCGCGCTCGGCGCGGAAGTCGGAGGCGGTGGGGCTGTGACCGTAACGGTTGCCGTCCCGCTCTGCCCTTCACTCATCGCCGTGATGGTGGCCGAGCCGGCCGCGCTGGCGCCGACGAGTCCGGTCCCGTTCACAGTCCCCACCCCGGAGTTGCTACTCGTCCACGTGATGGTCCGTCCGATCAGCGCGTTCCCGTTCGCGTCCTTCGGGGTCGCGATGAGCTGCTGCGTCCCTCCGACGGTCAGGCTCGCCGTCGCCGGGCTCACCGCCACGGAGGCCACTGCGACGTTCGAGACCGAGATGGAGGCGGTGCCGCTCTGGCCTTCACTCGTCGCCGTGATGGTGGCCGAGCCCGCTGCGCTGGCGCCGACGAGCCCGCTCCCGTTCACGGTCGCCACCCCGGAGTTACTGTTCGTCCAGGAGATGGTCCGTCCGGTCAGCGGGTTCCCGTTCGCATCCTTCGGGGTCGCGATGAGCTGCTGCGTCCCTCCGACGGTCAGGCTCGCCGTCGCCGGGCTCACCGCCACGGAGGCGACCAGGACGTTCGAGACCGAGATGGAGGCGGTGCCGCTCCGGCCCTCGCTGACGGCATTGATGGTGGTGGAGCCGGCGGCCACGCTCGTCACGAGCCCGCTGCCGTTCACCAACCCGACACTCGAGTTGCTGCTCGCCCACGTCACCGTCCGTCCGGTCAACACGTTCCCAGCGGAATCGAAGGTCGTCGCCGCGAGCTGCGCGGTCTGTCCCACCAGCACGCTTGCGGACGCGGGGTTGATCGTCACCGCAGAAACGGGCACAGGCGTCACCGTCACCACGGCGGTGTCGGTCGAGCCGCCGGGATTGCCGTGGGCGATCACCTTCACCTTTCCGGTGTCCGAGCCCGCCTTGTAGTGGCCGTAATGCCGACCACCGCTGGTGCTCGTATCGGTCACGCTGCCGCTCGTGACGCTCCACGATACGGCCAGAGGGACCGTGTCCCCGGTGGTCGTCAAGGCGACCGCCATGAAGTCGACCATTTGGTTGGTGGGCACGGTCACAGCTCGAGGAGAGACGACGACTTGAGCAACGGTATTGATGGGATCGGTCAACTGAACCGGTTTTTCGCATGCGGCGAGCGCCGCGGTGAGAACGAGCGCGGTGCGTCGCATGCGGGCCAGACGCTGCGAAAGCTTGAACGTGAACGGCATAGTGTTGCACTCCCGCTACACTGATAGTCAAAAAAAGGCCGCCAGCGTCGACGCTACGTCGAATCGCTGGCGGCCCGGCGGACGTGGCGACTAGATCGCGGTAGTCCCGTGGCTCTGCGTCACCGTCTTTCGACGGCTTTGCTCTGAGTCAGCGTCACTTGGCTTGCTGCGGGTACGTCCCGCAACGCGCGACCGATGTTGGACCCGAGGTCCGCCGTCGCGCGTGCGGCCACAGTAGCAATACGCGGGTAAGCCGCGCAAGTGGTGCGAGCTAAGTACGCGAGTGGGAGGTTGCCTAGACCGCGAAGCGAGTCGTGAGGGCTGTATTCTTGTGCATTCCGGCCTGTCGCCCGAGAACATGAGCCCGGCGGCTGCGTGACGCGGGTCACGTACCGGACCGGAACGGAAATCGCGCCCGCGGGCGTCACCTGCCGCTCATGTGAACGTGATCGAAGTAGTAGTAGTCGGTCTCGGTCTTCGTCCCCCCGATACCACCCCAGACCGGGGCGAGCTTGTAGTCGGTGAGCGGCCCGGGAGGGTAGTTGACGTCGTAGTAGTCGCCGATGAGCTGACCGTCGAGCCACCAGCGACAGATCCCGTTCGCCGGGTTGGTGGTGGTGTTGTATGCCATCAGCCACTCGATCCGGTGCCACGTCCCCAGGGTCACGGGAACGTGATTGACGTTGGG
>VBEJ01000085.1 GCA_005882985.1 Chloroflexota bacterium
CATCCGCGTTGCGTGGCATAGTCGAAAGCCCACCGCCGACAACTACTTCGAAGCCGCGGATTTCGCGGCCGTTCTCGCGCTTGATCTTGGCGATGAAGCCCATGTCGTGGAACGGCGTGCCCGCACAGTCGGTCGGGCCACAGGAGAATGCCGTCTTCCACTTGCGCGGCAGGTTCTGGCAGATCGGGTTGCGCAGCATGTTGCGGGCGTAGGCGGCGAGGTACGGCGTCACGTAAAAGAGCTCGTGGCCGTCGCCGGACACGCCGGCGTAGGGGCAGCCGGTCACATTGCGGACCGTATGTCCACAGGCCTCGCGCGTGGTCAGGCCAACGTCGGCGAGGATCTTCAGGACCTCGGCCGTCCGATCGAGGTTCACGAA
>VBEJ01000086.1 GCA_005882985.1 Chloroflexota bacterium
AATCGAAACGGCGTGAACTCACCCTCGAGGCCCTCTTCGTCCTTCCGGAAGAGGCCTGCTTCGGTCTTGAAGTTCTCGATCTCTTCGTCGAGCGTCACGAATACGTGGCCGGGCTTGAGGTCTTGCGGGACCTTGGGATGGGCGCCTGCGGGTGCTTCTTCGATTACCATGGATCGCCTCGATTCCGTCCGGGAGACAGTTAGTCGACTTTGTCTATCCGGTAAGTCGGAATTATACCGTGCCTCCGTGGGCGCGTCAACGCCCGCTCATTGTACACCCGCGGTCCGACCGCGTGTAGAGGCGGGTTTTGGGGGCGGGGGGTACCTAGACAGTTCCCGACCCTCCGGCTTTGCAGCCCGCGACAGCCCCTACGCTCAAAATTAGGCGGATTGTGGCGATACAATATTCCCGCCATGGCCTCGGAAGCCGCCCGTCGTATCCCGCTCGACCGGCGCGTCTGCATCGTTCGCGAGGGGCGGATCGACCTTCGCCCAGAGCGAGGCGCGGTCGTCCTGCCGCTCATCGGGCTGGCCATCGGTCTGGCGCTGTTCGGTGCGGTCGCGCTGTTCGCCGATAGCCTCTCGACCACGCTTCTTGCGATCATGCTGATCGCGGGACTCCTCCTCGCGCCGCTGTCCGCGATGGGGGTCATCTACTCGATCATCGGCGCCGCCGTTGTCGTCGAGAGGCAGAAGCAGTCGGTCCGCTTCCAGCAGGGCGTCCTCGGCCTCGGCCTCGGAACCGTAGAGCTCGTGCCATTCTGGAAGATTGAGAGAATCGAGGTCGACGACTTCGCGCTGGGCGACGCCCCTTCACACCTGCCGCGGCCCGCCTTCGACCTGCGCGCCTGGGACATCGTACTCGTCAAGACCAGCGGAAAGCGCCTTCCCATCGGTCAGGTCATCTCCGCCAACCGGGAGGACCTCATCGACGAAGGGTTCAACCGGTCGCTGGACGCGGCCGAAGCCATCGGTGCGATGACAGAGAAGCCCGTCGTCATCACGGCCGCGGTCGAGGACGCGCCGACCGCCGAGAGCGAGCCGAGCGCCGAGAGGGGGTTCAAACCTCCGTCAGAAGCAAGCGAGTCGCAGCCAGTCGAGTCTAAGGGAATCCAGTTTCGAGATAACGGTTGACCATGCCGCAGCGAGAGAGCAGGCAGGAGTCCGGATTGCCGTCGCGTCGAATGCCGATGAGGCGGAGTTCCTTCGAGGTGCACTTACATTCGCCGGTGTTCCGTGCGTGCTAGACAGTGTTGAAATCGAGGACGACCCGTCAGAGTGGGTGAAGCAAGCGCATGCTTCAACCCGCTCGAGCAAAGCTCAGTCGAACCGCGCTGATCTTATTGGCTGTGGCCCTCAGCGCTCTCTTAGTAGTTGCCATCGCCAGCGAACTCGCAAACCGGCTATAGAGACCAATCTGTGACTCGAATCACATTCTTAGCGGTCGCTAAGTTATAATCTTGACAGCTTGGGAGCGACGCGATACGTTGCGCTTACAGCCGAAGGAGGAACGCCGGTGACCCTCGAACAGCAGAAGGAAACGACCGCGCCCAAGACGAACGGAAACGCAGCTCCTGAAGAGGTAAAAGACTGGGCGCACGACTACGATATCTTCGACCGCGACTATATCAAGGACCCATTTCCTGTCTGGGACGAGCTGCGCGAGAAGTGTCCGGTCGCGCACACAGAGCGCTGGGGCGGCTCCTGGATGCCGACGCGCTACGCGGACCTCTTCGCGATTGCCCAGGATTTCCAGCGCTTCTCCTCGCGCGACGTCCTCGTCGCGCCGATGGGCGCCGGTGAGAACGCCGGCGACGAAGCGATGGACATCCCGGAAGCCCTGCAAAACTACGAGGTCGGCGCACCGCCGATCACATCCGACCCGCCGCTACACACGTGGGCGCGGCGCCTCCTGCTTTCGCCGTTCTCTGTACAAGCGATCGCGAAGTGGGAGCCGGAGACGCGCGAGCTGTGCCGTTCGCTGATTGACGGCTTCGTTGACAAGGGCCGTTGCGACGCTGCCGCCGACTACGCGCAGCAAATCCCGCCGCGCATCATCGCTAGCATGCTCGGCATCCCGAAGGAGATGTCGAACACCTTCACCGACTGGGTGCGTGGCTTTCTCGAGTTCGGCCTGCAGAACGCCGAGATCGGTGGCGAGGCGGGCCGGATGATCTTCCTCTACCTCTGGGATCGCATCCAGGAGCACAAGCAGAACCCGAAAGACGACCTGATCACGTATCTTCTTAATGCTGAGGTCGACGGCCAGCCGGTACCCGAGACGCACGTGCTCGGCACGTCGTTCCTCCTGCTCCTCGCCGGCATCGATACCACCTGGAGCAGCATCGGCTCCGCGCTCTGGCATCTCGCTCAGCACCCCGAGCACCGCGCGCGCCTCGTCGCTGAACCGGGACTGATCCCGACCGCCGTCGAAGAGCTTCTGCGCGCTTACTCGCCGGTCACAATGGCGCGCTACGTGTCCGAGGATACGGAGTACAACGGCTGCAAGTTCGCCGAAGGCGAACGCATTTTGATGAACTTCCCGGCCGCCAACCGCGACCCGGAGAAGTTCCCCGACCCCGATAAAGTCATCATCGACCGCGCGGTCAACCCGCACATCGCTTTCGGTGTCGGCATCCACCGCTGCGCTGGCTCGAACCTCGCCCGCATGGAAATGCGCGTCTCGATCGAGGAGTGGCTGAAGCGCATCCCGGACTTCCGGCTGGAGGACCCAGACGTTGTGACGTGGGCCGGAGGCCAGGTACGCGGGCCCCGCTCGATGCCGGTCGTCTTCGGCTAGAATCGCCGGAATCTGCTTCGCGGGCATTCCAGGGGCGGTCTGTCAGTTATAATGTCGCCGCGAACGAAGCCACGGAGGACAAGGGCATGGCGACTGAACAGATGAAGGCCCGAACGGAGGCGAAAAACGGGCAGCAGACCCGAGATTGGGCCACCGATTACGATATCTTCGACCCTGATTACGTCCGCGACCCCTATCCCGTCTGGGACGAGCTGCGCGAAAAGTGTCCCGTCGCGCACACGGAGCACTGGGGCAGCTCCTGGATGCCGACCCGCTACGACGATCTCTTCGCGATCGCGCAAGACTTCCAGAACTTCTCCTCGCGCGAAATCCTAGTCGCGCCGATCCAGCCGCCACCCGACGCGGAGGCCTCGCCCTTCTATGGCGTCCGCGCCCCGCCGATCAGCTCCGACCCGCCCGAGCACACCTGGGCGCGCAAGCTCCTCCTCCCGCACTTCTCGATCAAAGCTGTCTCCGTCTACGAAGATGAGACCCGCGAGCTGGCCAACTCGCTTATCGATAGGTTCATCGACAATGGCCGCGCCGACGCCGCCGTCGATTACGCGCAGCAGATCCCGCCGCGCGTCATCGCCTCCATGCTCGGCGTTCCGCACGACATGGCCGACACCTTCACCGGCTGGGTGCGCAACCTCCTCGAGCTCGGCCTGACGAACCCCGAGCTTCGCGGCCCAGCGCGAATGGAGCTGCTCAGCTTCCTCAACAACCAGATCATGGCCCGCCGCGAGAAGCCCACCGACGACCTCATCAGCAAGCTCCTGCAGGCCGAAGTGGAAGGCGAGCCCGTTTCACATATCCACCTGCTCGGCACCTGCCTGCTGATCGTCATCGCCGGCATCGACACCACCTGGAGCAGCATCGGCTCCGCGCTGTGGCACCTCGCTCAGCACCCGGACGACCGGAGGATGCTCATCGAGCGGCCGGAGATCATCCAGAACGCCGTCGAGGAGCTACTCCGCGCCTACTCGCCGGTGACGATGGCGCGTGTGACCAACCGCGAGGTCGAGTACGGTGGGCGCCCGATGAAGGAGAACGACCGCGTGCTCATGAACTTCCCGGCCGCCAACCGCGACCCGGCGAAGTTCGATGACCCGGACAAGGTCATCCTCGACCGCGAGTTCAACCCGCATATCGCGTTCGGCGTCGGCATCCACCGCTGCGCTGGATCAAACCTGGCGCGCATGGAGATGCGAGTCTCGATCGAAGAGTGGCTGAAGCGCATCCCGGACTTCCGCCTCGAAGACCCGAGCGCCGTCACGTGGGCGGGCGGCCAGGTGCGCGGCCCGCGCAACCTGCCGGTGGTATTTCCGTAGCTTCAAGGGGAAGGCAAAATGGTAGAGAAGATCAGGACCGGAGTTATGAAGGTAAAAGTCGACCAGGAGAAGTGCCAGGGTCACAACCGATGCTTCGTCGTCGCCAGCGAACTCTTCGAGCTAGACGACTACGGCTACGCTCACGAAGTCGGAGACGGCACCGTGCCGCCGGGCCTCGAAGAGAAGGCCCGCCTCGCCGTCGCCAACTGCCCCGAGCGGGCGATCTCTATCGAAGGAGACTAGCGGGCGACTACCAGAGCAGCGCTGAGGCGAATCACTGGCAGGCGTTTCTTCGGAGCCACCTCGGCCACATCATCGAAGACAGCGAAAGGCCAAAGAGTGGGCTTAGCCTACGACAACACCCTCTTCTCAAACATGCGGACTCCCCCCCAGGTGCAGCCAACGCAGCAAATAATCAGACCCGCGTAAACTGCCACGTAGTTCATATGTCCGTACTGCGGTGTTAACGCGCCGCGCAGCCCTTCGCTCAGGTAGACCAGCGGGTTGAGCAGCGTGATTACCTGCAGCCAACGGATCGCCTCGAGCTGCGACCACGGATAATACACCGCGCCCAGGAACGTTAGCGGCATGACAATCAACGCAAACACCAGCGTGATCTGCCGGGGGTTTACGGCGGTCCCGATGAGCAGTCCCATTGAAGCCGAGAGTAGAGCGCCAAGGGGGATGATCGTAACCAGGACTAGCGGCGAGACGTGGAGGTGCGGCGTGTTCACCGGAACGATATAGACCAGCGGGAAGACGACGAGTACAACCAGAAGCGACTGCAAGAACGCAAAGGTCATCTTTTGCGCCGCAATGCCCCAGACCGGGAGCGGCGCCATCACCCGGTCCTCGATTTCCCTCGTTTGGCTGAACTCCATTACGAGAGGTATGGCCACGGCCTGGATGCCCTGAAAAATCACGGTCGAAGCGATCAATCCGGGCACCAGCACGTCCTGGAATCCCGGCGCGCCCGCCCCGATTTTCGGCTGGACGTACGTGAATACCAATACGAATAGGAACGGCTGCATCGCTGTCCGAGCGAGAAACGGGACGAGATCACGCCTCAAGACCCGCAGGTCGCGTTCCATCATCGCCATAAATGGCTGGATGAACGCCATCGGAAGCGTGTACCGCGGCCGAACCTCGAGAGTGACTGCCTCAGTGGTCAATCTCGCAACTCCCTTCCTGTGAGCCGCATGAACACCGTCTCAAGGGTTGGCGTGCTCACGGAGATATCGCTCAACTCCACGTCTTGTGCCAGCGCAGTCTCCGCTATCTGAGGTATCAGCCGCCGGGAGTCGCCGGCGAACACCTGGAGCCCCCGCGGCCCCTCCTCCACCGAGTGCACGCCCGAGATGCCCTTCAGCGCGCCGATGAAAGCGGGCGTAATCGGTTCCGCCTGGAGGGTCATGATTGTCTCCGCTCCCACCGATCCTTTCAATTCCTCCGGCGAGCCGATTGCGAGGATTTTACCGTGCTCCATGATCGCCACGCGCTGGCAAAGCCGCTCCGCCTCTTCCATGTAGTGGGTGGTGAGGAGGATCGTTTGTCCTTCGCGATGCAATTGGAGCAGGATGTCCCAGAGCGCCAGGCGGCCCTGAGGATCGATGCCGGTGGTCGGTTCGTCGAGGAAGAGCACTTCCGGCCGGTGCACGAGCGCTCTGCCGATCAACAGCCGCTGTTGCATGCCGCCCGAAAGCTCGTCCACCAGCGACTTTCCGCGCTCCTCCAGCCGGACCAGCTCCAACACGCGGGTCGCCTCCCGGCGCGAGTCGCTCCTGTTCAGGCCGAAATAGCGTCCGTGGTGATAGAGGTTCTCCCAGGCGGTCAAGCGCCGGTCAAGCGTGTTGAACTGCGTGACCACGCCGATTATCCGTTTAACTTCCTGCTGGCGGGCACGGACGTTGATGCCGGCGATCCACATCTCTCCGCTCGTCGGCACCACTCGGGTCGTCAGCATGCCGATCGTGGTCGTCTTCCCGGCCCCGTTGGGCCCCAGCAGACCGAAGAACTCGCCGTTCTCAATTTCCAGGTCGAGCGCATCGACCGCCCGCGTGCCGCCCGGATAGACTTTGGTAAGGCGCCGCGTCTGGATCGTCTGGCCTTGCTTCGGAATGCGGTTCTGGGGCGGGCTTTCTTGCTGCGTCTGGGGCGTTGCCATCGTTTCATTCTCTATGCTACACGTTGTTCGACAAGCTTGGGTTCACGCAAGGGTCCACGGCTCGAACGCAACCGGCGCGCTCAGCGGTATCCTTGGGCCGCGCCAATTCACATAAACATCTAACGTTTCTCTGCGTCGCCCTACCGGTCTGCCTGACATAATCGCTACGCGGAATACCCCTCTTGCCCCGCGGAGGTTTTTATGGCCCGCGTAATTACGGTCACCGCCCGTCTCGTGCTTGGCTGTCTCGCCCTGGGCGTCGCCGCTTTCTTGCCCGCACACCTGCCCGGCGGTCCGATACCCGCCGCATTTGCTGATGCCACCTTCACGGTAACCTCGGCGGGCGATGAGTCCGATGTCACACCCGGCGACGGGCTCTGTGCCATCGCGCCGGACGGGCCTTGTACTTTGCGGGTTGCGATCCAAGAGGCGAATGCCTCGCCGGGGACCGACGCGATCCACTTCAACCTCCCTCCGGCCGGCGGCTACGTTATTTCCCCTGCAAGCGCCCTTCCCGCAATCGTCGATTCGTTGGTGATCGACGCGACCACGCAGCCTGGCTTTTCCGGACAGCCGCTCATCGAACTCGATGGGAGGAACGCCGGTCAGGCGAGCGGCCTGTCCGTCAACACCTCCCGTGGCAGCACCAGCGCCATCCGCGGGCTGGCGATCCACGACTTTGCGGTTTTCGGTTTAGCTGGCGGGGGCGAGGGGAACACGGTCATCCAGGGAAACGTCATCACATCGAACGGCGGCCCGGACCAGTCTGGGAAGCCACGCGGCGGTATCTACCTCGGCGACGGGGTTACCATCGGCGGCACGTCGCCTGGGGCGGCAAACGTTATTGCCCACAACCGCGGTCACGGCGTAGTCCACGGCTACTTCTCGGGAGGCACCATCAGTGGCAACAGCATCTACGGCAACGCTGGCCAGGGCATCTTCTTCGAGTCCCGTTGCTTCGCCGTCGGCCCGTGCGGCACCTATCCAGATCACGTCCCGGCGATAACGTCGGTCGAGCGCGTCGGAGACAACATCGTTGTGCGCGGTTTGAACAACCCCAATCCAGGTCGATTCTCGCCGTGGAACGCTGCCCTGGAATTCTTCGCGAACCGCACAATCGACCCGAGCGGTTACGGTGAAGGCGAGATATTCCTCGGCGCCAGGGAAATGTACGATATAGCGTTTGAGGAGACGTTTCCGGCGCCGGCGGTCGGCTGCATTGTTACGGCAACGGGCCTTACCGCCATGTTGGCAGATACGTCATCCTTTTCGCGGGGCGTCATGATTGGACGAGCACCGGGTGTGATCACCGTGAACTCGGCTGCCGACCCGGCTGCTGTCGAGCTTTGTGGAGGTCCCTGCGCCGCCGGCGGTCACGGCTGCACCCTCCGTGAGGCTATGGACCTCGCGAACGCGACGCCTGGCACTGACACCATCGCGTTCGATATCAAGGGACCGCATACCATCAGCGTGAGGTCTCCTTTTCCTACCGTGAGCGACCCCGTCGTCATCGACGGAACGACGCAGCCGGGATTCAGCGGAAAGCCGCTCATCGAGCTGGACGGGTCTCTTGCCGACCGAGTAACCGGTCTGGACCTGCGCGCCGGCCACTCGGTAGTCAGAGGCCTTGTCATTAATCGCTTCTTCGTCGGGATTGCCGTTGGATCCGGCGACAACACCATTCAGGGCAACTTCATCGGGACGGATCCCTCGGGTACGATTGCTCGCGGAAATGAATACATGGGCGTCTCCGCCGCATTCTTCGGTCTCTGGGGCTCCCCAGTGTTCAATAACAACCTGATTGGTGGCGCTACCCCGTTGGACCGCAATCTGATATCCGGCAATGGGTGGGGTGTCAGAGCCTGGCGTGGGAGTGGCGTCCGCCTGCTCGGTAACTTCATTGGGACCGACTACTCCGGCACAAAGAGTTTGGCTAACACCGCCGCCGGTGTTTGGGCCGATGGGGTGACGATCGGCGGTCCCGGCCCGGGCGAGGGGAACCTGATCTCCGGCAACGCCGGGGCGGGAATCGCCGTTGAGGGCGGGACGAATATCGTGGGCAACAAAATCGGCACGACCGCAAACGGGAAGAGGCCTCTCGGAAATGGTGGAGCGGGTATCATCGATTCCAGCGGCTATGGTGGGGTCGATGCGCGCGACAACATCATCGCCTACAACGGGACTTGGGGAATTAACGCCTTGGGCGGCGGAGGAAACTTACTGCGCAACTCGATTCACTCGAACGGAGCCGAAGGCTTGGTCATGTACAGCGACCCCGACTACCCAACCTCATCTGTCGTTCAGTCGGCCTCGCGGAGTCGCGGCGAACTGACGATCAGCGGATCCGCCCGCTCTGTACCCGAAGCTGACCTTGAGATCGAAGTCTTCGCGAACGAAGCCTGCGATCCCAGCGGCTTCGGGGAGGGACAACTTCCACTGGTCTCGGTAGGAGCGACGACAGACAGCTCCGGCGATGCGTCGTTCAACATTACCGTCGACGCTCCCGCTGGCCGTTTCGAGTATGTGACAGTCACGGTGACCACGTTACTAGGCCCGCAGGGCTACACATCGAGCTTCTCGAACTGCCTGGCGCTGTCACGTTAATCGCCCTATTTCTTGCTGACGTGCGCCACTTGAGACGCGTCTCGCGAGCGTGATAAAATTCTGGTGCAAGGCGGAGCAAATCACTATGTTTATCTCAGCTAGTGCATTGTGTCTATCACCCGTCGTTTCCTGCCCCAGCGGCAGGCATGGCTAGTGCATAGCAAGAATTCCGATTCCCCCAACGAGACCTGGCGAGAGAAGTGCGGCGTATTCGGCGTCTACGCGCCCGGTGAAGACGTATCCCGCATCACCTTCTACGGCATCTATGCCCTCCAGCACCGCGGCCAGGAGAGCGCCGGCATCGCCACGGCCGACGGATTCGGCATCCACCTGCATAGCGGCATGGGCCTCGTCTCGCAAGTCTTCGAGGAGAACGACCTCGGCTACTTGCCTGGTCACGCCGCGATCGGCCACACTCGCTACTCCACTACCGGCTCCAGCCGCAAGGAGAACGCCCAGCCCGTTCGCGTCGACGGCGCACACGGCCCGCTCGCGATGGGGCACAACGGCAACCTGATCAACGCCGAGCTCCTCCGCTACGACCTCGAGGACCAGGGCCACGAGTTCACCGGTTCCACCGACACCGAGGTCGCCGCCAAGATGCTCGCGTCCGCCCCGGGCGCCGACTGGTTAGAGCGCGCATCGAACACGATGAAGGCGCTGGCCGGCGCTTACTGCCTCGTCGCCCTCACGCCCGACGTCCTCATCGCAATGCGCGACCCCTACGGCGTACGGCCGCTCTGCATCGGCAAGCTAAACGGCAACGGCTGGATCGTCGCTTCCGAAAGCTGCGCCCTCGACCACCTCGGTGCTGAATTCGTGCGCGAGGTGGAGCCCGGTGAGGCGGTCGTTATCGACGAACAAGGCCTCCACGCAATGCAGGCGGTCGAGAAGAAGCGCGACGCCCTCTGCGTCTTCGAATACATCTACTTCGCCCGCCCCGACAGCATAATCCGCGGCAAGCTGCTCCACCCGATGCGCATGAACATGGGCCGCGAGCTGGCGCGCCAGGCGCCGGTGGATGCCGACTTGGTTATTGGCGTGCCGGACTCCGCCACGGCGGCCGCGATCGGGTACTCGCATGAGGCCGGTATCCCGTACGCCGAGGGTCTCGTCAAGAACCGCTACGTCGGACGCACCTTTATTCAGCCCGACCAGCGCATGCGCGACCAGGGCGTCTACCTGAAGTTCAATCCGATGCGACAGGTCATTGAAGGCAAGCGCCTCGTTGTCGTCGACGACTCGATCGTGCGCGGGACCACCACGCCGAAGGTCGTCGAGATGCTGCGCAAGGCCGGCGCGAAAGAGGTGCACATGCGCATCTGCGCGCCGCCGATCCGCCATCCCTGCCACTTCGGGATCGATATGGCTACGCAGTGGGAGCTGATCGCCGCCAAGCAGGAGATCGAGCAGATACGGCAGCACATCGGCGCCGACAGCCTCGCCTACCTCACGATCGAGGGCCTCATGAGCGCCGTGGAGCAGCCGAAGGACAGCTTCTGCACCGCCTGCTTTACCGGCGAATACCCCATGCCTGTCCAGCTCCAGATGGACAAGCTCGTCTTCGAGCGCGCGGGCCGCGGGGGCAAGCGCGTGCCGGTCGGCGTCGCCTGGAGCTGGGAAGAAGATCGCCGCTAGCCGGGTCTTGTCATTCGGCGGCCACCACGGGTGGCGACCCGTTCGTGCCGAGTAGCCCATAGGGCGTATCGAGGCAGCATCGCACTAATCGGTAC
>VBEJ01000217.1 GCA_005882985.1 Chloroflexota bacterium
TCCCGCAGCATCGCCGGCCAACGGCGAACAGCAGGCAGGCGTTTATCGCGATGGTACCTACGTAGCCATCGGCACGAGCCGGCATGGACCCATCGAGGCCCGTGTCGTAGTCAAAGACGGGAGGATCACCTCCGCCTCCGTAAGCCGCTGCGGCACTCGCTATCCGTGCTCCGACGTGAATCCGCTGATCAAGCAGGTCCTCTCCCGCCAATCAGCGCCGGTGGACTACGTCTCTGGTGCGACAGACAGCTCCAAGGCCTACAACGAGGCAGTCAAGAACGCCCTGGACCAGGCGAGTTGACAGCGATTTCCGAGCGACCTCTCGTGGCGAATCATCGCTCCGTTTTCTCGGCCGTGTTCATGGACACCGTGATCACGATCGAGATAGTAAAGGCGCAACCGGACGACGCGTGTCATGAACGCGTGAGCCGGGCCTTCGGCTGGTTTGATCACGTCGAGCAGCGATGCAGCCGTTTCGACGAAAGCAGTGAGCTCTCGACGCTCTTTAGGGCCCGGACTGGGGCACCGGTGAGTGTCAGCCCGTTGCTTTTCCAACTAATCGAATTCGCCCTCGCAGTATCGCAAGCGAGCGGCGGTGCATTTGATCCCACAGTGGGACAGGCGATGGCGGCGCGGGGGTATAACCGCAACTACCGAACGGGCCAAGAGACCACCCACCGACCGCATGCCACTCGCGAGACCAGTTACCGGGACGTGATGATCAACCCGGAAGGCGGCACGGTGACTCTGCTCAAGCCATTGGTTTTGGACCTAGGTGCAGTCGCCAAGGGTTTCGCCATGGACCTCGCGGCGGCGGAACTCGGCTGCTTCCCCGGCTTCGCCATAAACGCCGGTGGCGATGTGCTGGTACGGGGCCGGAACTCAGCCGACGCCCCCTGGCGCATCGGCATCAAGAACCCTCGGAAGCCGGCAGAGCTTATCGAGACGCTCGTCGTCTCGGATGGCGCCGTCTGTACGTCCGGTGACTACGAACGGCCGCGCCCGGACGGGCAGCCCGGGCATCACATTATCCAGCCGCAGACGGGGGAGTCCGCATCGATCGTCGCCAGCGTCACAGTAGTGGCCGCTACGGCGATGCTGGCCGACGCCCTTTCTACCGCATCCTTTGTCCTGGGGCGCAAGCGCGGGCTGCGGATGCTCGAGAGCCAGGGAGTGGACGGGCTAATCATCTCGCCTCGGCTCGAGCTATATGCAACCAGTGGTTTATCCAAGTACCGGCGATGAGCGCACGCCCTCAGGCTCCCTCTGCCATCCATCAGCTGCTGCGGTTCCTGAAGACGCCAAAGGGCCTGCTCCTGGCCATCCTGCTGCTCTTTGCCCTGCTGGCGATCCCCGGCCAAGGAATCTTTGACGCCCTGCCCAGTGTCGCCGCGGCCATGGCGACCGCTGCCCTGATCGATATCGTCGTGACCCGGGCGACGCGGCGGGGATTCGAGTTCCCGAGCGGCGGGCTCCTAACGGCACTGATCATCGCGCTCGTGTTGCGGCCGCAGGAGGCCGTAACAGTCGTGATTGTGATTACGGCGATAGCGATTGGTAGCAAGCACCTACTGCGCACGCGCTGGTCCAACATCTTCAATCCGGCGGCTCTGGCGCTCGTTGCCTCGTCGTTTATCTTCGCTACCGGCCAGAGTTGGTGGGGCGCATTGCCAGACCTTGGTCTCGCGGGGTTCGCGCTTCTCGTTGCCGCCGGTCTGTTGGTTGCCGATCGGATCAACAAGCTGCCACTTGTGGTCGTGTTCCTTGGGGCTTACTTCGCGGTCTTCACGGGCGCCGGCTTTCTCGGCCACTCGAGTGAGGTCTCTGAGGTGTTCCGCTCGCCGGACATTCAGGCCGTGCTGTTCTTCGCCTTCTTCATGCTGGACGATCCGCCCACTTGCCCGATCCGCTATGACGACCAGATTGTCTTTGCCCTTATCGTCGCCGTTGTCTGCTTCCTCGTTTACATCGAAATCGGTGGCGTGTACTACTTGCCCGCCGGATTGCTCGCCGGCAACGCCTGGGAATCCGCGCGCCGTCAATTCACGCGGAAAGAAGGAAAGGTTGGTAGGCTTGCCTACCGGGATTGGGCCCTCCGTGCCTCCGGTGCCGGCGCTTTCATCGCCGGCCTACTCGTCCTCGGGTTCGCGATGCAAGCCACGGGCAGCAGCGGTAGCGGACCACCAGACGGTTCGGCTACACTGTCTGCCAATCCTGTCGCGTCATCGCCGGTTCCTGCCCATTCTGCCGCCGCCACCGCTGCGCCAAAGGCGACTGTTCCCACACCCGGCCCATCGGCAGCCGGTAGTATGATAATCACATCACTGACCTCTCCGGTCAGCCTTGGCGGTTTTGCTACGCTGACGGCCCAGACATCGCCCGGCGCACTGTGCTCAATCGTCTACAAGCATCCATCCGGCAAGATCAGCACGGTGATGGGGCTTGACCCGAAGGCTGCCGGCAGCGATGGTGCCGTCTCCTGGACGTGGCAGATTGTGACTGGCACCAAGCCCGTGGGCAATGGGTTGGTCACCGTCACCTGCGACGACGTATCGGCGGAAGCCACCATCGTAATCGCGCAGTAACGGGGCTAATGCGGCCGAATCTCAAAGCGCCGCACCTGTACGTGAACTTGGTCGCTCAGCATCCCAGTATGTCCCGTCCGGCGGAGAGTGTTCCGCACCCTCTCTTCGAGCAAGGCCGGTCGTCACAAGCGACCCCTTCGGCTTGACCGGCTTAAATCGCTGGTCGAGAGCCCATATCGACTGGCGCAATATGGCAGAGGCCGGTTGGGATCTACGTCCGGTTCATCCTGACCGGCCTGTCTTTTCGTCGTGCGCCGAAGGCGGCCGGCGGCCGGGAGCGGCGCTGACTGCAGGGGCCGGTCAGCTTCGTGATGGCGGTGAGAGCGGCGAAGCGTGGGGGTTGACACTCGAACTTAACGGCTTATATGCTGGCGCACTACGTGGGCAGGAAGGACGAGTGACGTGAGCAGGCTGAGGCGGTCGCATTCTCGAGGCTGGAAAATGCTGAAGTATTGTTCGACGGTCACGGTGTTGCTGGTGCTCGCCGGGGCGTTGCTGGCAGGCGGGCCGGTCCTTACTCATGGGCAAACGCCGACACCGCCGGCGAACGATAACTTCGCGGACGCGACCGTCGTGAGCGAGCCGCTTCCCTTCAGCGATAGCGTCTCGGTTGAAGCAGCGACGGTGGAGGGCAGCGAGCCGCAGCCGTCCTGCAATAACCCCGTAAGCAATACCGTTTGGTACTCGTTCACGCCGGCAAGCACGGGCACGGTACGGATCACGACTTCAGGAGCACGACCTACTCGATTCAGGTCGGCAGCCTTGACCCAGATCCGGCCCAGTTCAACATTAGATTTGAAGCGGGCGCGGCGCCGGCGAACGACAACTTCGCGGACGCGATCGCTGCATCGCCGCTTCCCTTCGAGGACACTCGAGGCACGTTCGGGGCGACTGAGGAGAGCGGCGAACCGCTGGACTGCACAGGCGCCCCGATTGGAAGCACCGTCTGGTATCGCGTCGATGTATCGGAACCGAGCAATGTGACCGTCACCACGCAGGGCTCGGACTTCGACACAATGCTCGCGGTCTACACGGGGACGGCCGGCGCGTTGCAACTGGTGGGGTGCAACGACGATGCAGACCAGATTGTCTTCACATCCGAGGTGAAGTTCCTCGCCGACGTTGGGACGACGTACTGGATACAGGCGGGCGGACTGCTCGGCGACAGCGGCCTGTTGGTGCTGAGCGTCAGCGTCGAGGGGGTGTCGACGCCGACGCCGACGGAGGGGCCGAGCGCGACGCCCACGGAGACACCGGCGGCGACGCCGACAGAGACCGCCACGCCCACGGCGACGCCGACGCCGACAGAGACGGCTACGGAAACGGCTACTCCTACGAGCACTCCGACTGCTACTGAGACTGAGACTAGTACCCCTACGCCGACGGCCACGGAGACGCCCACGGCTACCCCTACACCGACAGCTACGGCCTCACCAACGGCAACACCTACGCCTGCCGCTACGGCGTCTCCGGCCGGCGAGACGTGCGACGGCCTACCGGCGACGAAAGTCGGGACGGACGGCCCGGACTTTATCTTCGGGACAAGCGGGCGGGATGTGATCGTAGCGAAGGGCGGCCGGGACGTAGTCATCGGGCTGGGCGGCGAT
>VBEJ01000218.1 GCA_005882985.1 Chloroflexota bacterium
GCGTCTCCCCATCCAGACCGGCTCTGCCCTAACCGAGCGAGAAGGGGTCCTCGCCCAGCACAATACTTTGTAGTGCAAAGAAAAAGGCCGGTCAACCATGGGCTCGCCGACCGGCCATTTTTAGGCCGGTCAAGCTGAAGTAGAAAGCTTCTTGTGACCGGCCTCTGCCGTGTTGGGCCGGTCAACCATGGGCCGCTGACTGCCGTGCCGCTGTGATAGCCACTCGTTCATGAGTCTTGCCCGCTCTCCCGAATCCGTGACGTGGAAGATTCGGTGTAGGTCGATTGTGCGTTCGTCATCACGAGTTCTCGACGCCAAGCTCTGCCCACAGTGGGGGCAATCATAGCGCGGCTTATCGCCAGGTTTCATGCTGCTACTTCCCTTCCGCGTCATTAAGGGCCAACCCTGACCCTCATGCAAGGACGTTCGTCAGCCAGCGGTTCTTGCGCGGGCCGGAGACAGGCTCCTGACACCGGGGGCGCCGGGTGAAACGCGGTTTATGCCGAGCGTTCTGAAACGGACGCAATTCACCCGGTCGCTTTCTTGATTCGAGAACTAGTAGCCCTGGTGGTAGATTGGCGCCGGTCAGGCGGGAGGGCAAGCGACCGACGGGGATTGGGTGGCGGTGATTCCCCCTTGAGCCCATAGCGTGCAGGAGCCCTGCCGGGAGGCGCCCGTCCCTCCACGAGCGCGTTCCTCCGCGCTCTTCTCCCTTGTCGGACTTGTATCCATTCCGACGAATCACCCGCCGGTCGAGCGTTAATCCTTGAAAGAAGGGCACTCGACTGCCTTTCTCCATAGGGTTCCAGAAGGCCCGCCCGCACCCATACCGGACGGGCTTTCTGTTTGGAGGGCTTCGCCTTTGCTTGGGAAAGGAGCAGCACTGGGATGAGTGATAGTTTCGAGGAAGAAGCATTCCAGCTTCTCGCTATACGGCATTCAGAACGCTTCCGAAGGGTCAGCAACCGCTACCCTCGCCGGGTTGCTGAAGCGTATGGCGGGGACCTGGGCGAAGCAATGGCTGATTCCGACGAGGAAGTCGCGGCCGCGGTCAGGGACTGGGAGAGAAGCCAAGGACTCGAAGTCCGTGACTGGGAGGCAATCGGCAGAACAGAAGCAGGCGGGTCCTAGAGCGGCTTATTTGCTCCAAGCGCAGCCCACGCCCGGAGGCTTCGGAAAATAAGAGGTCGGCCAAGAGATGCACGAGTCTGGCCGATAGCGCCTCCGCAGTCCGACCGCGGACATGGGTGGAAGTCCACTGACGCGGCTCGTGGCCGTTCCCTACGCCCCAGGCCCTGCGAGAAGCGCTGAACCGTCGTTCACTCGCTCACCTTAAGCGTCGCCGTCATTCCCTTGTCCCGGTGAAACCGGCAGTACACCTTGAACTCCCCCGCATTCTGCAGCGGCAGCGAGAACTCCTGGGTGTCCGACGGTGGAAACTCCCGGTCCACCCCCCAGCGCATCGATCGTCAGCAACGAAAGGGCCGCTACTCTCTCAACCCCGCGTCCGGAGCGCCCTTCGACTCAAATCGTCCGGCTCTGTGACCGCCGAACCAGCGTTTCGCCCGTAGCCTTTGCCCATTTAGCCTCGGAGATAGAATAGGACTGTCTTTGAAGGGGCATTCTGAGGGGGCGGAACAGATCCCGACGCCAGCCCTTTGTGGAAGCCGACTGACGTTGGACTGTGTTTAACCCCGCCGAATCACCGTCACCCAGTCAGGAGGACTCTATGGCAAAGCTGACCATCACGAGCCTAGCGGCCATGGCTGCCATCGCCGCCTACGCTCTTTTCCTACAGAGCAACCCAACCAGTGCCGACCACATCAATGGCGCCAGCTACAGCGGGACGAATTCTGCGGGCGGCACAGTCGATTTCTCTGTTTCCGCCGATGGCCTTCAAGTTGATAACTTTCACTTCACCGAACCTGCCGGCCAATGTGGGCCCAGGTGACGGCAACGGCCACCGCAACGGCAAGTCCAACAGCTACCACCGCGCCGACCGGCACCGTCGCGGGCACCACCGCGCCGACCGGAACAGCTAGCCCGCTGCTTCCTGCCGCCGCACCGCAGACGGGCGGTCAGCCCGGTGAGGAACCAGACATACCTCCGCTGACGCTAATTCTGGGCGTAGCCGCCATCATCGGGATTGTTGGCATTCTTGCGGGCAAGTACGGGCTCGATCGGCGAAGCTAGACCCAGACCGACTCAGGCCCCCGCTGGCTCCGGGCTACCCAGTGCGGACCAACTGGCAGGCCCATTCCCCTGCCTCGAACCGCCCGACCCTATGCCCGCCGAACCATCGTTCGCCCGTCGCCTTTAGGACTCATCCTCGCTTTGTGCTCCGAGTCCTAGGGATGCCCGACATCCACCACGAGGCGCGCCGGGCTATCCAACGTCAGTACCCGAAAGTCCGCTTCCTCGTTGACACCTAGCACCCAGGTCAGGACAGCCTCGAAATCCCCGGTAAGCTCTGCTTCAGCAAGATTCGGCAGCCCCGGCTTCAACTCGTTCGGCCCGCTATATGCCGTCCCGCCCGCGGCCAGATAGTTCGCGACCGCCCCCTGGATCGTGATCTGCAGGAACGCCTTGCCGTCGATCGTCACCTCTTTTCCCGATGGGTCTGCAAGGATCGGCGGCTTCACATACGCCACTTTGTATCCCGGCGGCGCAATGTCAAATTCGAGCGTGAACCGGTCAAACGTCGAGTGCGTGGCCGCGCGCACGGCCTTGAGGTGCGCCTGGTTCATGCTCGGCGTCGCCACAACCTGCACCGGCGTCCGCCCCCCGCTGAACGGCTCGTCAGTAGGCGAGGCGCTGCCAGCCGGCGAGGTTGTTCCCGGTGTTCCGGTATGGGTTCCGGAGGGTGACGCCGACGGCGAGGGGGTCGTCTCGTCGTTATTTCCGCACCTCACCGCGATAAGCAGTAGCGAGGCAAGCGCTGCCAAAACCGCCGCGGTGCGGAGGTTCTTCCTCATCAGGCGGGAGTATAGCATCACGTGTTTAGATAGCGAGCCACTTAAGCAATTCCGGATTCATAAGGGGTCGGGCCGCGAGGACGTGACGAGGAACCTTTGTAAATTGCACGTTACGACCTCATCAGCCAGACCCCCGCACTAAGGACGCATAAACTGCCAATCTGACTACAGGAGTCTTTCAAACGCTGCCCTCGTGTAGCCCGAGTGAAGCGCCGTGTACGCTGAGCGCAGGTGCTCCGGGGGTAGACGACCGCTACTCGCCGGGACTGTCTGGACGCTCGTGTTGTCCTAGCCAGCTCTCAAACCGCCCCACTCTGTGACCGCCGAACCATCTTTCGCCCGTCGCCTTTAGAACGCGCCCTTCGTCGCCTGCCTGCCCTATGAGCCTATCGCAGCGCGGACAGAGCGGCAGAATCTCGCGGCGCCATGACGCAGTATCAGCTGGATCACCTGAGCAGGCGGTGAGGGCCCACTTGCCAGAGGCGGGCCTGGGGCAGAAGGCGCAGCCGTCCACGGCCACAACATAGGCGGCACGTGAATCGACCTCCAAGTGTTGAATGACACTGCTCAATTGCCGCGACCAGCATAAGGACGAGAATCAGCGCGGCCGCGCCGATAGCGACACGCTCGATCACGTAATGGCCAAGACGCAAGTATTGAAGTAAGGCGCACGCAGTTCGGTGAACGTGTGCATCGTGGGGCGGCGGACCTCCTGATCACAAAACTTACTCGCGCAGACGCCGAGCTGCCACCGGGAAGTGTGGGTCCCCGCTCTCCTCGGCGCCCGTCGCTCAGGCGCGTGCCAATCCCCGCCGCAGGCAAGGTCGCGCCTGAAGCGAAGCCAAGTATATCGCGCTGCTTGGCGGCGTCAAATGCCGTCCTTGGAGGCGAGTTGAAATGGAATCGAAATCTAGTCCACCTGTTTTTGGGATGGACGGCTGCGAGATCGTGGGCTAAAAAGACGCCGAGAGGGCGTCGCACCCCTCCCTTGGTTTGAGGGGCCGGTCGCAGGCTTAGTAGTTAAGCCTTGACCGGCCCCTCATCCTCTTACACGATCGCCAGCGACCTAGGCAATCGGCAGTGGGGCCAGTTTGACCTTCAATCCGACTCAGGCAGCCACAGCCATACCTCATCTAG
Source organism: Chloroflexota bacterium (assembly GCA_005882985.1). Classification (GTDB taxonomy): domain Bacteria; phylum Chloroflexota; class Dehalococcoidia; order SM23-28-2; family RBG-16-64-32; genus CF-163. The sequence continues at coordinate 4,113 of VBEJ01000218.1, forward strand.
GAGCGGTTCTCCAAAGATCGCAGTCCCCGCTCAATGGTCACGGCGGTGGCATATTCCAGAGCGACTCTTACGAAGCGCAATCTAGGTATCGTGATCGCGCAGGTGCGGGCAGGCGTCAACAAACCTCCGCCGGAATTTCTCGCCCCATCGCGAGGGCAGCTCAGTCCCGCAGGTTTCGTACTTACAGAAGTTGAACGGCGTCGGATTCTCCGCTGAGATCGCGCTGACCAGCTCCTCCCATTGTTTGGAGTCAGGGGCCATTCGGGTAGATGCACACTAGCTTGGCCTCTCCGCTTACGCTGACGGTCTCGTGCCAATCATATGTTACTCCGAAGAATGTGGTGCATGGTACGCCTGGGTATGGATTATTAGTGTCATAATGTTGCGTCTGGCCGGAGACGGGAGGCAATACTGTCGCGCTGCACCAGAGCATGAAGTTGTCGTTCGTGCTATTGGT
>VBEJ01000176.1 GCA_005882985.1 Chloroflexota bacterium
CTGTCGTTGGAGCCCTTCTCCGGAGGAAAGCCGCCGCTGCCCAGCGGCCGGACCTCCTCCCAGCAGGTGGAGGCGCCGCCGTCGACGGGCAGGCAGGTGAGCTTCCCGCTGCTGCTCGGGGCCCTTTCGCCGTCGCCACCGCAGGAGACCGAAACTACGGCGGCGAGACCAGCCAGAAGGGCTATCGTCCAGGTCGCCCGGTGCTGCACGCTTCTTTCTCCTCAAAGGAGGAGACCGGCTCCCCGCACTGTGCGCGGCCTTCCTACCGGCCTCCCACGTAATATACCCCGGTCGCGGCCAGGAGGTTCCCTTCGCCCTCCTGCCCGCCTCTGGAGGGAGGCTCTCGAAGGGCCGCCCTGCCGTAGGCACGCCGCTGGAGGGAGGCTCTCGAGGGAAGCGCAGGTAAGATAGGGTTGAATAACCCATAGGGCTTGTTAAAGGATAGGCCCATTTGCTTTAATAAGGCTATGCGTTATTCAAGCGTCGCTCGCTAGGCGCCGCAAGCTCATGGAGCGAGGACCCAGCGGCGAATACCAGGTCACCGTTGTTGGCGGCGAACGTGTACAGGCGTTCGTCCCTAGCCGCCTGCCGCCTCAACCAGCCTTGGACTTGACAGGTGACCGCCAGCTGCTGCTGGAGAGGGCCATACTCGCCCTCGGCAGGCTGGACAGCATTACGCTCCTGCTCCCTGACCCCGGCCTGTTCCTCTACGCGTACGTGCGGCGCGAAGCCATCCTCTCTTCTCAGATCGAGGGAACGCAGTCTTCGCTTTCGGACTTGCTGCTGTTCGAGTTGCCCGAAGCACCCGGCGCCCCGCTCCACGAAGACGTGGTGGAGGTCTCCAATTACGTGCGGGCTCTGGAGCACGGCATGGGCCGCTTGAAGAACGGTTTCCCCCTTTCGAACCGCCTCATCCGCGAAATCCACGCCGAATTGCTTTCGAGGGGGAGGGGCAGCCAGAAGCTGCCCGGCGAGTTCCGCCGCTCTCAGAACTGGATAGGCGGGACGCGGCCCGGCAACGCGCACTTCGTGCCGCCCTCGCCCGAAACCGTCGAACCCTGCATGGCCGACCTTGAGCGGTTCATCCACGACGAATCGACTCCTTCCTCCGTCCTTCTCAAGGCCGCGCTGGCACACGTGCAATTTGAGACCATCCACCCGTTCCTCGACGGCAACGGACGTGTGGGGCGTCTACTGATCGCGTTGCTTTTGCACGATGGCGGTGCGCTGTCCCAACCCCTCCTTTACCTGAGCCTCTACTTCAAGCAGCATCGGGGCGAGTACTACCGTCTGCTTGACCTCGTTCGCGCCAACGGAGACTGGGAAGCGTGGCTCGACTTCTTCCTCGAAGGTGTTGAAACTACTGCCAACGGCGCTGTATACACTGCACGGCGCCTCGTCGAGCAGTTCCAGGGGGACGAGGCCAAAGTGCAGGCGCTCGGGCGGGGCGCGTCCAGCGCCTTGCGCGTGCTCGACGCCTTGCGGGAACGCCCGTTGATTACCCTGACAGAGGTACGCCGGCGCTGCGGCCTGACGTTCCCGACCGCCACGGCTGGCATGCAGGCGCTCGAAGTGCTCGGCATCGCGCGCGAGTTTACGGGCCGCCGCCGAAACCGGATCTTTGTTTACGACCGCTATCTCGATATCTTGAACGAGGGGACCGAGCCGCTGTGACGCCAGGGCTGCAGTCGCCGCCTCAGCCACGTGCGATGATCTCGTCGGCCTTGGCCTTCGAGATGGGCTCGGCGCCTATCTCTCCAAACAGCGTATAGGCGGCAAAGTCAGCGTCCTCAACCCACTCGCTCGACTTCTCGTCGTAGGCCTCCATGCGATAGACGCCGGGTCCCTGATCTCACGAAATACGCGGAACGGATTATCGACCGTCCGCGTATTGAGGACTAGGGCGTAATACTGTATCGCCATCCCGTCCTCAGGCTATCATGCCTCCCCCGCGACGTCGTCGCCGCCTTTCCGCTCGTGGTGAGTGCCCGCTCGCCGCAGGCGGACTCGCGAAGGGTCGCCCGCCGCCTGCCCGCCTCTGACGGGACCGGCCCCGCACACTCTTCCCGTTCGCGCTGCCGCAGGCCCGCCGCAGGAGGTAGCAGCGTCGAAGCGTCCGTCGTACTTCGTACCTCGTACTTCGTACCTCGCACTTCGTACCTCGCACTTCGTACCTCGTTTTTCGCACCTCGTACTTCGCACGCGCCGTAACGCCGCCGCTCACCCGCCGTCTCTATTACCAGCGATGGACGAAATCTCCGAGCAAGTCACCAACGACCAAGAACTGCTGGACCTGGGAACACTCTCCGAGAGCGTACCTGATTTCCTGCGCGCCCCTGCCGAGCAGCTCGGCGTGATCGAGACCGAGCTCGTCCTCGATGGCCGCCTCGTGATCGGCGAAATCAGGTACACGGGCGTCACTCGACGCCTCGTCGATATCCTGAACGTCCTGGACAACGGCTACCTGACGATGCACGCGGGCGCCCTTCGCGACGCGTCCGGCAGATCGCTCGGGTTCGACCTCATTCAGATCGCGCGCAGCTCCATCCTTCTCGCCTTCCCGCACCACGGCTCCGCATCGAGAGTCAATCCGGGCGAGGTTATCGAGAAGCACCGGCGGCTCGTGACGGTCGTCCTTCCCGGATGCGAAGTGAGCGGATATTTTCACGCCGCCCTCGGCATCGACCCATCCGTGGCCACCACACTTGTCGGCAACCGCTTCCTCGCCCTCACCGATGTGACGGTGACCGTTATGGACAGCGAGATGTCCACTCGCTTCGAGCCCGTAGCCTTGCTGAACACGGCGCACGTCCAGGCATTCGTGTGGTCAGATCAGGCGAACTCTTCGGATTCCGTCGCCTTGAACGCCGAAGCCGCGCCGGCCAACGAGATCACCGAGCCGGCCGACTCGCCGCTCACCTAGGCGCCCGACCGCTGTAGACCCCTCTCAAAGCGTCGCCCGACGCCCGTTCCCTCGCCGGCCCGCCTCTGGCGGCGGCTGCCCGCACGCTGTTCCCTGTTCCCTCTTACTGTTCCCTGTTCCCTGTTCCCTGTTCCCTGTTCCCTGTTCCCCTGCCCGCCTCGGCGCATCCGGCAACATTGACAGACGGCCGCGCGCGCTGTTCTACTCC
>VBEJ01000177.1 GCA_005882985.1 Chloroflexota bacterium
TATGAAGGACGGAATCCGGCGACGCATGGAGCGCATCCTCGACGAGACGAACCCTACCTCTCCGGGCGTCGTCTAAGTTTCGCACTCGCCGACCGCAGACAAAACACGCCTAGGCGGGTGCTTTGTTTATCAGATGATGGTTGACGCACGCTCCGCCGGATGTAGAATGTTGGTCGCGTTTGAAGGAGGTCTCCTATGCCCGCCAGAGCGGTGATGCGGATGATATCCGGCACGCACGAGTTGTGGTACCGCCTTTCCGGCGGCCGTATCGGCGGGCGTCTTGGGCATTTGCCGATACTGCTTCTGACCACGACCGGCCGTAGGAGCGGCCGCAGGTTGACGACGCCGCTAGTCTATCTGCCTGACGGCGAGAACCTAGTGATCATCGCCTCTAACGGTGGGTCGGACAGGCACCCGGAGTGGTGGCTCAATCTTCGCTCGCAGCCCGCCGCCGAGATGCAGATCGGACCCGATACAAGGGCCGTGGTCGCCCGCAAAGCCGAGGGCGAAGAGCGAGAACGGCTCTGGCAGGCGGCCGTCGAGCTGTATCACGGCTATGACGAGTACCGACGGATGACGAGCCGCGAAATACCGGTGGTCGTGCTTACGCCCGAGAACTAGGGCGCTGCGGCGGCGGGCGGCGAGGCGGACTGCGGCCCAGTGTCAAACGCAAACGGCGGGTAGGCGTCAACGAGCGAGGCGTGATAAGCGAGCAGGCGCGCCTGCCAGCGAACAACGCCGCACTGGAAGTCATAAAGTCCTTCGGGGTATGTCTCCTGAATGACTACCATGACGGCGGCGATCAACCAGATGATCGTAGCTACCCAGTTGAGTATGTAAAAAACGATCACGCTGGGAATGCTCGTTATCAGCCGGAGCAAGGCGGAGCCGATACTCGGCGTTCCCGAGGGCTGCACTTCGTACCGCACAGACGTGTCCTGGTCGGAAGGAAAGCGATCGGTCAGCATGTAAACGTAAGCGGAAAGCGCCGTCGTCCACCGCAGCCAACCGGTGATCTTCGGGCCGTCCTCGTCCAGGAAGCGCTGGCTGCCCTTCTGCGAGGCCCAGATAGCGGCGACGATTGGCAGAGCCCAGTAGACCAGACTCAATACGAGGGATAACAAGAAGTAGGCGACGATGCGAATAAGGACCTGCGGCCGTTCGAACTTCGCCGGGCGAGTAACCTCAAAGGTCACGGGGTAGTCAGCCATTGGGTGCCCTCCTCCCTTGCTGTGAGTTCGTTACATCTTAGGGCGACTATCCGGAGTTGTCCAGAAGGCTTTGTTTTCTCGCCTTTGATGCGGCCCCACCGGCCAGCGATGCCGCATTAGGGCGCGCATCGGCTCTAAGAAGCCTATCAGTTACTTCAGGGCGAAGGTCACTTGAAGCGATGTGTCGACTTCGACTTGGGTGGCCGAATTTTTGCTAAAGGAAGCTGAGGCGAAGTCCGTGGCCGGGAGTTCCTCCAGCGCTGCGCAACCGGAGGCTACCCCGTAGAGTGAAGCGGGGCCAGGTGACTCGGAAATGGCAACGATGTTTCCTAGTTGAAGGCCCGCGATTTTTGCCAGCTGCTCGGCGCGATTCTTCGCGTCGTCAAGCGCTGCAGACCAAGACTGTTGCTCAAGCGGCTCGCAATCCTTGACCGTAAAGAGCACTGTTATGTTCTGAAGGCCCTGATTCGTATTCTGGCGCACAGTGTTTCCAGCGAGGTCAAGGATAGATTTCATGTCGTCGGGCTTGCCCCAGCGGAACGTTATTTGAGCGGAACCTTGGCCTAGGCCGTAGGGACTGCTGACGAGCGTATTTACCTCTATCGTTTTGTCGTCTATGCCTTGCTTCTTCAGAGCCTCGGTCACAGGCTTGAGCTCAGCCTCGTCGATGAGCTGAAGGCGCGGGGTGTCGGAGGTGCTGAAGCCAACCTCCCCTTGTCCTATGGTCAGGCGGACGATGGCTTCGTCGGGCTTGGCGGTGGCATCGCCGTATCCTACCACCGTGAGGCCCGGCAGTGACGATGATCCCGTCAGCGCGTTGCCACCTGCGCCGGTCACTGTGTCAATCGACGTGCCGGCTCTAAAGGAAGAAGATGAGCCATCAAGCTGAATCGAACTGTCTTCCGTGGCCGACGGCTTCGGCGAAACATAGTGATCGCCGCTGCAGGCGAGCGCCAGAAAGGAAGTGAGTGCGCTAACCACGAGGACGAACCGCCGGTTCATGGCGGCTGAATTATACATCTCAGAACTACCAAGAAGTTAGGCAAAAGAAGGGGTTCTTACACTTGGTCATCGGATATGCGAGAAGGGGTGGGGCCGGTCTGACCCTGATACTTCGATCCGAGGCCCGGAGTGCCGTACGGCCGGTCTACCGGCGAGGACAAGCGCAGGAAGCTAATCTGGGCAACGCGCATTCCGTAATAGAGGGCGATCGGCATCTGGGACTGGTTCGAAAGTTCGAGCGTCAGCTTGCCGGTCCACCCCGGGTCGACGTATCCGGCCGTCGCGTGGACCAGCAGGCCCAGACGGCCTAGGGAGGACCTACCGTCGACGCGCGCAACGATGTCGTCCGGAAGGGTAATCGTCTCGAGCGTAGTCGCGAGGCAGAACACTCCCGGTTGAACGATGAACGGATCCTCCGGGGAGATAGTGACCAGGCGGGTAAGGTCATCTACCGGCTCTCGCACGTCGACGTAGGGACGAGCCGTTACGTTGAACACGCGAAAGGCGCTATCGAGACAGAGGTCCACTGAGGCGGGCTGGATCGCGTCCCGATCCAATGGCTCGATAAGTATACGGCCCGCGGCAATCTGGTCCTTGATATCTCGATCGCTGAGGACGGACATGAATCGAAGGTAGGCCTCAAGGCGGCGAGGGGTCAAGAAACAATAGTGAATAGGGCGCGGCCTCGAATGCGAGCCAGTAACGTTAGGACTATTGCGGCGTCGCTTGTTATGAGATGCACAACGACCCCGCGGTCTCCCTGAGCTTAGGCATGGCTGGCGATTACGAAGCCGAACTGGTGGCGCGCGCCAAGGAGCGTTCGCCGCAGGCATGGGACGAGATCTACGCCAGCCATTACACGCAGATCTATCGCTACATACACGCCCGGGTATCCGACCACCATGTCGCGGAGGACCTTGCGTCTTCGGTGTTTCTCGGCGCTGTAAAGGGGATGGGCGCATACGATTATCGCGGGCAGCCGCTGCTCGCCTGGCTGTACCGAATCGCGCACAACACGGTCAGCAGTCATTACCG
>VBEJ01000172.1 GCA_005882985.1 Chloroflexota bacterium
GTTGCTACCCGGCGGGTTCGGGCTGCCGTCGTCGAGGTCCATAAGGAGAGTGTTACCGGTTTCATTTCCAACCACTTGCAGGGTCAGCTGCGACAACACCCCGCCTGAAGGCGCGCTGTAGTTCGGCGCGGGGTTCTCTGGAGGTGATTTGGCAGGCGTGTCGGGTGAGATCGAAAAGTCTAGTGCGCCGTTATATACGCCCCCGATGAGGGCTGTCTGCGCAGTATTTGTGCCGTCTGGCGGCGCAGGTGGGATCGACTGTGCGGCGGTCATATCGCGGTGGAGAGTGGTCGGCGTGTCTATCGGCAGATTAGTAAAGCCTACGCTCTGACCCGTCGTGGTGTCTTGGAACGGAGTGACTTGCTGGATCTGCGGGCGCATCTGGTCCCCAACGTAATTGAGGCGCAGCTGCCAGCCAACGAGGTCCTCAACGTTCTGGATGATGACCTGCGCAGGGTGCGTATGCGTTGTGGCGGTGGCGCTGGCGGAGGCCAAACAGTTGTCGACCGTACCCACGGTCATCGTATTCGTGGTGTCATCGTACGCATTTCCCGCTGGCACCATGTCGAGGCTGATGGTCGGGTTCTGGACGGCGCGGGACGTGAAAATTCCGGCAGAAAACCAAGCAGCGCCGATGATGCCCACCGCGAGGGCTACAAGAAGAGCCATCCGGAACGGAGGCTTCCGGTTCATGCTGCACCTCCCTTACTTAGATGCTCCGCAGTCTACACCGCGCTACTGTTTCGTCAAGTGGCGTGTTGAGGCTGCCGGTCGGCGCGACATACTTGGCTTCGCTTCAGGCTTGGTCTTTGCCTCGTGGCAAGGAGATTTCTACGCGCCTGAAGCGGCGGCACCGGGCTGAGATCTTGCGAGGGGCGTGACAGCCTAGCTCAACGATAATTAAACGCTCTTGGCGACACTCTGCGGTGTCAACGACGCGTTGAAACAGTGGTCAGTGAGCCCCAGCGAGCCGAAAAAAGCTAGGCGAATTCGGGGTCTCGGACTTTATGCGCAAGTATCGCCCAGCCTAATGCCCACTCTTTGGGCAAACTTGTAGCTTGGCGTGTTGGTGTAGCGCGCTGAGCATGGCAGGTACCACTTTGCATCTTCGTATCCAACTCGCCTTGGACGCCTGGGAGTAATATCAGGGCGTGAAGCGCGCGCGCACAGCAATCAAACAAGCGGTTGCCGTTGTCTTCCTGACCGCATGCTTCGGCGTAGCCTGCGGCGGTGACAACGAACCTCAGGCCACCACCGCTTCTCGCGACACAGGTACCCCAAAAGTGACCCCGCCCACCGAGATGCCCATTCGCGGGAATGGGCCCGACATTAAAGTCGATGCCGTTGACTCGTGCGAACTGGTGCCGGGTGGCAGCCCCAGCGGCGCCGATGTGGTGAATTTCCGTCTCCCCATCCGTAACGTTGGCAACGTTGCCCTCGAATCTTTGGTAACGGTCGCACCGAAGGGTAGCTCGGGTTTGGTAAGTACGCAAGACCTTCCCGTCGCCAGTGACGCCGCTTCATCGACGACAGCCACAGACGGCATCACCGGTCGGGAGTGGGGTCAGCAACAGCGCTACACCATCCTGGCCGATCCCGAGAACATCATTACTGAGCTCGACGAATCGAACAACGAAATGTCCGTACTGGTCGATTTTCCATCCGCTCCTCCGCCGACGAACGGCGGCTCTCAATTGTGACTCGCCGACACCGTAGTCAGCGGCAATCGGTCGAATGAGGAAAGGGCCCGGGCGCCCGTTTGACGCCCCGGCCCTTCTTCTTGGACCTGTCGTGTTTCGCGCGTTCGCTATGGCGCGAAGTAGCCCGCCGCATCGAAGATCACGTGCACCTGGCCGTTGTTGTTGTACGTCTTCACGTTGCCAGCCGTCCCGACCTTCACGATAACCAGGTTCGGTATGTCCTGCCCCGGAAGGAAGTTCAAGTTCGAGGCCAGTGGCCGCGTCACGCCCGCCGGGTACACCGTGAGGTAGCTCGGCGCCGTCCCCTGCGTGGCCGTCGTGTTGATCACGACGCTGGAGGCGCTGGCCGGAATTCCGCCGACACTGGTTACAGCCGCCGCGATGTCAGAGTTCGCTGCCATCTTGCCCATGGCCGGCGCCGGAGGCCCGTAGCGCGTGTCCAGGATGCGGGCGGGTGTGACCGGGTGGAAATGGTCTCCGGTCGCCCCGTACCAGCCGACGACATCGAAGATCACGTGCGTCGAGCCGCTGTTGTTGTAGACCTTCACCTTGCCATCAGCACCGACTTTAACCGTCACCAGGTTCGGGACGATTTGCCCGGCCACGAAGTTTAAGTTCGATGCCAGCGGCCTCGGCGAGTCCGACGGGAAGACCGTCAGATAGCTGGGCGCGGTCGGCGCGTCAACCGTCGTGTTCACGACCACCGCCGTTACTCCACTGGCTGGCACGCCTGAACCGAACGTGTCGGTTACATCGACATCCATAGTCGCGTTCGGGCCCAGTTTGGCTGCCGGCGCGCCCTGCCCAATTCGTGTGTCCAGAATGCGTACCGGAGAGAGCCCGTTGAACAGTGAGCCGCCGCTCCAGCCGCCATACCAGCCCACGATATCGAACACGACGTCTGTGTTGCCGTTCTTGTTGTAAACCTTGACTTTGCCGTCGAGTCCCACCTTCACGGTCACCAGGTTCGGCACGTCCTGCCCCGGGCCGTAGTTGAGGTTTGAGGC
>VBEJ01000206.1 GCA_005882985.1 Chloroflexota bacterium
CTCTGACCGAGCGCGTCGCTGTCATTCTATGGCGCTTCAAACGTCTCGTCCGCTACGAGCGCGAGCAGGTCCGTAACCGCCAGGCGGGCATCCCCGATGATTTCGCTATCCTGGCTATGGCGCAGAAACGCGAACTCCCACCGGAGATGAGCCAGGAAGACTCCGATCTCATGGATCGCTGGCTCATGGACCGCCTTATCCCCGGAGAAAAGGAGCTCAGTCTCCTCATGCGCTACGAGGGCCGCCTCCATCGCCACCTCCTCCAGCTCCTGCACGAGCTCGAAGCGATGAAAGCCCGCCGCCGAGGCGAATCTACCCCCCTGCTCCGCGTCGACGCACAGGGCATAGCCGACATTGCGGGCTCGTAGCTTCCTACAAAGTCCGCGCCGCGCAGGAGTACCTAATAATCGGTACACAAGTCCCCTTGACGGCTGAACTCGCTCCCCGTAATCTGCCAACTTACAGGCGAAGCGAGGGTGGGGTGTAACCCCGAGTCTGAGTTCGCGGCAGACCTGCGGGGCGGTCTTGCTTCGCCTAATTTTTCTCCGCGATTTAGGTCCGTTTCAACGACCGGTAGAGCTGCCCGAGGATTCCGCTCTCGGCGGGCTGCGCAGCCGCCCACACGTGGCTCCCCGGTAGGCTCTCGCCGAACCGCTTGGCGGCCCACCACGCGGGCGCACGGTCCTTCGGATCGGCGAAGTTCGTGCACTCCTCGCACATTTCGCAGCGTTCCACCGCCTCCGGGCACGGCGTCTCGCAGTACGGAAAGCATTCCTCTAGCGCACCATCCCGCCGGCCATGCGATGCATAGAAGCAGTGCCAGACGAACGGGTGCCCGCAATCGCATACACAGTGACCGAACAGCCGCGCAGGAATGACAGCGGAACGGGCGCTCGCCCGCTGCTCGGCGAGGGTGTGTCGCGGAAAGGTCCCAACAGGCATCGCGAATGTAAGGACGCCTGCCCGACGCCTTTCCTTGCGGCTGCGTCACTTGCGAGTCGTTAGCACGGGCACACTCGCACACCGAGCGAGCGCTCGCTCCGTTTTATACATAACTGCGAAAAAACCCCGCCTGACCCTCTTCACAACCCGAGCCCAAAACCGTTAGGTTCGAGCCGTGAGCATCCCACTACACCGCCCGAAGCCGGTTGCGACTCTCCCACGGAGCCAGCCATACCGCGGTTCCGTTCACAGGCATGCGTCGTCAGGGCGTCCGTCAATCGACAGGCTCGTCAAGGAAGCGGCAGGACTCGTCGCTTCCTG
>VBEJ01000207.1 GCA_005882985.1 Chloroflexota bacterium
ATCGCGGACCGGCATCGCGCTGCCCCCTTGCCCCTTCATGGCATAATTTCACCGACAACTCATGCGACCCCTCGAGCCCACTGACGCCCTTCGCCTCCTGAATGGCGGACCTGTAGTCCTCCTCACCTCTCGCTTTCGCAACGAGACCAACGTGATGCCCGCCATCTGGACGGTCCCGCTCTCCCGGCGCCCGCCCTTCATCGGCGTCGCCGTCAATCAGGCTCGACACACGCACGACATGGTCCGCTTCGCCGAGGAATTCGCGCTAAATTTCCCGGGTCGCGAGCTCCTCAACCACACTCACTACTTCGGGATGGTCTCGGGGGCGAACGTCGGTAAGCTCGAACTGGCGAAACTTCCCACCTTCAACGCGTCCAAGATCAGCGCACCGCTCATCGAGAACTGTTTGGCATATGTTGAGTGCTCCCTCGAAGACGCTCTACGCGTCGGCGATCACACACTCTTCGTCGGGCGCATTCTCGTCGTTCAGGCGGAGCCCGAAGGCTTCGACGGAACATGGCTCATCGCAGATCCCGAGTACCGGCCCCTCCACTACCTCGGCATCGACCGCTACGCCGTCCTCGGCGACCGCCTCACCGCTGAACTACGCACCACCGAAGAAGGCGCGATCGAGCTTGCCGAGTCCCCCGAAGAGCGCGAGCGCCGCGAGGAAGAAGAGGCGAAGGAGACCGAACGGCGTCGTCGCGAAGGCGAAGACGGGCGTTAGATGCTAGACGACGGGCGGCAGGTGCTAGACAAGCGGGCCGTGCCGCCGTTCATGACGCACGTTCCCTGACCGGCTTTCCTGCAGTCATCACGTCTGGTCGCTCATGCCGCGGCTGGTAAACGCCGAGCTTCCCACCACCCGGAAGCCTCAGTTGGGTGAGCAAGCCCCAGCCTTCGTCAGTAACCGGGTCGCAGATGATGCTGTGCTTGTCCATCTCCGCGACGAACGCCTTGACGTCGTCGCACATTAGATAGAGCTCGTGAACATCGTTCTGCTCGGACGGATGCACTGCAACCTCCGCAGGCGGCAATCCAAAGATCAGCCATCCCTCGCCCACATCGACGTTCGGTAGCTTGAGGACATCGCGCAGGAAAGCACGGTCGGCGTCAGGACTAGTGCTATAGATAATTGAATGGGCACCGATGATCATAGTAGGTCCTCCCCGTCATCTCAGCTATCCGTAAGGCTCGGCCTTCGACGGCTCCTCGTCCGATCCCTGAACGACCTCCTCCACGGCCATCCCGGCGAACTTGAATAGCTCGCCGCGCAGGTCCTGAAGCGCCTGCACCGCGTTTCCGTTGTAGGTGGAGCCGTGATGACCGGCAAGCAATCTCGGCTCCAGACCGGCAAGCCGATCGAACACGGCGCCCGTGTGCGGGCCCACTGGCAGATACCCTGGCAGGTCCTTCAGCGCAGCCATCGACTGCTCGATGATGTCGCTCGCAGTGATCGGCTCTGGCTTTCCGAAAACAGTAAAGAGATCGCTGCAGAAG
>VBEJ01000208.1 GCA_005882985.1 Chloroflexota bacterium
CAGCTACGCCCGGGGCGACAACAACCGCAACGGCAACACCAACGGCTACGTCGACTCCAGCAGTCTCTTCAACAGCGACGGCGACGCCGACGACTACCCCGACACCCACCCGAACCCCCACGCCGGCAGCTACCGTTACGCCCACGCCGACGCCTTCCACAACACCGACAGCCAGCGCCACGGCCACTCCCAGTGCGAACGGCTACTACCACCCCGTAGCTCCGTACCGCGTCCTCGACACCCGGTTCGGGCCCCAGGGCGTCCCTGCGGGCAAGATTGCGCCGAACAGCGAGATCACAGTGGACGTGACGGGTGGCCCGAGCGGAGTCCCCACCTCAGGTGTTTCAGCTGTTGTGATGAACATGACGGGGACGCAGGCGAGTGGGGGCACGTACCTGACGGTCTTTCCCTCAGGCGAGAGTCGGCCGCTCGCGTCGAACATCAACCTTGGGCCTGGCCGCGACGTGGCGAACCTCGTGACGGTCAAGGTTGGAACTGGCGGCGATGTGAAGGTCTATAACGCCAACGGCCAGACCCACGTGATTCTCGATGTCGTTGGCTGGTACGGAGGCGGGCTCGGCGGCTCGCTGTTCAACGGCCTCCCGCCGACGCGCATCCTCGACACGCGCAACGGCACCGGAGCACCGGCCGCCAAGATTGGGCTCGATACAACCATCGACGTCGACGTGACGAATACGTACAGCTCGGGTGTGCCCGGCAGTGGCGTGGCCGCCGTTGTCGTCAACGTAACGGTCGACGCGCCCACGTCCTCGAGTTACCTGACCGTCTTTCCGTCCGACTCGCCCAAGCCGCTCGCGTCGAACCTGAACTTCGTTGCGGGACAAATCGTGCCAAACCTCGTAATCGTCAAGGTCGGTTTGGACGGCAAGGTCAAGGTCTACAACAACAGCGGCTCGACGGACGTGATCTTCGATGTTGTCGGCTGGTACGGCGCGAGCGGGGACCAGTTCCACGCCATTACGCCCGTCCGCATCCTCGACACGCGCTCGGCGCCGCAGGGCGCGCCGCCCGGCGCGGTCGGTCAGGACGCTGAAATCTCGGCGCTTGCGGTAGGTAGCGGCTCTGTCCCGTCCTCGGCGTTGAGCGTGGTCGTCAACACGACTGTTACGCAGGGCACCGCGCCGAGTTATCTAACAGTGTACCCGGCGGGTCTGACACGGCCGTTGGCATCCAACCTCAACTTCGGGCCTTCGCAGGACATACCGAACCTCGTGATCGTGAGAGTGGGCAGCTTCGGGAATGTCAAGATCTACAATAACAACGGCCAGGTGCACGTCATCTTCGACGCCGTCGGTTACTTCGGTCCGTAGATACGCCGCGTTCGTCTAGTCAGCGAAAACGGGGTTCGTGCGCACTTCGCGCTTCACTCCTGAACGCCGCTCGATTTCTTGGACCCGTTACTGGATGGTGAAGCTATCAGTGAAGCCGCCGCCCGCGCCGCGCACAAATTGTGCGCTGATGCTCGTCGGCGAAACCGTAAACTTCAGGAACCCGAACGTCGGGTTGTTACCACTGCCCTGGAACGTCGAGAAATAGCCCGCTTCCGGATCGCTGCCGCTCTGGCTGTTGATTCCGACTCCTCCGACGCCGACGGTGGCGATCACCGTGCCGGCGTTGTAGGCGAAATTATTGTCGTTATCGACCACGCAGTTGGAGTTGTAGGAGCCGGGGGAAATGCTCGTGCAGCCGGTTTTGAAGGCGAGCTGCTTGCTGCGGGAGTATGCGTGGTCGTGCGCCTGGAGGTAGAGGTCTACCTTTTTGGAGACTAGCAGGTTCATGAGGTCGGAACCCACCTCGCAGGAGCCACTGACCAGCGAGATGCAATACTTATGCATACTAACGACCACGTACTTGATGCCGGCTGATCGCGCTCCGTCAATCGCGCTACTGACCCAGTTGTAGCGGGTGCTGCCGGCACTGTAGTCGTACGAGCCATCGTCCGGGAAGGTCAGTCCGGGTGAGATATTGATGAAGCGGGCGAGGGGACTGCTCGTTGGGTAGTCAAAGTAATACTGCTTAGCGTAGAGCCCGGTGAGGGGCGACAGCCGGTGCGGCAGGCAGGATGCGTAGTTGTTGATCTGCCCATCACGGACCGCGTCTTCGTGGTTGCCCGAGATAAGCTCGAAGGGATACGTGCTCCCCACGCTCGCCTTCACGAAGTTGCACCAGGCGGTCTCCGAATTACCCATGACGTAGCTGAAGTCCCCGAGGGCGATCCCGAAGTTGGCACCTGAGTTCTTGAGGGCCGTGAGGACTGCGGTGGTGTTGCTGTTCTGGCCCCAGTCCCCGGCGGCGCCGAAGGAGAAGCTCGACCCCGGAGGCGGTGTCGGGCCGGGAGTCGCCGTGATCGTGGGCGTTGGCCCAATTGTCGGCGTCGGGGTAGGCGTGCCCGTTCCACCCGCGCCGGCCCAACTGACTCGTAGTTCCAGGCGGTTTGTAGCGTTTTCCTTGGAGTTGAACTGGTACCCGTCCGTATTTGCCGGAGTCTCATCGAGAGCAAGCGACATTAGCGAGCCGACCTTAGATGCGACGGTCGACGTAATGTCTACCTCGATCCAGACACCCTGGGTCGAGGGCGTGAGGCTTGTGATGGTGCTGCCCATTGCGGGGCGGGTGTTCCAGGTGATCCCGTTGGTCCCAGTTTCCTCCCACGTCGTATTGGTAACGTTGTTGATGTTTATCACTCCGACCGACATATTTGTCACGTACATCCGCAGGAGCGCCTGCGAAATCGGCAGTCCGCCGAGGGAGGTCAGATCGAACTTTAGGTAGCCGTCAGCAACCGTGTTTGTGGTTCCGCTCACGACGGCGGCATCGACGAGGACGGTTTGTGCCGTGCCGAAGTTGGTCGTGGCCATATCCTGCTCGACGTAAGTGTCGGCCAGCGGATCGAGGTCGATGCTGCCGGGAGTGAGGGCCGGCGTTGCCGTTGCTGTCGCGGTTGGCGTCGCAGTGGGTGTAGCGGTTGGCGTGGCGCTGGGTGTAGCGGTTGGCGATGCCGTCGCTGTCGCTGTGGGAGTGGCCGTTGGCGTCGGCGTCACGGTGGACGTAGCCGTCGCAGTCGGCGGAGGCGTTCCCGTGGCGGTGGGGGTAGTGGTCGGCGTTGCGGTCGGGGTCGGCGTCGGTGTTGCCGTTAGCGTTGCAGCCGGTGTCGCCGTCGCCGTTTCAGTGGGCGTCGAGGCGCGAGAAGATGCCACCGGCCGGGTACGGATTGGATGGCCCCTCACCGAGGAGGAGGGAGCCGGTGTTGACAATGAGGGCGTACTTGGTCCCAGGTGTCACGGCGACCGGGGCAGGCAGGTCAATGTGCTGTTCTCCCGGGTTCACCACTACGAGTCCGGTAGACCCGAGCAGGGTGTTGGTCGCAAACTCCCGCAGCTCTACGGCGGCGGTGCTCGGCGTCTGGAAGTAAAAGTCAAAGCCGGCCACATTGTTCAGGCCCGGCGTGAAAGACTGACCGTATTGCACAGGATCTATCGTGACGTTGGCTATCGGCTGCTGCTGATCG
>VBEJ01000209.1 GCA_005882985.1 Chloroflexota bacterium
AGAGCACCGGCACGAGTCTGTGTTACCCCTCAATCCGGACAGTACCTTCAGCTCCGTCCACGGTTACCATCGCCCCGTCGGGGATCTGGGATGTGCCGACCTGAGTACCGGCGACGCAGGGGATACCGTATTCGCGGGCGCAGATGGCGGAGTGCGAGAGGATGCCTCCCGTATCCGTGACGACGGCAGCGGCGAGGGCAAAGAGGGGTGTCCAGGGTGGCGCCGTCGTGGGACACACGAGCACGTCGCCTTCCTGAAGACGATCCGCGTGGCTGAGGTCGAAGATGACGCGGGCGCGTCCGCGGGCCGAGCCACGGCTGGCGGCGTTGCCATTGATGACGTTCTTCCGTTTGGAGGGCTCGACGCCGAGACCCCAGAACTTCGAGAGCAGCGGCTGCAGCTCGGGCGGAGCCTCTGCCGGTGGGGCACCGAGGAAAGGCGGCGGGTCGAGCTGCTCCCAGCGCGCGAGGTCCGCTCTGCGGGCGGCCGCCGTCTCCTTGTACGAAGGCGACGGCCCGAGCGCGGCCTTCTTCAGCTCTTCCACATCGAAGAAGAAGACGTCGTTCGGGTCGTCGAGGACGCCGGCCTGAACGAGCTTGCGTCCGAGGGCCAAGAGGGGAACGCGCACCGAGCCGATGATGGTGAGCTGCCATGTGGCGCGGCCTTCGCTGATAGGGACGTGGCCCTCGCAGGCGGCTAGCCTGGCCTTCATCTCGGCCAGCTCGTGGCCGCTCAACCTGGACTCCAGCTCCCGCATGGCCTCGTCGTGTTCACGCTTTGAGCGCTCGATGGCGGCGTCGGGCGAGAGGTTGGGTTCGTCGAGATAGCTGGTGATGAGGAGGAGTGGAGTGTGGGGGTCTTCGGCCCAGGTTGGGATATGTGGCAGGCCCCAGCTTTCGGCCTGCCAGCCAAACTCGTCGAGGTATTCGCGCAGCCTGGAAAGGAACTGCTTGCCGCCCTCGACCCGCTCCAGGTCGTCGTAGCGGCCGTCTCGCAGAGCGGAGCTGACCTCGGGTAGGCCGGCGGCGGTCCTCGCCAGGACGGCGAGCCCGGCGCCGGCAGCGGAAGTCCGGTTGTTAGTCCCCTGAAGGAGTGTGGCCAGCAGAGGTCCGCCATCTTCGCCCAGCTTCTTTTCGAAGAAGTCCACCAGCTGGAAGGTGGGTCCCATGAACGCGTACACGACGACCATCGTGTAGCGGAAGGCATCGACGGCTTCGCCGATTATGCTTTCGAGGGAGCCGGCCAGCTCCGGCGCGCTCATACCCTCGTAGTCCCGGGTCCGCATTTGCTTGCAGGCCGCCCTGATGCGCGGGACGTAGTCATTCTCCCAGACCTCGAAGGGGCCGCGCTGGATGACTTCGGGCGTAGGCGGGGGCGGCATGGCGTTTAGCGTGTAGGAATAGCCGTTGACGAATACCGACCGCGCGCCGTTGAAAATCTGCTGGTGGACCGCGCCAACGAGGTGCGCAGTGAGTGGTGGCGCCGGGCGAGGGAAGTGCATGGCGTCAAAGGCCCAGCTTTTTTCGCCGTCCGCCGGGTCTTCCCAGGCGACCGTGAAGTCTTCAGTTTCGCTCTTTACCAATGGACCCTCCTTCCGGCTGGTGATGCCCGCAGCGAGTAAGTATAGCGTCGATCAAGCGGATGCCGGAACCAAAGCACGCTCGGCGGGCGCCCGGCCGTGCAGAATTCTTACCGAAATCTGTTGGCTTTCCTAGTTTCTGTATGAGACGTGCGCTGAATAATTGGCATACCAATCGGGTGCCAAGGAGGAAGGAATGCTCTTGGTAGCGATGCTCTTCGGTGCGTTGCTGATGCTTGCTGTCGGGGGGCTGGCCGTATTCGTGTCGCCGCTATTTTTCGGGGCGGAGTGGGGCGTAATTATCTTGATGGGGTTTCTTACGCTTAGGTCGTCTTAGAATCGACCCGCGCTGAACTCAGCCATCGCTCCGTCGCGGCCTAGCCGCGGTACTGGTAGCGGCCCGCGACCTTGTCCTTGTTCAGGCGCTTGTTCAGGTGCAAGCCTTCGAGGACGAACTCCACGGCGGAGGCGGTAAGCGGCGGGCTGCCCTTGGCGCCGAGCTTCTCGATCGCATTATCCAGGCCCTCTGTTTCCTTGACGAGTTTCACGTATTCGGAAGAGGGTGTCAGGTCGGATACCTCAACTGAATAGCCGGCCTTGAATCGAGCGACCGTCGGCTCGAGGTCGCCGAGGCTGAAGTAGTGATTGAAGACGGCGAGCACGGCGCCCTGGATGAGGCGCTCGACGATCTGCTCCTCGCGGCCGTCGTCGACCGTCTCGAACTCAATCTTGCCCGTCAGGGCCGGGAGGACGTAGGGGAGGTCGCTAACGCGCGGGACGATCTCCTTCTCGCCGAGGCGAATGGCGCGGCGCATGGCGTTGGCGAGCAGCGATTCGTAGTCGGCGATCGAGGCGCGCACTGAGACGCCGGAGCGCTGGTTGATGTCGGGGCTGCGCCGGGCGAGGCGCGTTATCTCGGCGACGATCTCCTTCATGTACTGAGGGACGTTGACCGGGCGCTCGCCGTCATCCTCGAAGTGGGAGCGCTCTTGCTCCATGATCTCGATTTCGGCCTCGGCGTTGCGCGGGTAGTGGGTGCGGATCTGCGCGCCGTAACGGTCCTTCAGGGGTGTGATGATACGCCCGCGATTCGTGTAGTCCTCCGGGTTGGCTGAGGCGACGACTAGCACGTCCAGCGGCATGCGGATTCGGTAGCCGCGCACCTGGACGTCGCGCTCTTCCATGATGTTGAGGAGGCCGACCTGAATGCGCTCGACGAGGTCAGGCAGCTCGTTGATGCAGAAGATGCCCCGGTTGTGGCGGGGGACGAGGCCGTAGTGGATCGTCAGCTCGTCGGAGAGGTAGCGACCTTCGGCGACGCGGATAGGATCGAC
>VBEJ01000210.1 GCA_005882985.1 Chloroflexota bacterium
GGGCCATCGGTATGACCGGCTGGCTCATGTGGGTGACCGCACCGGCCTTGAGATGATCAGGACTTTGCAGCAACACGCGGTCCACAAAGGGATCGACGTGTTTATGGAGTGCACGATTTCGCGTCTCCTAAAGGACGGGGACGGCATATCCGGCGCGCTGGGCTACTGGCGTGAGACCGGCCGGCTAATTCTGTTCAGGGCCAAGGCCGTGGTGCTGGCAACCGGGGGGGTGGGCAGAGCTTTCGCGGTCACTTCGAACTCGTGGGAATACACGGGCGACGGGCACGCGCTCGCGTACTGGGCTGGAGCAGACCTCATCGACATGGAGTTCGTCCAGTTTCACCCGACGGGCATGGTCTGGCCGCCGAGCGTTCGCGGGATTCTCGTGACGGAGAGCGTACGTGGAGACGGCGGGACTCTCCGCAACGCCGAGGGTGAGCGGTTCATGTTTCGCTACATCCCGGAGTTCTTTCGGGCCGAGACGGCTGAGACGGAAGAGGAAGCGGACCGGTGGTACGACGACAAGGTCAACAACCGCCGGACACCCGACCTGCTCCCGCGTGATGAGGTGGCGCGAGCGATCAATTCTGAGGTGAAGGCCGGGCGCGGGAGTCCCCACAGCGGGGTCTACCTGGATATCGCGACGCGGCGGCAGCCCGAATACATCCGGCGTCGTCTGCCGAGCATGTACCACCAGTTCAAGCAACTCGCCGATGTCGATATAACGACGACGCAGATGGAAGTCGGGCCGACGATGCACTACATCATGGGAGGCGTCCGGGTCGATCCGGACACTGGGGCGGCGACTGTTCCCGGCCTCTTTGCGGCCGGCGAGTGCGCTGGAGGGATGCACGGCGCCAACCGCCTGGGCGGTAACTCGCTGTCAGACCTGCTCGTGTTTGGACTGAGGGCGGGAGCAGGCGCGGCAGCGTACGCGAAGAACTTGAGCAGCCCGGCGACTGTCAACTCCGCCCAAGCAGACCTTATCGCCGCCGAGATGCTTGGCCCGTTCGAGCAGCAGGGAGACGAGAGCCCGTACGCGCTCCAGCATGAACTGCAACAGACGATGCACAACTTGGTCGGCATAATCCGCAACGAGGCCGAACTTCAGCGTGCGCTGACCGAGATACGAAGGCTGAAAGAGCGCGCGGAGTGTGTGGGGGTGGAGGGCAATCGCCAGTACAACCCGGGCTGGCATCTGGCGATGGACTTGCGCGCGATGCTCAGCATTTCGGAGGCGATCACTCTGGCGGCGATCGAGCGCAAGGAGAGCCGCGGGGCCCATACTCGCGACGACTACCCGGAAACGAGCGCCGAGTGGGGGAAATTCAATATCGCCGTTCGAGTGGGCGCCGACGGCGAGCCGACGATCGCGCGGGAACTGCTGCCGGAGATACCGATCGAGTTGCGGGCACTGGTTGAGCAGGAGGTCAAGATCGGTGCCTGAGATCGCGATGAAGGTGTTTCGGGGCGATTCGTCAGGTGGCGAGTTCGTCGACTACACAGTGGATGTGGACGAGGGGCAGGTGGTGCTCGACGTGATTCACACAATCCAAGCGACGCAGGCGAACGACTTAGCGGTGCGCTGGAATTGCAAGGCGGGAAAATGCGGGTCGTGCAGCGCCGAGGTCAACGGCCTGCCGAAACTGATGTGCATGACGCGGGTAAACAGCTTCCGGCCCGGCGAACCGATCACCGTGGCACCGATTAAGACGTTCCCGCTGATCAAAGACCTCGTCACGGATGTGTCATTCAACTATGCAGTGGCGAAGGAGATCCCGGCCTTCAAACCGAGGGCGCCGGACGCTGATGGCCGCTACCGCATGATGCAGGAAGACATAGAGCGCGGCCAGGAGTTCCGGAAGTGCATCGAGTGCTTCCTATGCCAAAACGTCTGCCATGTGATCCGCGACCATCCGGACAATAAACGAGGCTTCTATGGCCCGCGCTTCTTCGTTCGCCTCGCCGAGCTGGAGATGCATCCGCTCGATACGGAGGACCGGACCGAGTTGATACGTAAAGCAGCCGGAATAGGGATGTGCAACATAACGAAGTGCTGCACTGAGGTCTGTCCCGAAGACATTCACATCACAGACAATGCGATCATCCCCCTTAAAGAGCGAGTTGCGGACCGGTTTTACGACCCATTCCGCTCGATTTTTAGGCAGCTAAGAAACGATTAGCTAGGTCCATGGCCGCCGTTTAATGCGTTTCGTTACCGTTCTGTAATGTCCCGTTTAACGTAACGATTGGTTGACCGTTTCCGCGCGCCCGATTAGACTCCCAAACCAAGTGCCTCCCGGCTCCATATAAGAGCGCTGCCCTTCTTACCGGAAGCCGCTTAACTCGGCAGCTGCTGGCTGTTGTCCTGCGTCGCGGGAGGCAACGACCTTTTCAGCAAAGGAGGTTGATGCCAGGGGATACCCCGCGTCTCCGTCCGACGACCGGTAGACGGATCAGTGCCTGGGCGGCGATTTCCGTCCTAATTGTGGCGGCCGGTGCCTTTGCAAAAGGCGACTGGTTCGCGGCCGAGTCAGCCTCGCATCCGAGCAATCCGGGCCCCGTCCAAGAAGTGCTGGCCGCTGCGCCGGCTAACCCGAGGCCTGCACCGCCGGCGCCGACGCCGGCACCCAAACCCGCCCCGACGTCCGCTCCGACGCCGGACCCGACTGCCGAGCCCGTACCCGCGCCGCCGCCGGAGCCCCCCGCCCCTCCGCCCACACCGCCACCGCCTGCATATATCCCACCACCACCAGCCGAACCACTTAACGACCTGTCGCGATCGGTGATGTCTCTGGTCAACGAGCGGCGCGCTCAAGCTGGGCTGCCGGCGCTGTCGCCGAACGCGGCCCTAATTAACGCCGCTCAGCGGTATGCTGAGTTGCATTTCGCCGCGGGGCCGTACCAGTTGAGCCACACACTGGATGGGGTACCGAGCGACCGCGCCGCCCGCGCCGGGTATACGGGCGGGGTAGGCGAAGTGATCGTCACCGGCCCGCCATCGGCCCAAAAGCTGGTCGATCTCTGGATGGGCAGCCCGCCACACTACGCGATCATTATGGGCGCTCAGTTCTCGGAGATAGGCGTCGG
>VBEJ01000211.1 GCA_005882985.1 Chloroflexota bacterium
CGTCGGGGTCTCGCTCCCGCCACGCCGGTTCCGCCATTACACTACATTTCCCGGGCTGCGAAGCCGCGAGCCGCGACTTCGCGATGTTGGTCAGACTTTGCTTGCGCGAAGGATAAATAAGGTGGAAGCCCGCCCCGGTCGGGAGGGGGCGGGCTTCGTGCAAAGGGGGAAGCGCTCCACGCTAAGGTCTCCGCCCAGTCCGATTATCCGCTCGCAGGATAGTCGATACTGAATGGAAAACGACAGATATCGGTTAGAAGGCTGATGACCGCGCACCAGGGTGCCCGGCAACGCCGCACGTGGAACGTCTCTAGCGCGGGGTCAGAGGTGGAGGCCGTCGATACGGTGCTGCGCGCCTGCTCAGCGCCGAGTGGCGGCGCCTTTCAGCGGCCCAGTTGCTTGCGGAGCGATTGACGCCGTCTGTCTAGGATGGTTCGCCGTCCTCAAAGGGCGCCGGCTCGATGGGCTTCGGCGCGCTTGCATCGAATTCGGCCTTCCCGATCTCCGAGAGGAGCCTGCGGACCTCGGCATCGTCGTTGCGAGCAAGTGCCGTAGCTAGGCGACCGTCAAGCTTCTCAATGTGACCGTCAAGGTCTTCAATAAAGCCGTCGTGAAGTTCTGCCATGTATTCCCCCAGATGTGGAACCCCAGCTGATTTAGCGACTCACAAGCTTGCGGATCGCCACCGGCAGGCGCCCATTATATAACAGGTTGCCGCTCGTGTGTTTTCGCGCAGTTTTCTTAGTGCCCATAATTCAACGATGGTTGCCGCGGTCTTCGCGCCCTTCAGCGAATTGCAGCGACTACGACGTTGTCTAATACTTCGAGCGTGGCGTCTCGAATCGACTGGCGCCGGCCGGTATATTGTCCCTCACCATTGCCTGTGACTACACTAAGTGCTCGATGGGACGCGTCTTCGTACTCCTCGTGGGTGGGTCGCTGCTTGCAGCGTTTGCCCTTGCCTGTGCGGGCGACAATAAGACGCAGACCGGCTCTCAATTAGACGCTAGCCCGTCAGAGCGGCGCGCCGCCGCCGAGAAAGCAGTCGCGCCGGCCGATCAGGAAGCTTACCGCAAGAGCGTCGCCGGCCGCGGCATCGTTCAGGAGACGTGCTCCTATGAGTTAGACGCGGGCATCGCCGACTGCGGTGAGCGAGGCCGATTTGCTCTGGAGCCGCCACCGACCAGCCTTGACGCCTCGTGTGTAGTTGGGCTCGCCGGGACGTCGCCGCAATTCGTGCTGTGTACCAGCGGGAACGAATCGAAGTTCTACGCCGTAGGCACGTGAAGTCCCGATTGGCGGTCAGATGCGCCAGTTTTCAGGGTGCGCTCGACTGAACCTAAGGGCGGCGGGCGGGACCTGTCAACGGCACAAGGACTCCGCGGACCAGGCTACAGACGGCGAATCATCTCCAACACGGAGCGCTGAGCCAGACGCGTAACGATGAGAGCGGACAACACGACGCTCGCCGTTGTAGCGGCTGGAACGGCGGCAACATAGGTCCACGGAACGGAGAGATGCTCAGGCGGGGGATCGAAGACCTGGGTGAGCAACTTGACCAGCATCGTTGCTACCAGCCAGCCTAGTATTGCCCCGGTGATCAAGCCGCCGACAAGCATCAGCGCCGCCTCGCTCC
The DNA here is from genome assembly GCA_005882985.1 of Chloroflexota bacterium. GTDB lineage: Bacteria > Chloroflexota > Dehalococcoidia > SM23-28-2 > RBG-16-64-32 > CF-163. The sequence goes on from VBEJ01000211.1 coordinate 1,637, forward strand.
AGACGAAGGCGCCGATCTGACGCGGGCGAGCGCCCAGGGCCGTGGCGATCGCCAGCGTGCGGCGCCGTTCCTCGAAGCCAAGGAGGAAAACCAGACCTGCGCCGGCAGCAGCGAGCGCGATCGCGAACGACAGTTCGACGCGCGTGAGACTGCGAATGCTGATGGCGGTCAGGCTTGAATGCACTGCCGTCTCCGCCTCGCCGATATCGCGAACGGTGGCGCCTGAGGCGGGGCCAAGCAACTGGCGAACGTCCTCCGCGACGCGATCGGGGGACGAATCGGTGCGCACCAGCACGGTCTCCACCGAACCAGCAGCTGTCTGCTGGGCGATGTAGTCTGCGTTTGCCACGAGGAATGAGTCGCTCGGCGCGGTAGGGAACTCTCGCGCGATCCCGAGGTAATGGAATTCCACAACGTGGTACTGATTGTCCGAGGCGTTCTGGAGGCGCAGGCGGAGGAGGTCGCCGGGGCGTAGCTGGAAGTCCTGGACGGTCTCGGCTGAGACCAGCACTCCGTCTCGGCTCCGCGCGAGCGCCGATATCGCCTCGCCGGCATTACCATTTGCGAAAAACGCGTCGGAAAGGCGGGCGGCTGCGCCAAAAGATGCAGGCTGAATGCCGTAGAGGTCCTGAAGATCGGTGCCGACGTAGGCGAAGCGATGCTGCATGGGCTCGGCGGCAGCAACGCCAGGCAACTCGCGAATCGCGGGCAGTCGCTCGGCGAGGCCAGAGGCCGCCGGCCCGGTAACGGTCACGGCGGCGCCGTTGGTCAATTCGGCGTCCACTCTGGACTGTGCCTGGTAGGTAGAGTTGAAAATGGCGGTCGAGGTGGCAAAGGCGATGGTGGCGGCGATAAGCGCCACGCCGCCGGCGAGTAGGAGCCTTTGCCGCGAAAGGGACGCGCCCACGAGCGAGGAGAGCGCCCCCGCGATGGGCCTGGCGAAAATACTAACGATGCGGCCTCGGCGGGCAAGCAGCGGAGAAGTGAGGCGGACCGCGAGGAGAACTGCCCCCGCCCAGAGCAGCAGCGGCGGCAAGAAGGCGCTGTACGAGACCGACACGCGGGGAACGCCCTCCGGAGCGACCACAACCTCATAGCCGCCACGCGCGGTCAGCCAGAAGGCGAGTGCCGATAGGCCGAGAAGGACAAAGTCGAGCCCAAGGCGTTCCCAGGCGAGGAGCCCCTGGCGACCAACAGACGCCCGTGCCCTCGCTACCGTGCTGCTTTCCGCTTCCCTCCACGCAGGGTAGACGATAGTCAGCAGAGGCAGGGCGGTACCCGCCAGCGCCGCGACCGCATACCAGGCATAGGCTGCGGTGTGTTCGAAGCCCCAGGTGCCGAAGGCCACCTGCATGAGGACGCTCGCGAGAGATACGCCCAGCACGCCGCCGGCGATACCGGTCACTGCCGGCTCCAAAGCCGCGAGAGCGACAATCTTTCCAACTGATGCACCGCGCAGACGAAGTAGGGCTTGCTCACGGCGGCGCCGCGACCGGCTGGATGAGATGAGGACGATGGTAAGCACTGCTGCGAGCACAACGCCCGGAAATCCGAGAAAGAAGAACAAGACCTCAGCGTAAAGCGCATCTGAGCGCGCGGCATCGAGCCGGGCGGACAAGTTGTCACCGATGGTCGCTGCGCCGGCCAATCGCGTCTCGTAGTTGCGTGCGAGGCGTTGGACGTTGGTGAAAGCCGCAGACGGCTCGGACGGCAGATCGTGAGGCAGGGTGACATGCAGCTGGACGTGTTGGGCGTCGGGTGCCGTCGCAGCGACCGGGTCGAAGAGGCTATGCCACTCATCCAACGGAAGGAGAAGCACGTTATCCGGCGGTGCTTGGGGACCGCTGCCGGGCGGCGCGCCCACTGCCTGAAAGAGACTGTCGGCGAGTGGCAAGTCGACAACCGCGTCGACCGTTACCTGGGCGTCCGGCAGCCCGGCGCGTCTTATCATCACGACGGAGCCGGGCTGCGCCTGAAGGTTGGCAGCCGTTTGTTGGGCGAGCAATGCGTTCCCTTCGCCCAAGAGTTGCCGGATTTCGCCGGGGAACATGTTCCGGTATCCGGCCTCAAGGCCTAAGACCTTACCCGGGCCTGTCTCCTGGGTCGTCACGCCGTCGGTCGAACGTAAGCCGCGTGTGTCGAAGTAGCCGACCCGGCCTAGTTTCGTGTACCCAGGCGACTTCGTCAGCTCCTTGACTGCCTCCTCCACGTTAGTGCCCGGAGCGAGTTGCACTTGCCAGTCGATAGGGACATCCGCGATCGCCTGCTCGGTCATGCCGGCGCGGGTGACCGCGAAAAATCCGGCTATCGTCGCGACGAGGGCAACTGAAACAGCGATTCCGGCTGTCACCGCCGCCAGCGCCAGCCAACGTCGACGCAGCAGACTCCGGAGCCAAATCAGATAGAGCATGAGGTCCCCGCATTGAGACGACCGGCACGAATCGTCCAGGTCAAGCTAAATTGTTGTGCCACTCGAGGATCGTGAGTAGCGACGAGGGCGGCCGCGCCGAGGGTCCTTACCTCGTCGACCAGGGCGGAGACGACCTCGTTAGCAGTCGCGGAATCGAGCTGGCCCGTCGGTTCGTCGGCGAGAAGGAGCGCGGGCCCCGTCACCAGTGCGCGGACGACGGCCACTCGCTGCGCCTGGCCCCCGGAGATCTCTTCGGGTAGCTTGTCCCGTACGTCTGCCATATGCATCGTTTCGAGCGCCCGGCTCGCGA
>VBEJ01000087.1:0-3753 GCA_005882985.1 Chloroflexota bacterium
GACAACATCGTATCCGCGCTCCTCCTTGAGCCAGCGGATGGCGACGGAAGTGTCGAGGCCGCCGGAGTAGGCGAGGACGATCTTCTCAGGCATTGCGAACCACAGACTTAAGGCCCGGCAGCCTACTTGGGCCCTCCGGCCTCAAATCGCGCGAGGACTCGGTCCACAATCTCGATCGCGCCGTCGATCTCCTCTTCTGAGACTGTCAACGGAGGGATGAAACGCAGCGCCGTCGGCTTGACGTTGTTCACGAGCAAGCCTTCTTCGGAGCAGGCGCCCATCATCTCTTCGGCGACCGGCCGGTCGAGTTCGAGCGCCCAGATGAGCCCCTTGCCGCGGACTTCCGTGACCATTGGGTGGCGGTCGGCCAGCGAGTGCAGCTTGCGCTCGAAGTACTCGCCTTTCTTTGCGACCTGTCCCGGCAGGTCGTGTCCGAGCATGTACTTGAGGACCGTATGGCCGACTTCGCAAGCGAGCGCGTTGCCGCCAAAGGTGGTGCCGTGTTCGCCCGGGCCGAGAACGGCGCAGTGGTCCTTCGCCAGAAACGCGCCGATCGGAAAGCCACCGCCCAGCGCTTTCGCGATTGCCATGGCGTCCGGCTCGATGCCGTAATGCTGGTGAGCAAAGAGCTTGCCGGTACGCCCGACGCCCGTCTGCACCTCGTCGAGCAAAAGGAGAATGCCGGCCTCGTCGCACCAGGCGCGCACCTGCGGAAGGTAGTCATCGTCCGGGACATTGACGCCGCCCTCGCCCTGTAGCGGTTCCAGCAGCACTGCTGCCGTCTTGCCGGTCGTCGCCTTCTTGATCGCCGGCACATCATTGAACGGCACGCGGACGAAGCCCTCGACAAGAGGCGTGAACGGCGCCCGGTACTTCTCGTTGCCCGCGGCCGTTACGGTGGCGAGCGTGCGCCCGTGGAAGGCATCTTCGGCGACGATGATCTCGAACGCGCCATCGCGCTTCTCCTTGCCCCACTTGCGCGCAATCTTCAGCAGACCTTCGACGGCCTCGGCGCCACTGTTGCAAAAGAAGACTTTGTCGAGCCCCGAACTGTCGCAAAGGAGCTTCGCCAGCTTCACCTGCGGGATCGTGTAGTAGTAGTTCGAGGTATGCATCAACTCCCGCGACTGCCGCTCGATCGCCCCAACGACCTCCGGATGGCAGTGCCCCAGGCTGACCGCCGCGATGCCCGCCACGAAATCTAGGTACTCCCGGCCGTCCAGGTCCCAGACGCGCGTGCCTTCGCCCCGTACGAGCGTGATCGGAAGCCTCTTGCTCGTCGGCAGGAAGTACTGCTTCTCGAGCTCGATCCAGTTCTCTCTTTCGGTCATGCGATGGTCGTTCCCGGCATATTGCCTTCGATCGTTCGGACAAGTGCGTGTTCCACGCGACCGTCGACGATAATTGCTCGGGAGCCGCCTTGGGCAGCTTCGAGGCACGCCCGTACTTTCGGTATCATACCGCCGTCGATAATTCCGGACTCGATGAGCGCGCCGGCCTCCGCGGGCGAGAGCGAACTTGCGATCTCTCCTTCGACTATGTGGATGCCGGGGACATCGGTAAGAAACACCAACCAGCGCGCCCCGAGAGCCTTCGCGATAGCACCGGCGGCGCTATCGGCGTTGATGTTGAGGAGCTGCGCGCTGGGCCTTTCGCCTTCCCATTCGGGCGCGATCGGGGCGATCACGGGGATGCACCCGTCTTCCCCCAGCGAATCAACGGTAGCCGTGTCCACACCTGTGATTTCGCCGACGAACCCCAGCTTTGGGTCCAAAGGTCGTGCCCGCAACAACCCGCAGTCCGCGCCCGACAAACCCATCGCGCGCCCTCCCCGCGAACTCAGCTCAGCGACGATCTGCTTGTTCACAAGCCCTGCGAGAACCGCCACTACGACTCTCAGTGATTCCTCATCGGTAACCCGCAACCCCTGCTCAAACCGCGTCGATACGTTATGTGAATCGAGCCACTCGCTGATCAGCGCTCCACCCCCGTGTACTATGACCGGCTGCAGGCCTTTCCGCTGAAGCTCGACGACATCGGCAAGCGCCGTGTCGTGCGACCCGAGCGTTGAGCCGCCGATTTTGGCGACGACGATCTCGCTCATGTCGTGTACATGCTGTTAAGCCGCACGAATTCTTCCGTCAGGTCGGAGCCCCACGCCGTTGCCGCGCCGTCGCCTAGCCCGAGGGTGACCCGCAAGTAGACTTCACGGGGTGTGAGACATGCTTTCGCGAGCGCCGCGTCGACCCTCTGCGGGACGCCGTCGCGGAAAAGGCACACGTCATCGCCGTCCGGGCTTCTGAAGTAGAGCGCGAGCGACTCTTCCTTCATCGCCGCGCCACTATTGCCCACAGCAGACACGATTCGGCCCCAATTCGCGTCGTGGCCGTAGATCGCCGTTTTGACTCCTATCGAGACCACGATCTCTCGGGAGGCTTTGCGGGCGTCTTCCATCGTCGCCGCGCCTTCGACGCGGGCTTCGATCAATTTGGTCGCGCCTTCGGCGTCGCCGATCTGTTGTTTCGCCAGGCTGATGCAAACACTTCTGAGGGCCTCTCGGAACAGATCTGCCTCCGGATGCCCATCGTCAATCGTGCCGCCGCCGGCCATGCCGTTCGCCATTACAACGACAGTGTCGTCCGGGCTCGTGTCGTTATCGATGTCGATCATGTTGAAGGAATCGTCGACGGCGTCCTTCAAAGCGCGGGCGAGGAACGGCTGCGAGACCGCGGCCTCTGTCGTGACAAAGCACAGCATCGTGGCCATGTTCGGGTGGATCATGCCAACCCCCTTCACCACGCCGCCCATCGACCAGCCGTTCACCCGGACCGCGACGTGCTTTGGCTTCGTGTCCGTCGTCATGATCGCCCGAGCAAATTCGAGCCCGCCATCCGACGTTACCTGGATCTCTTCTATTCCACGGTTGATGCGGTCCATCGGCAGGAATGTCCCGATAACGCCGGTCGAAGCGACGACAACCTCGTGCGGATCGATCCCAAACTTCGCTCCCGTGAGCTGCGCCATCTTGATCGCGTCCTCGATGCCGCGCTCGCCGACCGAACAGTTCGCGCAACCAGAATTCGCCACGATTGCCTGCGCGCTCCCGTTCGCCAGGTGCTCCATCGATACCAGGAGCGAGGCACCTTTCAGCGCGTTGCGCGTATATACCCCGGCCGCCACGCAAGGCGCCTCCGAATAGACCAACCCAACGTCGAGCTTGTCCCAGTCTGTCCGCACGCCGACCTTCGCTGCGCCGGCGAGAAATCCTTTCGGCGTTGTCACCGTCCCGTCCGGTACCATTTCGACACCTTCTCTTACCTCTATTCCCGGTTCCATGTTCCTTGTTCCCCTCACGGATACAGCGCCGGCATGTCGAGTCCCAACGTTTCCGGAAACCCGAGCATCGCGTTCATGTTCTGGATCGCCTGCCCAGCAGCACCCTTCACGAGGTTGTCGAGAACGCTGACGACGACCAGCCGCTCTGTACGCACATCAACCGTCGGATAAACGAGGCACATGTTGTTCCCGCGCGTCTGCTTCGTCGCCGGCGGCGAATCGACGACGCAAACAAACGGCTCGTCGCGATAAGAGTCTTTATATAGCTCCCGGACATCGGCGTGTGACAACTCTCCGGCGAGCGGTGCGTAACACGTTGACAGGATGCCGCGGGTCATCGGAATAAGATGGGGCGTAAAGGTAACTCGCGGCGGACCGCCCGGTGCTCCGCCGTCAGAAGGCCATACCCGAACCGTC
>VBEJ01000087.1:3804-14424 GCA_005882985.1 Chloroflexota bacterium
AAGCAGCCCGGATTCGCGATCAGCTTTGACTGCCGCACTGACTCACGGTTCAGCTCCGTCAACCCATAGGCCGCCTGCGAAATCAGTTCTGGAGCCGGGTGCTCGGCGCCGTACCATTCGGCGTACTCCTGGGGGTCGCGCAGGCGAAAGTCGGCGCTGATATCAACGACGGGCACGCCCGCGCGGACCAACGGCGCGCAAGCCGCGGCGCTCGCCGCATGCGGCAACCCCGAAAAGACGAAATCGACATCGTCGATCTCCTCGCCTATCGTCAGGTCATAACAGGCGAGGTGTGGGAACACGTCTGCCAGCGCCTTGCCGGCCGCGCTCCGTCCGCTGACGCTCGTGAGTTCGACCTCGGGATGCGAATACAACAGGCGCGCCAGCTCGGCGCCCGCATATCCCGTGGCGTTTATAATGCCTACTTTCACCATCGTATCGCTTCCTGAAATGAAAAAGCCCCACCCTTCGAAAAAGCGGTGGGGCCTAGCGTACTCTGACTGACTGACGCCGGGCTAGCGATTGACGCGCGCCAAGCCCCCGCTGTTAGCTCGGGGCCGTCGCGGCGTGCCGCTCAGCTCAGGCGTCATGGTGTGAAACACAGTAGGCGTTTCGGCGGAGGATGTCAAGTATCAGGCCCGCGACCGAACGCCCATAAACACCTGCCCCGCCGGACAACCATCCAGCAGCGGGCACCGCTCACATAACGGCCGCTGCGAGCGGCAAATCCGGCGCCCGTGCTTGATGAGCGAGATGTGGAACGGGTAGACCTCGTCCGGCTCGAGATGCGCCTCGAGAATATCGTGCGCCTCAGCCGCCCCGGCCTTCGCTGGCACCAGGCCCAGGCGCTGAGCCACGCGGTGCACATGCGTATCGACAGGCAGCCCCGGCCGCCCGAGCGCGAACATCAGCACACAGGCTGCCGTCTTCGGCCCTACCCCCTTCAGCTCACGGAGCCAGGCCTTCGCCTCCTCGAGGGGCAGGTCGCGGAGGAACTCGAGATCGAAGTTGCCCCGCCGTTCATAGACGGCCTCAAGGGCCGCCTTTATCCGCGGAGCCTTGATCGTCGCCAATCCGCCCGCCTGTATCTCAGGCACGATCGCCTCCAGGCCTGCCGCGAGAAGCTCCTCCCACGTCCGAAAGCGCGACCGCAGCCGCATGAACGCGCGCCCGGAGTTGGCGTCCGAAGTGTTCTGCGAAAGGATCGTCAGCACCAGCTCCGACATCGGGTCGCCGTGCGGCCGCCACACCGGGTCACCGTAAAGAGCCGAAAGGCGCTGGATGATCGCAGCCGGCGTCAGGCGTTTGGCGCGTCTGCGAGGCACGGCCGGTTACGGCTGCGCCGCGAAGTAATCCCACACCGCTCGCGAGACCTCCCGGATCGCGTCCCAGTCGTACGAGCGGTCCGTGAGGACCGCGATCACGTACGGCCCCTTCGGTCCCCAGACGAGCGCCACGTCATGAGTCGCATCCGAATAGCTGCCCGTTTTGTGCGCGACGGCAGCGTCAGGCGGTACCCCGGCGATAACACCTGCCCGGTACCCTTCTTGCTCGAGCAGCGACAGCATTTCGTTGCGCGATCCCGCATTCACGCCTCCTTCGCCGGCGGCGATCGCCGTCAGCAGGCGGGCCATGTCGCGGGCGCTCGTCGGCAGCTCACGATTCGCACTCTGCGTGCTTCCCAACCCCAGAGACGCAAGCGTTTCGTCGATGCGCCCGGCGCCTACCGTGTCCTGCAACAACGCCGCCGTCGGCGTGTCGCTGACGATCGTCATCGCGCGGACCGCGTCCCGCACCGTCACCTCGTCGTTTTCGAGTATCTCTAGCGCATCGAGCGTCTTCAGGTCGAGGTCGATGTACTTCTTCTCGAGAGTAAGCAGGCCGCCGAAGTCGAGCTGGCCGGCGTCGCGCTGGCGGAATACTTCGAGGAGCACCTCTAGCTTGTAGAGGCTCGCCGCGTAATACACCTTGTCCGCGTTCAGGGACGCGCCCCGGCCGTTCGCGAGGTTGTGGACGACGACCGAATAAGAGCCCTCACGGCCCGCCAGCGCCGTTTCGATCGCCGCCTGAAGCCCGCCGTCCGGCGACTCTGCCGCGAACGACGGCGGCAAGTCGGGCACCGGCGGCGAATTGTCCAGCCAGGCGAGCGATACGACCATCGGCGATCTCGGAGGTTGCGTAGGCTCCTGCGTTTGCACCTCAGCGGCGGCAGCAGGCGACTGAGAGGCGCTAGGGGAACGAGTCGGCAGACCGCCGATCAGGACGCCGGGCGGCTTCGACTCCCCGCTTCCGCCACAGGCGACCAGTGTGGAAACGAGTGTAATGAGCGCCCCCAGGATGAGCGCCGGTCTGGCACGCACCACCGCATTATACTGGGGCCGAAAGGAGCCTGATGGCTACTGAGCCTGTGCGTTTGACCGCGCTCGCTTCCTGCGCCGGCTGAGCCGGCAAAGCGGGCGCTGAGTCCATAGCGCAGGTCCTGCGCTTCCTCGCGGACCGTCCGGCCGGCAGCGACCCGGACCTGCTGGTCGGCCTCGCCGCGCCCGATGATGCTGCCGTCTATCGTCTGAATGACGAGCAGGCTGTCGTCATGACCACGGACTTCTTCGCGCCTCTCGTGGACGATCCTTACGCCTACGGTGCTATCGCGGCAACAAACGCCATGAGCGATGTCTACGCGATGGGCGGGGAAGTCGTACTCGCCCTGAACATCGCAGCCTTTCCCGATGACCTTGCCGCCGAAATCATTGCTGCTATCCTGACCGGCGGAGCGGATAAGGTAGCGGAAGCAGCGGGAATTCTTGCCGGCGGGCACACGATCATCGACGCCGAGCCCAAGTTCGGCCTCGCTGTCCTCGGCCTCGTGCACCCGCAGGACGTCCTGACGAAGGCCGGCGCGCGCGCGGGCGATTCACTGTTTCTAACGAAGGCGCTCGGCACGGGCATTATCACGACGGCGGCGAAGCAGGATGCGGCGTCGCCTGAGCACCTCGATGCTGCGGTCCGGAGCATGACGCGCCTCAATCGCCACGCCTCGCACCTGGCACGCGAGGCCGGCGCGCAGGCGCTTACGGATGTCACAGGCTACAGCTTGCTCGGCCATGGCTACGAGATGGCGGTTGCGAGCGGCGTCTCGCTGCGCTTTGCCGCCTCGCGTGTCCCTCTTTTGCCGGGCGCTCTCGAGTACGCCGCGCGCGGCATCGTCACCGGTGGCGCGGCGCGCAATCGAGGCTATCTCGCCGGCAAGGTAACCTTCGCGAACACCATCCCGGGAGCCCTGGAGCACGTGCTCTACGATCCACAAACTTCGGGCGGCCTGCTCTTCGCCGTCACGTCGGAGGACGCAAGACGAGTAGAGCCGCTCTTCGCGGCGGCAGACGAGCCGGTCTGGCGAATAGGGGATGTCGTGGAAGGTCAGGGGGTCGATGTCACGGCGTAGGGCTACCGGCGGTCGCCGCCCATTCGCTTATTTGGCTCACGATTCACTGACTATCACTGGTCGACGATCAGCCGCATCGGTATCATCTGCTTGAGGATCTCCGGCCGCTCAGTGAGCCCCACGTATTGCCAGGAGTTCCGTACGGCGGCCTCAAAGTCGTCCGTCGTGACGGGCTCGAAGCCATAGCGAGCGAAGAAGGGCGCCGCGTGCATCGTGAAAAGGTACACCCGCTTTGCGCCGTGCTCCCGCGCATACTCGAGACCCGTTCGCACTAGGTGATCGCCCTCGCCGGTCCCGCGCAGTTCCGGCGCGACAACGACCGACCGCAGCACCGCCGCCTCGTCGTAAACCTCGATCCCGGCGGCGCCGGCGACACGGCCTTCGCTCTCGATCACCCAGAAGGAGTCGAGGAATTCGTTGATCGCCATCGGCGGCAGCCACTCGGCGGCGAGCAGCCGTTCGATTTCCGGAATATCGTCCGGTCGCGCGAAGCGCAGCACGACGCCCACGCTACATCGCTCGAAGAATGCGGACCCGCTCTTCGATAGGCGGGTGCGTGGAGAATAAGTTGTTCAGGAAGCTCTCATGTCCCTTGAGTGGGTTGCAGATATAGAGGTGCGCCGTCGCCTTGTTCGCCACCTCAAGCGGCTCAGGGTCGGCGGAAATCTTGAGCAGCGCGTCCGCCAGCGCGTCCGGATTGCGGCAAAGAAGCGCGCCGGAGGCGTCGGCGAGATACTCTCGCTGTCGCGAAAGAGCAAGCCTCATGATGCTCGCAATTACCGGAGACAGCGCAATGAAGACGACCGCCACTGCCAGAATGACGAGAGCGATGGCTCCGCCACCTTTATCCCGGTTGCTGGACCGCGCGCCGGAGCCGTACCAGGTCAGCCGCAGCATCAGGTCCGAAAGCAGGGCGACAAGCCCGACAACCACTGCTACAAGCGTCATCAGCCGAGTGTCGTAGTTGCCGACGTGCGAGACCTCGTGCGCGATGACGCCTTCGAGCTCTCGCTTCTCCAGCTTGTCGAGCAGGCCCCGCGTCGCCGCGACGTGCGCCGCGCCCGGGTTGCGGCCCGTGGCGAAGGCGTTGGGCGCGCTGTCTTCGATCACCCACACCTTCGGCATCGGCAGGCCCGAGCCAATGCTGAGGTTCTCGACGATCCGATACAAGACCGGCTCCTCTTGCTTCGTCACCTCATGCGCCCCCGAAATCCCGAGTACTATCGAAGTGCTCGAGCGATACATCACGACCGCGATGACGAGCGCAATGGCGCCCGCGATCGCGCCCGTAACAAGCGCAATCGTCAGTTGTTCGCTGAACGGAGCGGCGCTGCTGAATCCTATCACGGCACCGATTGCGGCGAAGAAGAGGGCGAGAAAGATTACGAAGCCGCCCATGATCATCAACGTCCCGCGCTTGTTCTTGTCGATCCGGTCGTAGATCAGGAGGCGTTGCGCGTCGCCGACGTTTATCGGTTCGGGCTTCCAATCGCGGTCCTCCGCCCTTCTCGTCGCGGCCGCGTCTTGCTGGGCGCTGAAGGCGGCCGCTGCTGACGTAGACGGGGCGTTGTCCTCGACGGTTGGCTCAGGCGGCGGTGCCAGGGACATCGCCTCGATATCGCCGATGGGCGTTGACGCTGGAATAAATCCGAAGCTGTCGTTCGGCGTGATGACGTGCAGGAAATCGCCGGCGCGCTCATGCACGGTGACGATGGAGCCGGCGGCGAGCTTCGTGACCATTCTGCTGGAAGCGTCCGGCGTCTCGTAGAGAGGCGTCTCGTTCGTCAGGCGGAAGGCGAATTCGCCGTCCCTAACCGCTTCAGCGGCCGTGCTTTCGTCTGTCATCTCAGCTCGCGGACTCCCAAAGTCGGTCCGCTAGCTCGTTCGCACCTACGAGGGCTGCTGTCCAGGCTGTTCCGGCTGCGTTTCAGTGCTGTCAGCTGCGCCGGCCGCTGGCGCTGCCGCCTGCGCGCCGGTGAAGTCGACCCGTACCTCCGCGCGGCCTTCCTCGTCCGCCTCGAAGAACTCCTCACGCTGGAAGCCAAACATGTTTGCGATGAATACGGTCGGCACCGTCTGCAACCGGTTGTTGTAGTCGAGCACGTTTGTGTTATAGAACTGGCGCGAAAACGCGATCTTCTCCTCAATATCGGACAGCTCCGTCTGCAGGTTCATGAAATTCTCTGACGCCCGCAGTTGGGGATAGTTCTCGGCCACCGCAAACAGGTGACGCAACGCGCCGGTGAGCATATTGTTCGCCGCTGCGGCGTCTGGGATGCTCCCTGCCTGCTCGACCGCGGAGCGAGCGCGCGTCACCTCTTCGAAGGTCTCGCGTTCGTGAGAGGCGTAGCCCTTGACGGTCTCGACGAGGTTCGGCACGAGGCTGGCGCGGCGCCGCAGCTGCACGTCAATCCCCGACCAAGCCTCTTTCACGCGGTTCCGCGAGCGGATCAGGCCGTTGTACATCCCGAACAAGATCAACGCCAGGACCACGATTACCACCGCTATGACCGCGATTATGATGATTGCTGTCATCCGCTCCTCCTTCCCCGCCCTCAGGCGGGAGGAAATCAGCGCGTTTGCCCGCTAATCTTAGCACGAGCCGCTTCGCCGAACTTGAAGCTCCCCGCCACCCAAACTCGACGGTTTGTTGGTTGGAGGGTTGGTCGGTTTGCAGCCCTCGCAGCTTTGCTATCATCTCCCCATGCCCCTGCGCGTCGCCGAGTTCCTCCCGCTCGTGAACGACCGCGCGATCTCGCTCCTTCCCGAAGATCTGCGCGACGGCGTGACATCCCGCATCAGCTCCGTCTGGCTCTGGCTGCACTACCACTCGCCGAAGGTACACTACGAGGTCTGGCTCGCCCGCAAGACCGGCCGTATCGAGATCGGCCTGCACTTCGAGGGCCCGCGCGAGTTTTCTTACCGCTGGGCCGAGCTAATCGCGCCGTACATGCCGGAGATCCAGGCACGCCTCGGCCCGCGGGTCGAGCTGGAGGAGTGGACCGCCTCGTGGACCCGCGTCCACCAGACAGTTCCATACGACCCGCTATCGGAACCGCTCGCCGACGAGGTCGCCGGCCTCCTCGCGCAAACGATTACCGTCCTCCAGCCAATCGTCGAGCGCGAGCGGGAAAACATCCCGCCGGAGCTCGCGGCCAGGCGAGAGCACCGGCCGGCCGGCACCAGGCCGTTCCGCCACCGGCGAAGGCGGAGCGCCTAGCTACGGCATGGCTCGTAGGGGCGCAGCGCACGTGGAATCGGCGTGGTATTCCCCGTAGGAATGACACTCGGGAAACGGAACGGCCTTCCAGTTGCGCCGTGCGCTGCGCCCCTACATCTCGGGTCGTTTGAGGCTCCCTTTGTCGCCTTCAACCATATCCCCCAGCGCCGCGATCATGCCCAGCGGCCCGGAGCGGTCGCCGAGAGCGGTCCGCTCAAGACGGACGTACTTCAGAGGCTCTTTTCGGGCGAGTTGCCGCATGATCCGCCCGGCGTGGTCGAAGAACAGATCGCCGGCCCCGGTAAGGACGCCCCCGCCGAGCACGATCATCTCCGGATTGAAGATGTTCACGTAGTTCGCCAGCGCGACGCCCAGGTAGAGCCCGGCCTCATCGAACAGGCGCTGCGCGTCCTTGTCCCCGGCTCTCGCGGCGTCCGCAATCTCGTCGGCGTCCAGTTCGTCCTTCTCGCGAAGAATGGCCGCAAGGTCCGGCGCATGGCCAGCGTCCACCAGCTCCTTGGCGCGCCACGAGAGCCCCGTACCCGACGCGATCGCCTCGAGGCATCCTCGCTCGCCGCACAAGCACCTCGGGCCGTTGAACCAGACGACCATGTGCCCCAATTCGCCGGCCGCGCCGCTCACACCGTGATAGACCTTGCGGTCAATGATGATCCCGCCACCCACGCCGGTGCTGATCGTCAGGTACACCAGGAAGCGCGTGCCTCGTCCGGCGCCGAAGCGGTTCTCGCCGAGCGCCGCCGCGTTGGCGTCGTTCTCGAGCAGCGCCGGGATGCCCAGCCGCTTGCTCATGATCTCGACAAGCGGAACGCCGTCCCACCCCGGGAGCTGCGGCGCCTCCTGAACGAGGCCGTGGACGAGGTCCAGCGCTCCCGGCGAAGCGACCCCGACTGCCCGGATGTCCGAGACGGAGACGCTCGCTTCGGCTGCCGCCGCCTCGAGGGTCTCAATCATACGAGCGATCACCGGCTCTGGACCTTCGCCTGCCTCCGACGGCTGGATGACCTCGCCTCGGATGTTGCCCTCGAGGTCGGCGACCACGGCGCGCAGCTTGGTGCCGCCGAGGTCGATGGCCCCGTAGAGGTCAGTCATGCCGCTAATTTAAGCGGCGTCCTCGATGAAATGAAAGTAGGTGCGCGTCATGACACGCCCCTACTCGCTTGCTCGGAAGTTCCGGCTACGTCGAAGCGTCCGGCTCGCTCTCGCTCGGTTCGCGCTCCCAGATCGTGTGGTAATTACGTCCCGCGATCGCGTCGTTCGTCGCCTTGCGCTCGAGCGCAATCAGCTTCCAAATGGACTCCGCGACCGAGCGGCCGATATCACCGTTTTCGTTGTCAAGCGGGTAGATGCGCTGGCGGATGCGGTCCATCATGCCCGACTCTTCGAGGTAGCGGACGGAGTGCGGCCAGATGAAGAAAGTGAAGCTCTCGGGGACACCGAACTTGGGCCGGCGCTGTCCCAGCCAGAAGAAGCGTTCCTCGACCGTGCCCACCGGCGGCACGAGCTCGAGCATCGGCCCCTCTTCGCCGGTCGTTCGAGTGTCGACGATCATTCGCTCGGAAAACAGCCGGAAGCCGACCGTGAAGACATCGCACTTATCGATGACCTTGCGCAGCTCCTCGAAGTCGATTAAGACGCCGTTTTCAGTAAACACTCGCTAGCTCCCTCTCTGGGCAGGTTCTATCCCACCCTGTTAAGTATAACGCCGGGCGGGTATGGCGGGTCTCTAGCCGAATGGCACTGCCTGGGTTACGTTCATGTGTCATTCTGAGGCTGCTCTCGTATGTCATTCTGAGCCGCGGCCGTCTCGCCCCGCGCCTCTTGGCGACACGAATATCGCGCCTGAACCTCGTTGGTTTGTAGTGGCGAAGAATCTCGGCGCTTCGAACATTGTGCAGCCTGCGAGCCGCCGAGATCCTCCGCTTGCCATGAAGGCACGCACATTCGGCTGCATACACTTTCCGCAAACCGGCGCTGTCGCGGATCAAGGGCTCAGGATGACACGGCGGAAACGGGTGTTTTCCCGTAGCCTTTTCGGTTCCTAGGCTCCTGCCCTAATACATATCCGACATCGCCGGGGCGGGCGCTGCCTTCCTCTCCGGGATCTCAGAGACGAGGCAGTTCGTCGTCAGGACCATCGACGCGATGCTCACCGCATTTTCGAGCGCGGAGCGCGTGACCTTCACGGGGTCGACGATGCCTTTTTTGACCATGTTGCCGTAGTCACCCGAAGCCGCGTCGTAGCCTTCCCCCGCCTTAAGCGTCTTCACCTTCTGCACCACCACGGAGCCGTCCTGACCCGCGTTCGTCGCGATCCGGCGCACCGGCTCCTCGAGCGCTCGTCGCAGGATGGCAAGCCCGGTGGCCTCGTCGCCGTCCAGCTTTATCTTATCGAGCGCCGGCAGCGCGTTGATGAAGGCGACACCACCGCCCGATACGATACCCTCCTCGACCGCCGCCCTCGTCGCCTGCACCGCATCCTCGACCCGGTGCTTGCGCTCCTTCAGCTCGGGCTCCGTCGCGGCGCCGACTTTGACGACGGCGACGCTGCCGGTCAGCTTGCCCAGGCGCTCCTGCAGCTTCTCGCGGTCCCAGTCGGACGTAGCGGCCTCGATCGCGACCTTGATCGCACCGGTCCGCGCCTGGACTGCCTTGGGGTCGCCCTTGCCTTCGACGATCGTCGTCTCTTCCTTCGTGATCACCACCCGGCGCGCGCGGCCGAGGTCGCTCAGTTGCACGCCGTCCAGCTTGCGCCCCAGCTCCTCGCTGATGAGCTGCCCGCCGGTCACAGCGGCGAGGTCGCCCAGATTGTCCTTGCGACGGTCGCCGAAGCCGGGCGCCTTCACCGCGCAGACATTGATCGTGCCGCGCAGCTTGTTCACGGCCAGCGTCGCCAGCGCCTCTCCGTCGCAGTCATCGCAGATAATCAGCAGGTTCTTGCTGCCGCTCTGGAGCACCTTCTCAAGCACCGGCACGATGTCGTTGACGGAAGAGAGCTTCTTGTCGGTGATCAGGATGTACGGATCGTCGACCACGCACTCCATCCGCTCGGGGTTGGTGATGAAATACGGGCTGATATAGCCGCGGTCGAAGTTCATGCCCTCGACATACTCAGTCTCTGTCTCGATGCCCTTCGACTCCTCGACGGTGATCACGCCGTCCTTCCCCACCTTCTCCATAACGTCCGCGATGAGCTCGCCGATGGCGGGGTCGTTGTTGGCGGAGATCGCCGCGACCTGCGCCATCTGCTCACGCGTGGTGACGGGGATGGCGTTCTTCTTGATCGCCTCGAGCAGAGCGTTTGCGCCCTTCTCGATGCCGCGCTTAAGCGCCATCGGGTTGGCGCCGGCCGCCACGTTCTTCAACCCTTCGTGGACGATGCCCTGGCCAAGCACCGTGGCGGTCGTCGTGCCGTCGCCGGCGATGTCGTTCGTCTTGGAGGCGATCTCCTTCGCGAGCTGGGCGCCGATGTTCTCGAACGGGTCCTCGAGCTCGATGTCCTTGGCGATCGTCACGCCGTCGTTGGTGATCGTCGGCGAGCCGAACTTCTTCTCGAGGACGACGTTGCGCCCCTTCGGCCCGAGCGTGATCTTGACCGCGTCCGCGAGGGCGTCGACGCCGTTCTTGAGGGCGTGCCGCGCGGCTTCATCGAAGAGCAGTTGCTTGGCCATATTGAGTTCCTCCTGTTTCGCCGGGCGATCTGCACGGCAAATTGTTTTGTAGTTTTCGGTTTTTGGTTAGCACTCTCGGGGGCGGAGTGCTAATCATGTTTTAGCGCATCGCGAGACGATGTGCAAGAGGGAAGGCGACGTCGCGAGCAGTTTCGACTAACCGCTTTGACTCTCTCTCTCTCTGTGAATTTCTGTGCAATGTTGACAGCCATTCGAAGGGGGCGTAGCGTGATTGCCACCGGAGAAGGGGGAACCCTATGATCAGGCCCATT
>VBEJ01000183.1 GCA_005882985.1 Chloroflexota bacterium
TTCGCGGACGAGGATGGCGGCGTCGTCGATGGGGACCTTGGTGGAGTTTAGCGTCACTTCGAGCGTCAGCTCGATCTCAGCGGTGTCAGCGGTGACCGATTGCTGCCCGACCTGCGCGATCGTGATGGACAGCTTATTGCCCGACGCCTGAAGGCCCTGGAGGAGGCGGCGCGCCTCGTCGAGCGAGACGTCCTTGCGCGCCTCGGCCGAGAAGTTCGGGTAGGCGGCGTCGATGTCGCCGCGGTTGATGTCGTCGAGGGTGACGCGCACGACGTCGACCGGCTCGAGGCCGGCGGTATCGGACGTGCGGGCGGGCGCGGAGGTGGGAGAGGGAGTCGACTTGTCGTCGCCGCCGTCGCCACAGGCTCCCAGGAGAGCGAATGTCGCGCACCAGGCGAGGAGGAGGCTGCGGGCGATCATGAGAGGATGTCGCGGCGGTGGAACCACCACCAGGAGAGGGCGAGGAAGACGAAGATGTAGGGTAGCTGGAGGAGAAAGCCCTGGATGAGGTCTTCGGTGTCCTGGCGGCGGCCGAAGAGGCCTTCCCAGGCGTCCCAGTAATGCGTGATGAGGACGTGGCGGAGGTCGCCGACGGTCTGGATGGCGTTGACGATATGGGAGACCAGGACAGCGCCGACCGCGCCGGCCATTGCGCCCAGGGTGGTGTCCGTCATCGTCGAGATCATGAAGGCGAGGGCGATGACGCCGGTCATGCACCAGGCGACATAGAGCGTGGCGACAGCGATCTTCCAGATGGCCTCTGACTGCGGAAACGCCTGGTAGCTCGGCGTGAGGATGGGATGCCACCCGAAGAAGATGATGCCGGCAATGAGGCCGGAGACGGTGATGACAATGGTCGTCAACAGGGTGAGGACGCAGGTGACGACGAGCTTCGAGTAGAGGAGGCGGCTGCGCGAGACGGGGCGGACGAGCAGGTAGCGGAGGCTACCCCAGTTCGCCTCTTCAGAGACAGCGGCGCCCGCGAAGGCAGCGACGACGATGACCAAGAGGAAACTGCTCGTGGCGGTCAAGGCGGCGAGCGGGACGTTGAGGCCCGAGGCGGTCGCGACGGCGAAGAAAGACTGCTCCTGGGGGTCCCGTGGGCGGCGGCCGAGGTGGCGGGCCTCGACGGTCTCGACGCCCACGCCTGCGTTGACGAGCGCGGCGACAATTTGCTTGCGCTCCGTCCCGTTGAGCTGGAGCGAGATGCCGGGCGGCTGCCGTTCGAGACGGGTGATGCCCGGCATCGCCTGAAGGAGCTCGAGGGCGCGGCCGGGGTCGTCAACCTCTATGTAGACGCTGCGGCTGGCGCCGACGAGCTCGTCGACGCGGCCGGAGGCGACGAGGCGGCCGTGGTTCATGACCGCGGCGTGGGTACAGACCTGCTCGAGCTCGGCCAGGATGTGGCTGGAGAGGAGGACCGTCACGCCCTCGGCGCCGAGCCTGCGGATGAGCTCGCGGACCTCGCGCATCTCCTGGGGGTCGAGGCCGACGGTGGGCTCGTCGAGGACGAGGAGCTCGGGCTGGTTGAGGAGGGCCTGGGCGAGGGCGAGGCGCTGCCGCATGCCGGTCGAGTATGTGCGGACCTTGCGGTGGACCGCCGAGCCGAGGCCAGCGATCTCGAGGGCTTCGTCGAGGTGGGCTTCGGAGAGGCGCTGGCCGCCGGAGAGCCAGAAGGCCTTGAGATTGTCGATGCCGGTCATGTGCGGCACGAAGCCGGGGCGCTCGACGATGGAGCCGACGCGGCGCAGGAGCGGGCTGCCGGGGCGCATGCGCTCGCCGAAGAGGAACGAGCGGCCGCGGGTGGGGTGGACGAGGCCGAGGACCATGCGCAGGGCGGTGGTCTTGCCGGCGCCGTTGGGGCCGAGCAGGCCGAGGACGGAGCCGGGCGGGACCTCGAGAGTGAGGTCGTCCACGGCGAGGATATCGCCGAAGCGCTTGGTGAGGTGCTCAACGGCGACGGGGGGGACGGCGTCAGGCGCGGGGGCAGCGTGCGGGGCGGGGCGGGCGACAGTCATTACTATCGATGATAACGTACCGTGCGCGAAGAAGGATTGGAGGGGATGGCGGATCGGCTGTCAGTGGTGCCTAGCGGATCAGCGCCCGGGCGGCCAACGTCACCCGATAGGTGGATGCGCCGGCCGAGACGTGACTTCTGTAAGGCCGCGGTAGGCGACGAAGAAGCCGATTGCCAAGAACCCGAAGGTCTGCGAGACGTCTGGCCAGAGCAACTGTAGGCGTAGATCGAGGATCAGATCTGGGTCGTCGATTGCGGTAAGGATCAGGATCGCCAGGAAACCTAGGACAATGGCAATAATCGCGAGAAGAGTGCCTACCAGAAACATCCAGCTCGCTTCCGCTCGCGACCATCGGCCAAGCCCTGAGAAGAAGAGAACAGCGACAGCTACCGCAGAGAGCAAATGCAGGTTGTTGACGGCCACATAGATGTGGTGCCAGGGCTCCGAGGAAATGCCCCGTCCTATTAATTCAGCCCGGCTAAACGAGTAGAACATTATCGTCCTAACTAGCTCGGCTACGATGACAAGTGCCAGTAAGAATGGGGCGAGGATAACCCGACGCCTCGATGCGCCGCCAAGTCTCCACTCTAGGTTCAATGGGCGGAGATACGTGCCGTAGAGTTCGTCGAGCGAAGTCATGTGCTTGCCTTCTCAGCGTAATCGCTTGTTGCGGGATTTTAGCACTCGCTGGCAGCGAAAGGACTTCGAGCCACTACGCGCCGGCGTCTGCCCCACCCCAGATCCCTTCGCGGAGAGAGGTGATTCAGCGCGCGAGCGTGGCCGTCGCTCAGGATGACGGGACTGCGGGTGGGCCGGTGTGAGAGAGCGGGCCGCTAGGGAAGGGCCATGATCTTGGGGCGAGGTCGGAGGCGGATGTTGTCGGAGGGGTCTTGATCGTCGTCCGAAAGGGCCGAGTCGCAGGCGCCGCTCAGGATTTGCGCGATCGTCGCGCAGGAAGCGAAGTCGTCGGCGTGGGCGTCGGCGATGGCGATCAGGGTCCAGGAGAGGCCGTCGACGGCGGCGGGGATGTCGCAGCGCCAGGCGGGGGCGCTCGTGAGGGATTCGGTGCCGCGCGGCGCGATGGTCACGTTGCCGACGACCGAGACGCCGTTCGGGGTGCAGCCGGGGTCGAAGGCGCCCGCGGGAGGCAAGAAGGCGAGGTAGACGCCGACGACGTCCGTGTGGTCGCCGCTGTTCTTCGCGACGATGGTGACGGCGCCGGTGTCGGGAAGGCCGGGGCGAAGGCGGACGTTGGGGGGCGGGTTGAGGTGGAAGATGCCCGCGTCGTGAACGCGGCTCGGGCCCGGGGTGGCGGTAGGAGATGGAGACGGCGACATGGCCGGCGTAGCGGTTGGTGTCGGTGTGGGCGATGGAGTCGCGGCCGGCGTGCGAGTAGAGGTGGCGGTCGGAGTCGCCGTCGCCGTGGGGGTGGGTGTCGCAGTTGCGGTCATCGTGGGAGATGGGGTCCCGGTCTGAGTGGGAACGGCCGTTGGTGTGGGGCTGCTTGTCTGCGTCGCCGTTGCTGTTGAAGTAGAGGTGGCCGTCGGTGTCAGTGGGGGCGTGGACGTTGGACTTGCCGTCGGGGCAGCTGTCTGCGTCTGGGTTGCAGCCGCGGTTGGTGTCGGCGACGCCGTTGCTGTTGCGGTCTGAGTGGGCGTCGGGGTTGGAGACGACGTAGGGCTCGCTGTCGCCGTACGAGTAGCGGTTGCGGTCGGTGTGGCTGTGAGAGTGGCGGTCGCCGTCTGGGTGGCCGTGGCGGCAGCGGTTGGCGACTGAGTCGCTGCTGGGCTGGATGACGGGGTGGGAGTCACTGGAGGTGACGCGGTGGCGGTCGGCGTAGCGCCCAGTGTGGGAGTGGCGGTTGCCGTCGGAGATGCGGTAGGAGACTGGGTTGCGGTGCGGGTCGGCGTTGGGGTTGTAGCGGGACTCTGAGTCGGCGTCGGGGTTGGGGATGCGGTGGGGGCCGGACTCGCGGTCGCTGTGCCGGTGGGAGATGCTGTGGCCGTGGGAGTGGCTGTGGGCGTCTGGGTGGCAGTTGCCGTAGCGGCCGCGGTGCGGGTTGGCGTGGCGGTGGCCGTTGGCGACTGAGTGGGCGTTGGGGTAGCGGTTGGTGTGCTGGTAGGCGTCGGACTGGCGGTCGGGGTGGGAGAGGGAGTCGTGGTCGGCGAAGACGTGGGTGTGGGGCTTGCCGTTGCGGTGGCGCTGGACGTTGACGTCGGAGATGCGGTGGGAGCCGGACTGGCGGTTGCGGTGGGCGACGCCGTGGCCGTGGGAGTGGCCGTCAAGGTCTGTGTGGCAGTCGCCGTAGCGGTCGCGGTGCGAGTTGGCGTGGCGCTGGGCGTTGGCGACGAGGTGGGCGTCGGACTAGCGGTTGGTGTGCGGGTAGGCGTCGGACTGGCTGTGGGAGTGCGGGTCGGCGTAGGAGAGGGAGTCGCAGTCGGCGAGGCAGTGGGTGTGGGGCTCGCCGTAGGCCCGGGCGTCGGCGTTGGAGTCGGGCTGACCGCTTGCGATACGGCCAACGTGAGGTTGCCGGAAGTGCCCCCGAAGCCTCCGGCCTGGACCCAGTAGGTGGTGCCGGATTGGGCGACAAATTGCACTTCAGAAGTTGGCGCGCCGCTATCGTCGTTGCAGATGAGCTGGACCAACGCTCCGCTGGGGATGGTGTAGATGGCCAGAACAGTGTCGAAGTCCGAGCCGGAGGTGGTGATGGTGGCGTTGCCGGTCTGTCCCGGCGTGAAGCGATACCAGACGGTCCTGCCGATGAGGACGCCCGAGCACAGGAGCGGCTCGCCGAGCTCTTCGGTAGCGACTGTCGTGTCCTGGGCGTTTGAGTACGGGAGGGGCGAGACAGAGAGAGCGTTCGCACGATTGTCGTTGACGGGCGGGGTGCCGAGGAAGAGATCGATTGCGAGCGTTCCGGCTGTGAATTCGACGCTGCCCACCTGGATGAGATAGGTGATGTTTCTCGTCACCGGGAAGTTCACGGCGGACTGAACCCCGCTGCCGGTGTCGTCGTTGCAGGCGACCAACGACAGCGAGTTGAGAGCTGCGCCGCTATAGGCGGCGACCGTCGTGTCGTAGGTGGAGCCGAGGGTGGTGATCTTCAGGGTACCGTCTTGTGGCGGTGTAAAGGAATACCACACGGAATGTGAGGTGAGGTTGCAGTTTTGCGGCTCAAGGGGCTCGAGCGAGGATTCAGAAGCGTCCTGAGTGTTGGTATAAGGGAGGGCTTGCGGAACGACGATCGGAGTGGCGAAGGCGTCGTTCGAGGGAGGGGCGGCGTCGGCGGCGAGGGCCGGCAGGGCGGCCAGGGCGGCAACGAGCACAGCGGCGAACCGTAGGTACGAGCGTACGCGTTTCGGCATTGGTCGGTAACATCAGCCGCATACCCAGACGCCCGACCGCAGGTACGAAGGCCGCAAGCTATAGACGCATAAGGCTTGCGGCAATTACAGGAAATGTCAGGAGATTTCGCTCGGGCGCGGTGCTAGGAGGACCTGCCCGCCAGAGCGGCCAGTGGAACGAAGGGGACCAGCACGCCGAGGAAGAAAAGCGGCGAGGTAAAAGTGGCCAAGGCTCCGAAGGCAACGATAAGGATGAGACAGACGACCCAGACGGCGACGGCGACCGGGCGGACTGGAGTCGGCATATCGTTGGCGGCGGAAGGCTCTACCTCGCCGAGGGCGATGGCAAGGGCAGCCGGTTCCGGGACGAAATCGATTATTAGCCGGCCGTTAGGCGCTCGGAGCGCGCCTCCGTACCTCGCGGCACGCGCCAGGCGGGGCGCGCAGCGGCGGCACAGAGACTGGGTCGTGATCTCCCAGGAGTGCGCTTCGCTCTGATAGATCTCGAGATCGCGCCGGTGGGTACGTCTACCGCGGCCGCAGATGGTGCAGCGGCGAGAAGATGCAGTTATCAGGAGCAGCCCCCCTCTCCAGGCAGTGTTACTACTTAGGATACCGAGGACGTTCGTAACTTGTCAAGTACTAAAGGGTCATTCCGAGCTGCCATGGAGGAGTCCACTATTTGTGTCGCAATGTCGGTTCGATAGGAATATAAAACACGCGCTGCAGCGCCACGCGGCGCGCGCCTTGCGTTACCCTTCTGCTATAATCCCACGGTCAAGTTGGAGGGTTATGCGCCGAATCGTCTTAGTAGCTATTGTCGCAGCAGGGATCTTCGGCCCTGCATCCCGCAGCGAAGCAGCCATCACAATCGCGGCCGGCGCGGGTGATGTCAGCAGCTCCGGCTCCGGAGACAACCAGACAGCCGCGCTGGTACCCGCAGACGCACAGGTTATCAGCCTCGGCGACCACCAGTACCCCGACGGCTGTCTCGATGCTTTCAACGCGAACTATCAGAACTCATGGGGAGCGTTTAAGTCACGGACCCGGCCGGCGATAGGCA
>VBEJ01000184.1 GCA_005882985.1 Chloroflexota bacterium
GGCCGGCTCGAGGCTCGCGGCGTCGCGAACATCGCCTTCCCGGAGGTCGACGCCGAGACTCTCGAGGCGGCTGGCAGCGCGTTTCGCGCCGCGCGTAAGGACAGCGACAGCTAGGCCACGGCGGCGCAGTTCGCGGACAACCGCGCCCCCGACGAACCCCGTTCCGCCAGCGACAAGAATCATGTGAGATAGCCTCCTGTCGCCGGATACTACTACCCGGCGCCGGTGCGGTAGCGTGGGGTGGGGGACTCGATCCGCTTTTGTTATATCTATACGATTACTGCTTCGCGTTTTGTTATCAAAATGAAATGTCACCGAGGCTACATTGAAGGCCACGAGCTCCCGGATCAAGTCTCATCGCCGCACCCCCGTCGATAAGCTAAAAAGGGAGCTCTTTTCTTTATGCCCTTTTCGCAACGCCCTTGTTAGCTCATATCCGTGTGCTGCGACGACGGAGAAACATGTTCAGGCTTAGTCTGAACAAATCATGGTGGTCCACCAGCCGGTCCGCGAGCCACCCCCGGCCAAACAGGGTAAGACCCGCCGCCGGGCAGCCCACCGCGAGGGCAAGCGGGGAAATTGGTCCCTTCTCTCCGCGCAGGGACGCGTACTCTTCTACGTGGCTGTTTGTCCCGACTCGCCCGTCGAGGAGATCGCGCGAAATCTCGATTTGACGGAGCGCGCCGTTTGGGGCGTGGTGCGAGACCTCCGTCACCACGGCATGATCCACCTGAGCAAGAGAGGGCGCCGTCACCACTACGTCATCAACCTCGATGCGCCGTTCCTTCATCCCACGGTCCGCGGACTTACGCTTCGGCCGGTCCTGGGTGAAATCGCCGCTTGGGCCTTCACGCAGCGCCCAGAAGTGTGCGACAGCTAGCGGACTCTTCGCGCTGATTCCCGGCTCATCATCTCTAGCCCCGGTAAACTTCCATTCGTGGGTGCCATTCCCGACGCCATCGATAACTCAGAAAACGTGCGCGATGCGTGGTTGCGTCTAGAACCTTCGCAGCTGCTCAAACAGTGCCGCGAGGGACGGTATCGAGCGAGCGGCCCCGGCGGACAGCGCCGGAACAAGGTCGAGACCGCTGTTCGCCTTCGCCATATGCCCTCCCGCCTCGTGAGCCAGGCGGAAGAGGCACGCTCACTGGCGGAGAACCGTAGGCGGGCCGTTCGCAGGCTGCGGGAACGCATCGCTTTGAATTACCGGGCGCCGTTTGATCTCGCTAAGCCTTCGCTGCCCGCCGAACTTCTGGAGCACCGGCGCGAGGGCAAACTTGCCATCAACCAGCGCAATCATTCGTATCCGCTCGTCGTCGCGGCTGTTCTTGATGCGCTTGCCGCCGCTAAAGGCAATGACGCGAGAGCCGCGCAGGCGCTCGGGCTCACGACAAGTCAGCTCGTGCGGTTCCTCGAAGCCGACCGTGAGCTCTGGCGCGCCGTGGAGACGGTGCGGAAGATCAAGTGATCGTGTACATTAGGCGCCGTGAGTCAGACAGAACGCCCGCACTGGAAGAACTGGGCCGGAAACCAGCAGTGCACGCCTGAGCGCATCGAACGGCCCGCGACTGAACAGGGCCTCGTTCGAATCATCAAGCAGGCAGCCGCCGCCGGTCAGCGTGTCAAGGTCGTAGGCAGCGGCCACTCCTTCACCGGTATCGCCCTCACCGACGGCAGGCTCATCAAGGTGGACGGCTACGCTCGCGTCCTCTCGATTGACCGCGAGAAGCAGACGGCGACCGTTCAGGCAGGCATCCCAATTGCCCGCTTAAGCCGGGAGCTGGACAAGCAGGGTCTCGCGCTTGAGAACCTCGGCGACATTAACTACCAGTCGATATCAGGGGCCATCTCAACGGCTACTCACGGCACCGGCCACGCCCTCGGCGGCATCGCGACACAGGTGACCGGATTGCGTCTCATTACCGGTGACGGCTCGATCGTTGACTGCTCCGCTGAGAAGGAACCGGAAATCTTCAGTGCCGCCCGTGTCGGGCTCGGTGCGCTCGGTATTATCTCGACGGTCACGCTCCGCTGCGTGAAGGCGTTCAATCTTCATGCGATCGAGATGCCGGAGCGCGTCGACGAGGTCCTCGAGCGGCTGGACGAGAACATCCAGACGAACGACCACTTCGAGTTCTTCTGGGTGCCGAACACCGGCTGGGCGCTGACGAAGCGCAACCAGCGGACGACCGCTCCCGTCGCTACGCGCGGGCTCTGGAAGGAGTTCCGCGACGACATTCTCGTCAGCAATTTCGCCTTCGAGGCGCTTTGCCGGATCGGCCGCCTGCGCCCGGCGCTCATCCCCCGCGTCGCTCGAGCGCTGCCGCAGACCGGCCGCACGGAGTACATCGACAAGAGCTACCGGGTGTTCTCGAGCCCGCGGATGGTCCGCTTCTATGAGATGGAGTACGGCATACCGGCCGAAGCCGCCATCGAGGCGTTCAACCGCGTGCGCTCCTTTCTAAAGCAGAGCGGCCTTGTTCCCATCTTTCCGGTGGAGGTCCGCTTTACGAAGGGCGACGACATTCCGCTGAGTACCGCAAGCGGCCGCGACTCCTGTTACATCGCGGTTCACGTGTTCGAAGGGATGCAGTACCAGCAGTACTTCGAGGCCGTCGAGGACATCATGAACGACTACGCTGGCCGGCCACACTGGGGCAAGCTCCACTTCCAGACGGCCGGGACGCTCGTCCCGCGTTATCCGCAA
>VBEJ01000212.1 GCA_005882985.1 Chloroflexota bacterium
ACCGGCGGCCCATGCGACCTCCGAGACGACTGTCGGCTCGTGGTATCCTGCCGGTGCTCAAGAACAGACCCTGTCTATCAGTCAGGGTGACGGCGCAAGCATTACCCAGGTCAACTGGCTGTTGACAAACCAGGTCGACAGCGAGGACTGGCCACTAACCGCAACCCAGCAAGGAGCAAGCACAGTAAACTGTTCAGGCAACGCAAATGTTCAATGCAGTCTTCCAATGCCAGACCACGGATACTTCGAGATCCAGTTCAACCTAGCGACCATCCTCTGGGGTATTCCTCAGGGATACGGCAGCAGTGCGGCAGGTGTCGAGCTCCGTCAGGGAATAGCTCACCTCTTCAACAAACAGAGCTTTACTGCGAACAACGCCGCATGCCTCAACATAGCATGCGTCCCCGACGATCAGGCGATGCCCGTGTGTGTCGCGACCCCAGTAGGCTGTACGAACGGTGGACTACCTGCGGCCAATCCGTGCGGATGGGATACGAAGTATGCTCAGACCAGCTCCACGAACTGTATCGTGGGCGCTCCCGGTGGTACCTCCTACAACTGCAGCTTCAGTACTGCATGTCCCACTGGCACTGTCACAGGCTCTACCAACTTCCCATGGCAGCCACTGATCGGCAGCCCCGACTTTTGTGCTGCCGCACAGCACTTCATCCAAGCCTTCTCTGATGCTGGCATTAGCGGCGTAACGACGAACGCTAACTGCGAACTAGTCGCCCCAACTGGCGGCTGGCCCGCAGTCGTTACGGCCATCAATACTGCAGGCTGTGCTGGAGTAGCTCCGATTGCCACGGCGAACACTTGCTTCTTCGTACGTACCACTGAACCCCGGAAGAGTCTGGGTGAAGGAATCGCTCAGGAAGTATGCGCACTCTTCTCGCCCGCATGGGGCGCATGGACAACCCTCGCCGGTCAACCAATCAAGTGCGACAATTCAAACACCGGCACAGGCAATGCTGCTTGTGGAGGCGGTTCATGCCCATTCCTCCAGACAGAGGAGGGAACGATCAACCAGTTCTGCGGATTCAACACGAGCACTAGCGGCACCCCCATCAACTGCTGGGGATTCGGAACGTTCGGCTTTGGACAAGTCTTCCCGTTCGACAGTACCACTTACTTCGAATACAATAGTCTCTTTGCAACGAAGACAACCGTGACCTGCACCAGTGCAGACTGTTCCACTAACGTGGCAGGCTCACCATGTGCTAGCCCCACGTTCTCGCCCGACGCGTCCGACTACATGTACCTCTGCAGCCCCACATACGACAGTCTGAGCTCGGCGATGGAGTTTTCACTATGCCTCGGCTCGCCGGGACCCTCAACAGATCCAACCTTCAACCAGGCCTCACCAACATTCGCCAACTGTTCGGGTACATCAGTCTCGGGTGGAGCAGGAGCTACTACATGCATCGGCGCATCCCCTGTCTGCAGCGCAATCAGCGCTGGTTATCAGGCTGAGGACTACTACGGCAGCCATGCCTTCACGATCCCAGTCTGGGACGGCAACGATGTTCAGGGTCGTCTCAGCAGCTGGCCTCTGGGCACTTCGACGACACCAGGCTGGATCACAGCCTTCGGTGGCGGCTTCTCGGCCTCAGCAAGCTTCTGGGAATGGTTCAATGCATACAGTGGCAGCCCAGCTATACCTGGAACCTTCCGCCAAAGCTTCCTAACGACCGTTGACAGTCTAAGCCCATTCCAGTTCACTACCCTCTGGGACGCGTACGTGCTCACCAACATCTATGACAGTCTCTTTCTGCAGAACCCGATGTGTACCAACTCTGCGAGTCTTGCGGCTACTGCTGGTGTCACCCAGTGCTCTTCGATATTGCAGAATATCGACTGGATGACCACTAGTCACAGCTTCCTCTGCTACCCAGGCGGTCCCGCGTGCACTTCTACAACGTTGGGCTATGGTAACTCTACATACCTCGCAAACACATCGGCTGATCTTCGGCTCACATTGAACCGTGCAAACCACTGGCAGGACGCTGGTCCGGTCACAGCATGGGACGTAAAGTACAGCTACATCAACCTCAACGCCACGGGTGCTTTCCAGGCTACATCGCTCGCCAATGTCGCTCACATCAACGTCTTGGACGAGTTCACTGTGGACCTTAACCTCAAGGCTAAGGGTCCGTTCACTGAGCTCTTCCTAGGCGGAATCACCATAATCCCAGGCCACATCTGGTCTGCTTGTGGTGCGAGCACTTGGAACGGCGGTGTCACTGGCAAGGACATTTCTGGAACAAACATTGTTAGCGCTCCAGAGGACGCTTGCATCGGAGCATTCGGCGCTCCCAACATCGTCACTGTTGGTGGTGTACGTGCTGACAGTCCAACCTTCGACCCTGTCACGAACAACTTCCTGATCGGATCAGGGTCGTACACTTGCCAGAGTATCGGTGGTACAGGTCATCCTACTGTGGGTACGCTTGGAGGAGGCTGCAGTATTGATAATACTCAGGCTCCGGCTTTCGGTCTCGGTGATTTCACCCTGACCAGGACTGGCTGTACTCTCACAGGAACCGGCACTACTTGTGGTATTGCGGGCTCTAGCAGCGACTACTTCCGAAGCAGCGGCGCACTAGCAAACTACGTCTGGTCTGGCGACATCGGCTCTGGTAGCGCTGACTTTTCGAAGGTGTTGACTGTCAACAGTTGCCACTCTTCGAGTCCATCGCCCGCCTGTCC
>VBEJ01000213.1 GCA_005882985.1 Chloroflexota bacterium
CCATGGTCAATAGGAGAGGCAGCTTGCGATGCTCGATCCGTCGGGCTACGTCGACGACTTCCGCGGCCCATCCGAACGTCTCGGTCCGTAGCCGAAATCGCGCGGCCTGATGGATGCACGCCGCGATGCGGATGGCCGGATCGGCGCGGCCGTGGTCGACGGCCCAGCGGAACGCCGCTCGCGCATTCGCTATTTCATCGTCCACGAACCGGTATGCGAGGATCTCCTGCGGGCTGCGGAATCGTTCGAACGCGGCCTCGGCCTGATCGGCGAAGAATAGCGCGTGTCGATCGCGTACGGGTTCGCCTTCTGCGCTCTCGGCCAGGCGCTCCTCGGCGAACTGCCGAATGGTCTCCAACATGCTGTAACGGAGATCGAGAGAGGTCCGGTTCACCTGGACCAGCGACTTGCGGACCAGCGAATCGAGCACGTCGAGCATCTCGAACTCGTCCAAGTCACCTTCTGCGTCGCGCCCGCACACGGCGGTCGCCGCGGCGAGCGAGAAGCCGCCGGCGAACACCGACGCTTGTTGGAGGACACGGCGTTCGACCTCGTTCAGGAGGTCATATGACCACTGCACGGCGTGGCGCAGTGTCTGGTGCCGTTCCATCGATCGCCGCGACCCGGTGAGCAACCGAAACCGCTCGTCGAGCCGGTCGCGGATTTGGCTCGGGCTCATGGAGCGAACGCGCGCCGCCGCGAGCTCGATCGCGAGCGGGATGCCGTCGAGGCGGCGACAGATCTCGGCGACAACCTCGAGTTCGTCGCCTGGGTCGAAGGCAGGTACAACGTCCCGCGCCCGCTCGATGAAGAGCGTCGCTGCCGTCGAGTCCGCGCCCAGCCCGAGTGACGGCACCGGCCACGCCGACTCGCCGGCGACGCCTAGCGCCTCCCGGCTCGTGGCCATGATCGTGACGCCCGGACATGCTGCGATGAGCGCTTCGACCAGCGACGCCGCCTCGTCGAGAACATGTTCGCAGTTGTCGAGCATCAGTAGCATTTGGCGGCCTCGGAGCGATTCGGTCAGAGCGTCTCGCCAGCCGCCCGCCTGGGGTGGAACGGAGAAGACGGCCGCGACGCCCTCGGTCAGCTCCGCCGCGTCGAGTATGGGCGCCAACTCCACGAGCCACGCTCCGTCTCGATACTGATCAAGCACTTCGGCGGCAGTCTGTAGGGCAAGGCGGGTCTTGCCGACACCGCCAACCCCGACGAGCGTGACCAGACGATAGGCCTGAAGCGCCTCGCGTACGGCGGTCAGCTCCGCCTCGCGGCCGACGAAGCTCGTCGTCTGGGCGGGGAGGTTACCGGGGACAGTGTCGAGCGTGTTTAGCGGTGGGAAGTCACGGCCCAATCCATCCGCGCACACCTGGAAGAGTTGAAGCGGCTCGGACAGGTCGCGCAGCCGGCGCGGACCAAGATCGATAA
>VBEJ01000202.1 GCA_005882985.1 Chloroflexota bacterium
TGGAGCCGAGGCCAATAAGCCAGCCGTGGCACCTGGAGGCCGTTGGCACTGCAGAGTGGACGGGGACGCGACTCGGAGACCTGCTGCTGGAAGCGGGCGTGAAGGACGAGGCCGGCGAAATACTGTTTACTGGCCTCGATCGCGGCGTACAGAGCGACGAGGTCCAGGAGTACCAGAGAAGTCTCACGCTAGATGAGGCAATGCGCGAGGAAGTGCTGCTCATCTACGAAATGAATGGGCAGCCGCTGGAGCCTCAGCATGGCTATCCCCTGCGTCTCGTCGTCCCAGGTTGGTACGGTATGACGAGCGTGAAATGGCTGGCGCGAATCGAGGCGATTCGGGGGCCGTTCGAGGGCTACCAGATGATGGGCTCTTACCGCTACTCGAACAATGCCGACGACGCAGGAGAACCAGTGACACTTCAGAAGGTGCGCTCGTTGATGGTGCCGCCCGGCATTCCCGACTTCGCCACGCGGGTGAGGCTCGTGGACGCGGGGGAAGTCACCCTACGCGGCCGCGCGTGGGCGGGAAGGCTTGAAGTGGTGCGTGTCGACGTGAGCACCGACGGCGGCGATAGTTGGTCCCCTGCAGACCTCGAGGAGCCCGTGGGGACCTTCGCCTGGCGTGGGTGGCAGTATAAGTGGCACGCGCGGCCGGGCCGGCATACGCTCTGCGTCCGCGCCGGAGATAATGAGGGCAACCTGCAGCCCTTCGAACAGCTGTGGACCTACCTAGGTATGGGGAACAACATGGTCCAGCGCGTCGACGTCATCGTTGAGTAGGGCTGGCGCCCGCGCGACGGATGTCGCGGTCTAACGGCAGTTTTTTACCAGGCGCGCAAGATTCCGCTAAATGTGGCCGTCTCTCATAGTGCCATACCTCCTTCTGGGTTCGGAAGGCCGGCCGGTCGCTTTCTCCTACCGGCCGGCTTTCCGTTTTCAGTTTGTGCTCGGCCCGCCGGCCCCCAAGAATGTCCAGCAACTGCTTCCTTGACCCCTTTCCGACAGCGTTGCTATACTCAGCGCGACTTTCGGGGCAGTCATTTGAAGCACCCGGTTTCTTAGACAAAGGAGCTCGCCTGATGGCCGACGACGACAATGGTGAAGAGAAGCGCGGAGGGGGAAAGGGCAAGCTGCTGGCGTTCCTGGCGCTCATCGGCGCGGGAGTTGCGTTCTTGATGTTCTGGAGGCGGCGCGGCGGCTCCGAAGAAGAGGAAGAGGACGAGGTCTAGCATACGCCTACGTTGTAACGATTGCGGGAGTATTTAGCTCAAAGGGGGGGCGGTTAGCGCCGTGGAGATCGTCTGGCTCGGCCACTCCTGTTTTCGGATCCGCGGGCGTGAGGCGACGGTCATCACCGACCCTTGCCCGCCGTCCACCGGATACACAATCGGCAAGCCCACCGCCGACATCGTAACCCTTAGTCATCGTCACGATGACCATAGCTACACAAAGGTGATCGCCGGTCATCCCGTTGTCCTCGACAGCCCAGGCGAGTATGAGATACACGGGGCGTTCCTGACAGGCATCAGCACGCATCATGACGGCGAACGCGGTTCAGAACGCGGGGAGAACGTTGCCTTCGTTATCGAGATGGAGGACATACGGATCTGCCACCTCGGAGACCTCGGTCATACGCCGACCGCGGGGCAGGCGGAGGAGATGACGGGAGTCGATGTTCTGCTCGTGCCTGTGGGTGGGAACAGCACGATTGACGCGCCCAAGGCGGCGGAGGTGGTGAGCCTACTAGAGGCGCGCCTGGTGATCCCGATGCACTATCAGACGCCGGCAAATAAAGGCATGCTGGATCCACCCGACCGCTTCCTCAAAGAGATGGGAGTAACGACGGTCGAGGCACAGCCAAAGCTATCGATTTCGCGCGCAACCGTTCCTCACGAAACGCAGGTCATGGTCCTCGACTACAAGCGATAGCGAAGCAAGCTCCGCTCTCCCGCTAATCAGCCGCTATGCCCGGCCTCTCGCAATGAAGTATGCGCCACATACGACAATACCCGCCGCGAACGCAGCCCCAATTCCCGCGAGAAAAATAACCAGCGAAACGCCGCCGCCGTCATCATTCGATTCGTTGGGTACGTTCGGCTGAATCGGGGCCGAAGTAGCGCCCGGCGAGACAGAGAGCAGACCCTCCGGAATAGTCGGTTCCCGCCCAGCGATGGCGGCGAGGACGGCCTCCGCGATGACGGCGTGCCCGTTATCGTTGGGATGGATGCCATCGGGCGCGATCCACTGCCCGCCTCGGCCGGAGAAGAGCTGAAAGACAGAAGCCGCCCTGGCTTGCAGCTCGGCATTGGCCACGGCCGCGCCGATGACCCCGTTAGCCTGGCCGACACCAAGTTCCGCGATTGGCTCGCGGAGGTCGCCGGTGCCGGAAAAGGGATTGTAGAGGTCGACCACAACGATAATCGCCGCGGGAGCGGCCTGACGAAGGCGGCGGACCGCTTCCGTTAGGTTGCTCTGGATCGCCTTGAGCACATCGCCGAAGGCAGCGCGACACGGTTCTACGGAGGCGCTCTGCAGGCACGGGGAGCCCGGGGCTACGAGCGCCAGGAGGTCGTTTCCGCCGATATCGATGGTGATGATCTCAACCTCGTTCGCGGCCGGGGAGGCGTCTTGCTGACGCTGGCTGATGAGGTTGACGGCACTGTCGAGCTGTCCGCCGGGCGCCAACAGATCCGTGCTCTTCGCGCCGGGAACGCTCAGGTTAACCAACTCGAGCCCGGCTGCCTGGTAGCGCTCGCTCTTCTTTAGCGTCTCGTACACGCGGCCGACGTACCCGGTTGCGGAGGGATTCGATGCACCGACGCCGAACGCCAGCGAGTCACCGAGGGCCAGGTAAACGGGCGCGTCTTGCGCACCAGTCGTGGTTGGAGCAGGCGCAAGCAGTCCTAAAAATAGAAAAGCTGCCAGAAGCGGCAGCAGACGGTGGCCCATGCAGGGCGTACTGGCCCTGGCTCACCCAGATCTCGGACAGGTGCGCATATAGCGTACGCGAGCCGTCAGCATGCTGAATAATCACATGGTTCCCATAACCATAGTCCTGGGACGCCGCAAGTACTACAGTTCCGCTGGCCGCTGCCGAAATCGTGGCGCCGTACCGCCCGAAGCCATCGATATCGATGCCGTGGTGATAGCTGCTGAAGTACTGACTGATGCTCGCGTAAAAGGGCCAGATATAGCCCGAGCTGACGCGGGCGGGAGCAGGTTCCGGATCGGGTTCGGAAACGACCGCCGGCTCATAAGCAGGAACTGGAGCGACGACAGACGGAGCCGCAGGAGCGGCCACTGGCGGAGGCGGAGGAGGAGCGGGGGGCGGGGGGACAGCGCCGGGCAGTACCAGCACCATTCCTTCGATTACATCGTCCGGCGAAGATAGCTTGTTCGGGGTGTAGGCTGTGATCGACTGCACGTCGATCTGGTAGAAGGCGGCGAGGTC
>VBEJ01000203.1 GCA_005882985.1 Chloroflexota bacterium
TTTAATCTGTCAAGTACGATGAACAAAGACCACCTGCGTCCGGACGGCCGCTCCCTGCGCATCATCGAGGGCGACATCACTGATCAAGAGGTCGATGCGATCGTCAACGCCGCGAACGAGATGCTCGCCCACGGCGGCGGCGTGGCCGGCGCGATCGCCCGGAAAGGCGGCCCCCAGATCACGAGCGAGAGCAGTCGCTGGGTCGAGCAGCACGGCCGCGTGCCAACCGGCAGTGCCGCCATCACCGGCGGCGGGCACCTCAAGGCGCGCTACGTCATCCACGCGGTAGGACCGGTCTGGGAGGGCGGCTCGAGAGGCGAAGAGCGGCTGCTGGCAAGCGCCGTACAAAGCGCGCTGACCCTCGCAAACGAGCACGCCGTTGCGAGCATCGCGCTGCCCGCCATATCGACCGGGATCTTCGGCTACCCGATCGACCGCGCGGTGCCAACGATCCTTACGGCGATCCTCGAATACCTGGACGAACACCACAGCTCTTCTCTCCGCGATATTCACATCTGCGATATGAACAAGGCGACCGTGGCGCTCTTCGCCGATGAGGTTAGTCGACTCGAAGGCGAGGCTGGGTCCGGATCGGCGGGGCGGGCCTAGTATGGTGCCCGCGTACCACATCCGCGCGACTCTCCTACCGGACGGAGATCAGCAGCGCGATTTCTGGATACATGACCGACGGATAACATTCGAGCCGGTAGATGGCGCCGAGGACCTCGCCCCGATTGGCGGCTTCGTGCTTCCCGGCCTCGTCGATTGCCATGTGCACCTGACGCTCGATTTCGCTGAGAGTGGCCTACCAGCCGGCAGTGCTGAACTAGTCGAGGCCAATCTGCGCGGCCACCTCACGACCGGCACCTTCGTGGTCCGCGACATGGGCGCCGTAAGCGACGCCACTCAGCGGCTTTCAGACGAATGCCGACCGCGCGTCCACTACGCGGGGCGATTGCTCGCTCCGCCCAACCGTTACTTCGGCATCCAACGAAACACGCCGAGCGACGAGCTGGTCGATGTCGCCACCCGAGAGGCGAAATCCGGGGCGCACTGGGTCAAGATCATCGCGGACTTCGATGAGTCCGGCGACCTACTGCAAGGCACGCCGAACTACCCTCACGAGATACTCGCTGCTGCAGTAAAGGCCGCGCAGTCGGCGGGCGCCCGTGTCGCTGCACACGCTGTTTCGGCCGCCGGGATCCAAGCCGCGCTAAACGCCGGCGTCGACTCTGTCGAGCACGGTACCGGGATTAGCGAGCGTCAGCTTGAACAAATGGCCGCAAGGCAGACTGCCTGGACACCGACACTTGTCATCGCCCCCGGCGCCGCCGCGATGTCGAGTGAGATGGGAGGCAAGCGCGCCGCGGACGCCGTACTTGCCGGCTTCGAGAACGCCCGGCAAATGTTACCTGTGGCGGCCAGACTGGGCGTCGACATCCTGGCAGGAACGGACATGTACCCACCCGGCTCAGTGTGGCGAGAAGTCGCGGCGCTGAAAGCCAGCGGCCTTGAGCCAGCCCTGGCGCTCGCAGCCGCTTCCACGACAGCCCGGGCATTCCTCGGCGAGCCCGCGCTCGAAGAAAGCGCGCTGGCAGACCTCGTCCTTTACGAGCGTGACCCACGGAACGATCCTGAGTTTCTCAAGCGGCCTTCGCTCGTCATGTTCCGAGGCGACCGCGTCGCTGTCTAATCGCTGGCTTCAGTCACTCCGTGGAGCAACCGGCTGAGCTATGCGATGTTTACGCCGATATGTAGGGTTCCCGCATAGCCATCACCCTCGGCCGTGAGCGGGAGGATCAGGTCTGGATTGAAGATGTTGTCGCGCGCGTTGCGGGTGTCCGGCGAGCCCTTCTGGTTGTACGGCGCCCGGGCAAGCACCGAGTCCGTTATCGCCTCGTCGAAGAACATCTGCGATGTGAACTCGTACCCAGACGCAGCGTCCGGGTCGGTCCGCACCTTGAAGTGAATGTGAATCGTCCTCCCCCGGTACCAGCCCGGATAGATCGTCTGAAACTGGACGCCTCCGTTTCCGTCAGTAACCTGGTACCCACGCAGAAACTTCTGTCCGCTCGTATCGGATTGGCCGGCACCCCCGCTAATATCCGAATATTCGCCCAACGCGTCGCAGTGCCACATATCCACGACCGCGCCTACTATGGGCGTACAGGTCGCGCCGTTCACATTCGATACGGTCAGGTTCAAGCGCAACGGCGCCCCCTCTTTCGTGGCCCCGCTGCTCGGGTCGGATCGGATGTCCGACCGGTTGAGCCTCTCGTCGACGAAGTAGGGCCCTTCCGTG
>VBEJ01000204.1 GCA_005882985.1 Chloroflexota bacterium
TGCGAAAACGCTGGGAGCGCGCAGTGCCCGACGTTCCGCTGCTCATCATCGAGTCACCTTACCGCGCTTTCGTCGCTCCGATGCTCGCGTACCTGGAACGGCTCGATGAGCAGGAGCACATGCGCATCACCGTCATCCTGCCGACGTTCGTGCCGCGACACTGGTGGGAGCGCATCCTGCACAACCGCGACGTCCTGCGCCTGCGCCCCTTCCTTAAGGGCCGGCCGGGCCTGCGCGTCGTCGACTTCCCGTACCAGCTGTACGAGGAGAAGCACGCCCAGAGGCACGCGTCCGGCGGTGCCGCGGCTGCGTAGTTCTTCCCGCGTTCCGATGAGAATGCCGGGCTGGATGCTATTAAGACGCGAGAATCGGGGGATACCGTACCACCGAGCGTCTGCGGGGCTGCCGGGGATCCCGGGGGGCGGCGAACGTGGATCTACTTCTGAAACTGGAGAAACCAGTACTCGTAACTATCGACGAGCGCCATCAAGCTGGCCTCGATGATGTTCGGCGAAGTGCCCACCGTCCACCAGGTGAATTCGCCCGCTGCAGACTCGATCAACACGCGTGTGACGGCCTCCGTCGAGTGGTGGCTGTCAATGATATGCACTTTGAAGTCGGTTAGACGAAGGGTGGCGATGCCGGGGTACTGTCCCACGATGGCGGCGCGCAGGGCCTTGTCGAGCGCGTCCACCGGGCCGACGCCTTCGTGGTCGGCGTGGCCCTTCCACTCGCGGTCGCTCTTGCGCACCATCACGGTCATGCGCACGCCGGCAATGTACTCACGCTCGCCCGTCCGCGGATCAGTGCGCCGGCCGGGTTCGATCGTGACCTTGTGGCTGGTGATCTCGAACGGGGGCTTGTATTCGCCGAGCATGCGGCGCACGAGCAGCTCGAACGATGCCTCGGCGCCTTCGTACTGCCAGCCGAGTGCTTCCCTCTCCTTAACGTGGTCACGGATCGAGCGAGCCTGGTCGAGGGAGACCTCGATACCGCGCTCGTGAAGCTTGCGGACGACATTGCCGATGCCGGCGAGTTCCGAGATGAGGAAGCGATTGGTGTTTCCCACACGCTCCGGCACGACGTGCTGGTACGACCATTCTTCCTTGGCCACAGCGGCTGCGTGCAGCCCGGCTTTGTGCACAAAGGCGGCTGAGCCCACATAGGCCTGGCGAGGGTTCGGCGGCTGGTTCGCGATCTCGGCAACGTAGTGAGCCACTTCGGTAAGGCGAGACAGCTGCTCATCGCTCACGACATCGATTCCCAGCTTCAGCTTGAGGTTGGCGATGATGCTAAAGAGATTGGCATTGCCACACATGTCCCCGTAGCCGTTCGCGGCGCCCTGGACCTGCGTCGCACCCGCCTCTACGGCAGCAAGACTACCAGCCACCGCCACGTCGGCGCCGTTGTGTGTGTGAATACCGACCTCGCAGGGTACTTCCTTAACGACGGCGCGTACGATTTCCGAAATGTGGGAGGTTATGGTGCCGCCGTTCGTGTCGCACAACACAGCGCAGTCGGCACCTGCCGTGGCAGCGGTCTTCAGGCATTGAACCGCATAATCCCGATTCGCCTCGAGACCGTCGAAGAAATGCTCGGCGTCGAGAAAGACTGTTCGCCCGGCCTCCTTCAAATGCCGAACTGAATCGCCGATCATGGCGAGATTCTCTTCGAGCGTCGTCTCCAGGACATGGGTGACGTGGCGGTCGTGCGCTTTGGCGACGATCGTGACAACCGGTGTGTTGGCCTCGAGCAACGCCTTCAAGTTCGGGTCGGTGTCCGCGCGTCCGCCGGCCTTGCGAGTGGAGCCAAACGCAGCGAGGTGGGCGTTCTTGAGGTTCATCTCCGATATGCGGGCAAAGAACTCGATGTCCTTGGGGTTCGACCCGGGGTAGCCCCCTTCGATGTAGTGGACGCCTAGTTCGTCCATCCGCCGGGCGATCTTGATCTTATCGTCAACCGACAGCGAGATACCCTCCATCTGCGTGCCATCGCGAAGGGTCGTGTCGTATAGCTCGACGCGGTCTTTCATGGTGAATCCAAGTGTAGCCGACGCTGAAAATGCGCGGAAGGTTACGGATGGTGACGCCGCTCGTCTAGACGGAGCCCACTCTTTCGAAATCTATAGTAAACCGACACGAGGTGAAAATCCGTATGCTTGTATTGGAGGGATAAGACGATGCGCAGATTGCGTGCCACAAGAATGCTGGCCCTGGCAGTTGTCGTCCTCGCTCTGGCGGCGGGCAGCGTGGCCGCCGTCGCGGCGACCCGTGGCGGCGACGATGGGCCCCGCCGGGAGACCGCGCAGGAGCAGACAGCGACGCCAGCTCCCGAGGCGAAGGCCTGGCTCGGGGTCAGTGTTAAGCAGTCCGATAACCCGGCCGGCCTCGCGATTAAGCACGTCGTGGCCGACAGTCCCGCGGCAGGCGCCGGCCTGGAGCGAGGCGATGTGATCACCGCGATCGATGGTCAAGCCGTCGCGAAATTCGACGACCTCAAGAATGCTGTCGAGGCCAAGGCGGTTGGGGATGAGGTGACCCTGAGTGTCGTCAAGAACGGCCGGGACCACCCGGATGCCGGAGCCGAAGACTTCAAGGCCACCTTAAAAGCACGGCCGGCACACGCGGACATCAAGAACCAGATCGGTGATCGCATCGGCAAGTTGTTCGACCGGTTCGTGAACGGGCAGTTCCGGTATCTCGATGAGAACGGCAAGACAGTAACGATCGACGTAACTGCGGGCACGGTCAAGAGTGTGAGCGCCAGCGAGATCACGCTTGATGTCAACGGCGAAGAAGGCGACAAGTCGTTCTCGATTCCAGAGGGCGTCACGGTGCCGGACGGACTGAAAGAGGGCGACCGCGCGGCCGTTATCGTGAAGGATGGAATGGTGACGCATGTAATCAGCGGGCACTTCCCATTCCTGCC
>VBEJ01000205.1 GCA_005882985.1 Chloroflexota bacterium
GAGGTGAGGTGGCGGGACGACTCGTGAATGGTCTGGATGGTGGTCGCGTGAAGTCCATTCCAGGGTGGGGGTGTACCGTCCTCGTCTCGCCTAATAACCCCACGTCCTAACCTACTTAACGAACCCTCGACTGTGTTTAGCTTTTCGGACGACGGTGGACGGAGTTCGGACAACGCATCCCGTGAATGGACGGTGCGGACGGCGAGTTTACTGACTATGCCGCTTGCTCATGACAGTATGGGCATCGGCGCGACGATTGTAGCACGGGGCGTAGCTTGCGGTTTGACGGGCGATGACGCTACGCCGCTGGTGCTGACAGTTCGATGATGCGGGCCGCTACGGGCTCGCTCTTTCCTTTTAGCTCAAGCTCGACGCTGAGGGCCGCAGGGTAACGGTCGCTAGCGGACTCATAAACGCGCTCTGACATCACGATCTGGCCGGGTCTGGCTTGCGACTGGAGGCGCGCGGCGGTATTCACGACGTCACCCAGCGCGGTGAAGTCCTTGACGGCCCCCACGCCAACGTTGCCAACGTAGGCGCGGCCAGTGTCGAGCCCCAGCCCGAGTGGCAGCCACGGTTCACCATCCCCACCGTAGCCTACGGCTCGGAGCAGCGCTTCCGCCCCGCTGACCATCTTTGGGACGTATTGGTCGCGGCCCGCGAAGCCGGGCAGCCAGAGCGCCATCACCTCATCGCCGGCGAGCTTGTCGATCACGGCGTCGTGACGCGCGAACACCTCCGTGGCAATGGAGTAGAACCGGTTCAGCAGTTGCGCGACCTCCCCCGGCGACCGCGATTCAGCGTATGACGTGTAGCCGCGCATGTCGGCGAAGAGTACGCCGGTCGAGACCTCGGCACCACCGATCGGTGCATCTTCGAAGCAGACGCGGCACCAATTGGGGTTCTTGCGAGACGGCGACGTAAACGGCAGGGGTTTGAACAGGACGGAGCCGATCCCCTTGAATGGCGCCATGCACATGCCACAACGGGGGGCCGATGGCCACATGCGAAAGAACCTGCGGAGCCGAAGGGCGGGAACATAGCCGTCTTCCAACGCTTTACGCCACCCCCTACGTTTGCGCTCTTCGGGAATCCTTGCAGTGGACGGCTTATGGAGATGTCAGTATAGTCTGAGCAATGCCTCGGCGGTGCCAACGGGTCGCCGGAGACCCGCCCCGCACGCATTGCCGAGGCGAAGGAAAATCGCGCCAAGAGCGACCGTGAAAGGGCCATGGAACACGAGGTCCGCTACTGCATGACTTCCGACGGGGTGCGGATAGCCTACTGCGTTGAGGGCGACGGGCCGCCGCTACTCTTCATGCAGGCTGTCCATTCGTTTTCCCTCTCGCATCTTGTCCCAACGATCGATAGGGCACTCGCACGATTCGGTCTCGGGAGACAGCTCATTCGCTACGACATGAGGGGCACCGGACTGTCGCAACTGGAGGTCGACGGGTTTTCGCCCGAGAGCGACTTGCTCGACATGGAGGCTGTCTTGCGGGCTGTCGCGCCTGAACGGTTGGCCATCATTGGCGTCTCTCTGGGCGGGCCTCGGGCGATTCACTATGCCGCCCGCCACCCTGATCAGGTGGACCGACTGGTCCTCTACGAGACGTTTTCCCGGGTAGCGGACGCCTTCGCCCCCGGCATACTCCAGGCCTTCTCCCAGCTCACACGCACCAACTGGGAGGTCGCGAGCCATGCCGTGCTTTCCGCGGGGCTTCGTAGTCAGGATGAACAAGTGGCGCGGCGGTGGGCAGAGATGCTGCGCAAGTCGATTACCGGCGAGGCGATGGCCCGCTTCATTGAGGGACACGCCGATGAGGACTTAACCCCCTTGCTGGGGAAGATCCAGTGTCCGACGCTGGTCTGTCATTCCGTGGACGATATTTACATTCCCTTCGCGCTCGGGCAACGCATGGCCGAATTAATCCCGAGCGCCAGGCTTGTGCCGTTTGAAGGTGAGGCGGGAGGGATTTTCAACCACGGCCCCGCGATCGAGGCGATAGACGCCTTCCTGCCGAGGCAGTTGCCTGATGCCGCCCGGGGTGATCAGGCGGCCGCGGATGCGCCGGCGCCGGGCCTCACGCCGCGCGAGACTGAGATCTTGCGGCTCGTTGCCGCCGGCCGGACGAGCGGCGAGATCTCCCGCGAGCTCTCTCTGAGCATCCGCACTGTCGGTCGGCACATCACGAACATCTACAACAAGATCGGCGCCCGCGGCCGCTCGGACGCTACCTCCTACGCTATCCGGCACGGCATAGCTCGCGAATAGGACTACGCAGTCTCTGCCACGCCACGCGCGAAAGTGGCAGGTAAATACGCAGTTGTTCCGATGCTTGCCTTTTGATACCGGAAGGATACTGCTGCCATCGGGGATCGCCGGGCACCGTCTCAAGCGGGAGTCTGGCGGCCCCCGAGATTACCGACACGACGGGGGCTCAGATGAACGCAGTATTCCGCTTCAGGGGGTGCATCATGAAGAACGCTCGCTTTCTTATCCTCGCTATCGCTTCCGCTCTCTTCGCGCTGGCTGTGGGGCCGATGGTACCCACGCACGCCGCGACGACATTCGTGGTCAATTCGACGATCAATGACAACGACGCAAATACGGCTGACGGCATCTGTCAGACTACTGTGGC
Organism: Chloroflexota bacterium; assembly: GCA_005882985.1. Taxonomy (GTDB): domain Bacteria; phylum Chloroflexota; class Dehalococcoidia; order SM23-28-2; family RBG-16-64-32; genus CF-163. The sequence continues at coordinate 2,643 of VBEJ01000205.1, forward strand.
CGGTCAGTGTACGCTGCGGGCGGCTATCCAGCAGGCGAATACGCTGGCGGGCTCAGATACGATCAACTTCAACATCCCGGCGGGCTCGCCGGGCTGCGTCGGGGCCACCAATCCGGTGTGCACCATCCTTCCGCAAGGTGTTGCTCTGCCGACCATCTCCGAGGCTCTGACCATTAACGGCTACACTCAGCCGGGCGCATCCCAAAACACAAACCCTATCGAATCCGGGAGCAACGCCGTTCTGAAAATCGAGCTTAACGGGATGGCAGCCCCGGCTTCGTCTCCTGGTCTCGAAATCAATCTGACTGGGCAACAAAGTGCGGTGATCAGGGGCCTGGCAATTAACACCTTCGGCACCGCCGGAATCTACTCTGAAACCGATAACAATGTCGTCGCCGGCAACTACATCGGCACGGATGTCTCTGGGTCAACGGATAAAGGGAACCGCCAGGAAGGCTCTGACAATAACACCGTCGGTGGCACAACAGCAGCGGCGCGCAACGTTATTTCGGGCAATGATGCGGACGGCGTCTACGTTTGTTGTTCCGCCGGCAACGCGATCCAGGGTAATTACATCGGGACCAGCAGTAGCGGCACAGCCGACCTCGGCAACTCCTTCTACGGGGTGTTCCTAGATAGTTTCGCCACCGGGGCTAACACGGTGGGCGGGACGATGGGCGTGACTCTCGGCGGGCCGTGTACGGGCGCCTGCAACGTGATCTCCGGCAACGACCAGTCCGGCGTGCGAATCACCCCCGGGGCCAGTGGATATGTTGTTGCGGGGAATTACATAGGCACGGACGTAAACGGTACCGCTGATGTCGGGAACACAAACGACGGAGTATTCGTCCAGGGCTCGAACAACACGCTAGGAGGCACAGCGTCGGGGGCTCGCAACCTGATATCCGGCAACGATCTCGATGGGGTTAGTTTGGCCAATGGTGCGAGCGCCAATACGGTCCAGGGTAACTACATCGGGACGAATGTGACGGGCACGGTAGGTCTCGGCAACAGCGGCCCTGGGATCGACCTCTCCGTTTCGCCGAATAACAATTCGATCGGCGGCGTGTCCGCCGGCGAGGGAAACACTATCGCGTTTAACAGCGGCGACGGCGTCTCCATCTCCAGTGGTACGGGCAACGCGATTCGCGGCAACAGCATCCGCTCCAACGGCTCGACTTCTTTCACACTCGGGATCGATCTCCTCCTCAATGCCTTTGGCGGCGGCAATGGTGTCACCCTGAATGACGCCGGCGACGGGGACAGCGGCTCCAATAATCTCCAGAACTTCCCGGTGCTCACGTCCGCGCAGACGACGGGAGCCACCACGCTGGTGGCGGGCAGCCTCAACAGCACGGCTAGCACGTCCTTCAACATCGACTTCTACACTAACTCCGCTTGCGATGCCTCCGGGTACGGTGAAGGCGCGACATACATCGGTACCACGACGGCTTCGACCGATGGGACCGGGAACGTCAGTTTTTCTGCGAACGTCGGCGCGGCGCCGACACAGGTGGGGCAGTTCGTCACTGCGACTGCTACACGGGCGGCGTTGCCGCTCGACACCTCCGAATTCTCCACTTGCGTGACCGTGAGCGACCTCGGGATCGTCGTCGATACGACGTCTGATGCCGTTCTTTCGAGCTGCAACACAGCCGTGGCTGCCGATTGCAGCCTCCGCGGCGCGATCACCAAGGCCAATCTAGACGCTGCCGCGGACGTTATCGGCTTCGGCATTCCCGGCTGTCCCGCGGGGGTCTGCACGATAACTCCCGCGTCCGCGCTGCCAACCATCACCCAGCCGGTCACAATCGATGGCACCACGCAGGCCGGCGCGCTGGCAAACACGAACAGCACAAGCGCGGGCTTGAACGCCGCCCTCAAGATCGAGCTGAATGGCACTAGTGCGGGCGCGGGCGTGAACGGCCTGACGATAACCGCCGGGAACAGCACCGTGCGTGGCCTCGTGATAAACCGGTTCGCCAATCACGGCACACTCCTCTCGACGGCCGGCAACAACTCGGTGGCGGGCAACTACGTCGGGACCAGTGTCGCCGGAGATGCGGACCTCGGCAACGGCGTGGACGGGGTCCATGTACTGAGCGGCTCCGGAGGCAACTGCATCGGCGGCCTGATTGTCACTTCGGTGTGCACTGCTTCGCCCGCTGCGCGAAACCTCCTGTCCGGCAACAACAACGACGGCGTCAAGATCGAAAGCGCGCCAACGCCAAACCTGGTCAAGGGCAACATCATGGGCCTCAACGCCGCCGGAAACGCGGACCTGGGCAACACCAGTTCTGGCGTTGCGATCCTCGGTTCAGTCAACACGATCGGCGGGACCGCAGCCGCCGACCGGAACATTATCTCGGGCAATGATTTGTACGGCATTTACATCAACGCCGCCGGAAACAATGGGGTGTTCGGGAACTACATCGGCACCGACGTGACCGGGAATCTCGACCTCGGCAACACCGCCCGGGGCATCATCACGGACGGTTCGACCTCCGGTGAAACGATCGGAAGCGCGGTGGAGACCGGCGGCAACTTCATAGGTTCCACCACGCCCGGTCTAGGCAACTTAATCTCGGGCAACACGAGCAACGGCGTGCGCATCACCGGCTTCGCTGCCGACGACAACCACGTCTGGGGGAACATGATCGGCACCGCGGCCAACTCTGCTCTGCCGCTCAAGAACACCGCGAACGGTGTCCTCATCGATTTCCAGAGCGACCTCAACGACATCGGCCTCGCGCCCGACGGCACCGGCGCCGGTAACATCATCGCCTTCAACGGCGCGAACGCCGTCGTCGTGGACGGCGCGTCGGCTCCGCCGGCCGTCAATAACTCGATCCGCGGCAATTCCATTCACACCAACGCGGGCCTGGGCATCGACCTCCTCAATGGCGGCAACGGCCTTCTGGCGGCGCCCGTACTCTCGAGCCCCGGCACGGGCCAGACCGCAGCCGGCAGCGCCTGCGCGGGCTGCAGAGTGGACGTCTACTCGGACAACGCTGAGGAAGGCCGCGCCTATCACGGCTCCGTCGTCGCGGACGGCGCGGGCGCATGGGCCTTCACCGGCGCGGTTGTCGGACCGAACGTGACGGCGACGGCGACGAATCCCACCGGGAGCACATCGGAGTTCTCGACACCGCTCGCGTGCGCCGATGGCGATGCGGACCTCATGTGCGATTCGGGCGACCCGTGTCCGGCGGTGGTGGACTGCGACGGCGATGGCTGGAAGGACGGCTCTGAGGCGAACTACGTCGGGACTGACCCGCTGGACAACTGCCCGGACAATACTTCGGACAATGCCTGGCCGGCTGCTGTTGCGTTTTTCTGGATTAAGCGACGATCCAAGCCTTGAGCGGGGCGAGCAATCAAGTGGGATAAGGAGATAGCGCTCAGGAGCCAGGCCCAGGAGATCACGGCAGGTGAGAAGGTGAGGGATCATCACCGTGAGGATAGCGGAAAGCGGCGGCAAGTCTTACACGACGATCCGTGTGCCTGAACCAGGTGCGGCATCGATCAATCGATGCACAAGGTGCAGCTTCACGCCCTCCAGCTCCATGTCTACGCGCAGCGGCAAGCCGAGCTGAGCGAGGTTCGCGTCATTGTTCCCGGCCACGGCTGTCACCGGCGCGATGCTCGCGAGTGCGATGAGCACTCCCTCGGTGCCGATATCACCGGCGTGTAGGATGAGCTCGACACCCTTCAGGGCGGGCGGCACACGCGGGTCCAGATAGCCATGCGTATCCGCGATCAACCCGATCAGCATCGGCTAAGATTGTATATGTGGAAATAGCGGTCGAGTCCCTTCACCCATTTGGCGAACAGAAAGTTTTAGCAACCGGCCCTGGGAGCGACGGCGCTGGGAATGACTCCAGGTAAAGTGATCCACAACCGGGGCACAGTCTCGGTTCAGATGGCGGCCCAGGACATCATCTCGTTGGCCGTGAACGTGGTGCAGAACGGTCGATCGCTCGATGACTTGGGTTACGGAACCGCAGAGGATTCGCTCGCTATACGGCAGATGCTCGCTGAGGTCTACGACCTACCTGCTCTGGAACTCCTTGCCTAGCCAATCTCCAGCCCATGCGGAGCAGATCACTCACCGATCATGACGTGCTCTTGGACGATGACGCTGAAGCGAGTAGAGAGGTCGAACAAGTTTTTCTCATCATCCAGCGTCAGCCGCGCTTCGGGCGAGCGGCCCGAGAGACGCATGGCCTCTTCGCTTTCGAACCACACTTCGGCAAAGCCGTCGTAGGGTAGCTCGCGGCCGCTACCCGAAAGGTCAGGCGCGAGGTTGATGACGTAGCGGCTGATGCCAGGCACTTTCTTCGCCTTCTGGGCGTGGACGGTGGTCCAGTAGCGGCCGAACTCCTCGCGCGACATGCCCGGCTTCCGCTTGGCCCCGAAGATCAATTTATACATGGCGGTTAGCTCCCCTCGCTGGGCGCTCCTTCTATGAAGAACTGGCTGAAGAAATGTCTACGGCGGCGCAGTGAACATCGCCTCGCGGATCAGCGGTCTGTCGGCGCCCGGAGAGTCGGCGAATGAGAACCCCTTTGCTCAATTATTCCGCCCGCTGCACCGGCCAGATTTCGTGGTCGCCCGAGAGGCCCTTGAGTTCCACTGTCCGCTTGTCCCCCCACACCACGTCCGAACCTTCGACCAGCGCCTTCACTACGCCCGAAGCCAGGATCTCGCCGCCCTCGGCGTGTGAGGCGACGCGGGCGGCCACCTACTGGCGTGGCCGTCGGGACGGAATAGGTCGTCAACCTACCCGCGAGCCGGTTCAAGGTGAAGACTTCTGGAAGGTGGTCATTGCGCTTGCTGTAGTCGTCATCATCCCGCTCGTCGGATTATTAGCCGTGG
>VBEJ01000230.1 GCA_005882985.1 Chloroflexota bacterium
GCGAGGTGTAAGGATATCCGGGTGTGGTTTGCGACCGCGCCTGCCCATTCTGATTTGATTCTCACACTCCTTTGCCGGTTTTGCACTACCCGACGACTCTTGACGGCCTCGGCCTCGATACCGCGGGCGTGGTTAAATAGCAGGCACCTTACAGGAAGGGATCGTTCTGATGACCCCGAAATGGACCGCCACCGACATCCCTGACCAGCACGGCCGCACGGCCGTAGTCACCGGCGCCAACAGCGGTATCGGCTTCTTCGCCGCCCGCGAGCTCGCCCGCGCCGGCGCTCGGATCGTGCTCGCCGTGCGCAACGCCGAGAAGGGGGCAGACGCAGCGCGCGCCATCCACGCGGTCGTGCCAGACGCGAAGATCGAGGTCGGCTCGCTCGATCTGGCCAGCCTCGCCTCGGTCCGCGCGTTCGCGCAGTGGTTCGAACGGGAGCACGAAGCCCTGGACCTGCTGATCAACAACGCCGGCACCATGGCGTTCTCGCCCCGGCGGGAGACGGCGGACGGCTTCGAGATGTCGTTCGGGACGAATTACCTCGGGCACTTCGTGCTGACAGCGCTGCTGCTAACCCTCATGGAGGCGCGAGAGGACCCGCGGGTCGTCACGATAAGCGGCGCGCTTCACCGCATGGGCCGCATCAACTTCGACGACCTTCAGCGCGAGCGCCGCTACGGCCGCTGGAGCGCCTACGCCCAATCGAAGCTGGCGACCCTGCTCTTCGCCTTCGAGCTGGACCGCCGTCTGCGCTCCGCCGGCTCGACGGTCCGCAGCCTCACCGCCCACCCCGGCTACGCCGCGACCAACATCCAGACGGCCGCCGCCACGTCGACGCTCGACCGCTTGTTCGGGAGGATCGGCAGCGCCCGCCTCTTCGCCCAGAGCGCCGAGATGGGCGCACTGCCCATTCTTTACGCCGCGACCTATCCCGGGCTCCAAGGTGGCGCCCACATCGGCCCAGGCCGCTTCTTCGAGTCGCGTGGCTACCCGAAGCCCGGCGCCGGCTCGAGTAAGGCCGCCCACCACGAGGAGGTCGCTCGAAAGTTGTGGGCTGTGTCCGAAGGCCTTACCGGGGTGACCTTCCATATCGCGCAAGGCGCTCAGGCTGCATAATCGCGCCATGGCCGACAAATGGACCGCCGCAGAGATCCCTAACCAACACGGCCGCACCGCCGTCGTCACCGGCGCCAACAGCGGCATCGGCTTCTGCGCCGCGCGCGAGCTCTCCCGCGCCGGCGCGCGCGTCGTGCTCGCCGTCCGCAACGCCGAGAAGGGAGCGGAAGCCGGGCGCAAGATCCGGGAGGCGGTCCCCGGCGGCGAAATAGAGGTTGGCTCGCTCGACCTCGGCAGCCTCGCTTCTGTTCGCGGTTTCGCGGAGTGGTTCGCGAGGGAACACGAGAACATCGACCTACTCATCAATAACGCCGGCGTCATGGCTGCTCACCCCCGGCAGCTCACCGCCGACGGCTTCGAGCTCCAGTTCGGCACCAACCACCTCGGCCACTTCGCCCTCACCGGATTGCTCCTCGACCGGATGGCCGGCCGCGACGATGCTCGGGTGGTGACTGTGAGCAGCGGCGCGCACCGCATGGGCCGCATCAACTTCGACGACCTCCAGGCAACCGCGTGATGGCCCAGAGCGCCGAGATGGGCGCGCTGCCATTGCTATACGCAGCGACGTATCCCGGTCTCGAAGGAGGCACGTATGCCGGACCCGACAGCTTCTTCGAGCAGCGCGGGCATCCGAAACCCGTCGGGTCGACTAGCGCCGCGCGCGACGAAGACCTCGCCCGCAGGCTCTGGGCCGTCTCCGAGGAGCTGACCGGCGTGCACTTCCGCATCCCGGACGGGACTCCAGTCTGAAGGAGCCTCGGCATATCCCTCGACGAGAATCGAGAAGTGGTTCGCTTGTACAGCGACGAGCTCTGGGGCGCCGGGCGCATCGAGCTCATAGAACAGCTCTTCGCGCCCGATTTCGTCGATCGCCACCCGGACGCGATTCCTGACCGCCCGCCTGGGAGAGAAGGAATCAAGCACGACGTCGAGCGAGTCCGAGGCATGTTCCCAGATTTTGCGATGAAGACGGAAGAGATCATCTGCGAAGACGACCGGGCCGGCCTTTTCTGGTCGGCGGCTGGGACTCAGGTTGTCACCGGCAAGCAGATAACGATGTCCGGGATGCAAATCTTTCGCCTCCGTGAAGGGCAAATCGTGGAACGCTGGTCCGTTTTCAATCGCGCGGGCGTGATGCGACAGCTCGGCGCGGGGTGATCGCGGCGCCTACAGCCCCTGCGGCCGCTTAACCGGCCCGCGGTCCGACACCCACTCTGCGATCGGCGCCGCCGTTAGCTCGGCCAGCGCCAGCAGCACCGTATCGTAGTTCACCCTCCATCCCGCAAAGTGCTTCCAGCAGTCGTCGCGGTCCGCTTTCAGCGGTATGTCGGCCGCGAGCAGCCGGTCGTACGCCGCATCGAACTCGGCGCGCGAGATGCTGATCGGGTCATCCGCGCGCGGGTGGGCGTCGTGGGGTATCCCGAAGAAGGACGCGATGTTCTGCAGCGCGAGGTACCCTGCTCGAATGCAAAGGTCCGCCCGCGAGTCTCGCGGTATGTCGACGGTCGAGCTGGTCAGAGCGGCCGCGTCCAGGACCGTGCCCGCCGCCGTTATCCACGAACGCTCCGGCCGCGGCGAACGGAAGAAGTTGAGTGCGGCGAGCGAGGTGTGCGTCTCCTCCAGCTCGACGAACCACGCCTCCCAGCGCTCCCACAGATCACCCAGCCGCCCGAGCCACTGGATCCTCTGATACCGAGCCAGCAGTTCGACTGACGACGGCGGCGAGCCAGCGCGCACCTCGAGCATGCCGACCAGCGCCTCACGCCGCGAGAATGTGCTGTACACCGCCGGAAGATACGCGATCAAGAGCGCGATCAGAATCAGACCAATCGCGGCCTCACTAAACGCCACCGCGGTAGTACCGGCATCTTCTCCGGGCGAGGCAAACCCCAGAGTCAGCAGCGAGGAGCCGCTGAGGATGAAGGAATCGTGCAGGCCATCCCCCGTGAGTAGCAGGAAGATGCCCGTATATCCGACGAGCACCATCGCCAGCCAAACGATGACAAGCATCAGCAGGCCAGACGGCGCATACCAGGACATTAGGCGATCGGTCTCCGCGTAGGTCGAGTAGCGCATCGCCCAGAATTCGAACAGCCGGCGCATCGATCCGAATACGGTTCTCGCCACCCGGTCCCGAGAGCTCCGCGGGACGACCAGCACCCTCAGGGCGGAGGTGATTGCGAGCACGACGAGCGCAACGCCCGCGATGCATGCAAGGGCCTCAAGAAGCAGGCTCATCCTAGGCGGCCGCCTTTGCTGATCCAGGTCGCAGAAGGCGGTGTCATGGGGAAGTATTAGGGACGCTTGGGACCGAGTGTGTCAATTGCTATCCCTCATGCGCCTCACGAGCTACCGTACAGTCGGCTTGCCCTACACGGGTCAGGCTCTTAGCCTGACGGCATGACCTCCCTCCTCATACACAACGCCGCGCTCATCGACGGCACCGGCGCGGACCCGCGGCCGGGCGTCTCGGTCCTCGTCGAGGACGCCCGCATCGCCCGAATCGCTCCCGCAAGCGCACTCAAGCCCGACCGCGAGACCACGGTCATCGACGCGACCGGCCGCTTCCTCCTCCCTGGCCTCACCGACGCGCACGTCCACTTTTCCGCCACCGAAGCAGACGGCCGGGCGACGCGCCCGCTCGCCGCCTTCGCTCTACGCGTGGCCGCCTTCATCGAGGAGACGCTCGATCAGGGCTTCACGACCGTCCGTGATGCCGGCGGCCTCGACCCGGCGTGGGCGCAGGTCGTCGCGAACGGCCTCCTCCGAGGGCCGTGCATTCTGCCGAGCGGCGCCTTCCTGTCGCAGACCGGCGGCCACGGCGACTGGCGGGCGCCACACCAGGATACAATCGAGCACGGCATCGGCGGCCTTGTTGCCGGCTTCGTTATCTGCGACGGCGCCGACGATGTTCGGAAGGCCGCCCGCGACCAGCTTCGTCGCGGCGCCACCCAGATCAAGGTCATGGCCTCCGGCGGCGCCGCCTCGCCGACCGATCCGATCGACGCCACGCAGTTCACCGTCGCGGAACTTCGTGCTGCCGTGGACGAGGCCCGCGTGCGAGACACCTACGTGCTCGCCCACGCCTATCACCCGAAGAGCATCGCGAGCTGCCTTGAGGCCGGGGTGCGCAGCATCGAGCACGGCAACCTTCTCGACGAAAAGACCGCGCGCGACATGGCCGGCGAAGGGGCTTTCCTGGTCCCGACTCTCGTCACCTACGAAGTCCTCTCCGAGCGCGGCGATCAGCTAGGCATGGCGAA
>VBEJ01000231.1 GCA_005882985.1 Chloroflexota bacterium
CGTCCATTAACAGCATCCGTGGCTCTACGGCCAGGGCCCTCGCGAGCTGCGCGCGTTGCTTCATCCCGCCCGACAACTCGTGTACGTAAGCCTTTTCGAATCTTCGCAAGTTAACGAGGGAAATATAGCGGTCCGCCAGTGTCTTTCGTTCTGACCGGCGGATGCTAGCAATCTTGAGGCCGAGTTCGACGTTGGCGCGCACATTCAGCCATGGGTAGAGTGCCGGTTCCTGGAAGACGACAATCCGCTCTCGGCCCGGCTTCTCGATGCGCCGGCCATCAAAGACCGCCTGGCCTCCGGTTGGATGGTCGAGCCCGGCAACGATGTTCAAAAGTGTGGACTTTCCGCATCCAGAAGGCCCGACGATGCAGACGAACTCGCCTTCATTGACGGATAGCGAGATATTATCGACTGCGAGCGTATTGTGGCGCCTCGTCTGGAAGTGGCGGCTGACGCCACGCAACGCCATCAGTTCGCCGCTGGACGGAACCTTCTCGGCAGGAGCCTTGAAATTCGCGTTCGATGCTATCCGCGCGCGCTGCTCATATGTCTCAGATGTCATCCTTTATTCCAGGCAGGTCCTCAGAATGCACTGGTTAGCGCGAGACAGGGGCTAACTCTTGTTTTGCGAGAACTGCGTTCAAGATGTCGAGCGAGAACAAGTCCGCCAGGTCCGGATTTTCGCGCAGCAGTCCTAAATCGTACGCTTGTTTGGCCGCTGTCTCTACGCTGGACTGAATCGGGTCATACGTGAGCTCGACATTGGGGAAGGCCGTGTCGATGACCGCCTTCGGCAGAGCCTTCGACGTGATCTCTTCGATTTGCTGGTTCACTAACGCCTTCGCCTCTTCGCCATGCTTCTTGATCCACTGGACCGTCTTCACGTTGGCGCCTACGAGCTTCTGCACGACATCGGGGTGATCGTTTAAGAATTCCGTGCGAACGATGAGCACCGTTGTCGCAAACTGGCCGTTTGGCCAGAGCGTCTTCTCGTCGACGAGGATGTGCCCACCACCTTCCTGGACCAACCGCGTCGCCCAGGGCTCAGGCGCCCACGCCCCATCCAAATCGCCGTTCTTAAAGGCGGTAAGTGCGTCTGCGTTAGCCGTGGGAATGACGCTGACGTCACCGCCGTTCTCCTCGGCTGGCACGCCGTTCTGCTTGAGCCAGTTGCGCAAGGCAATGTCCTGAGTGTTTCCCAACTGCGGGCTTGCAATCCGCTTACCGCTGAGTTGTGCGGGCTCGGTGATCTCCGATTTAACCACAAGTGCAGCGCCGCCGCTTGCCGCGCCGGACACGATTCGCACATCGTTGCCATCAGACTGGACGTATCCGTTCACCGCCGGACTTTGACCGATGTAACTGGCATCGAGTTCGCCGGCGAAAATCGCAGTGATGACGTCCGGCCCCGCGTTGAACGTCTTCGGGTCGATTGTCACCTTTCCTCCCAGTTCCTGTGCGAACATCCCGTTATTCAAGCCGACGAGTGGGACGGCGTGGGTTACGTTGGCGAAATAGCCGAGGCGTAACGTGACAGGTCCTGAATCGGGGAACTCGGTCGGCGAGGCGCCCGTGGCCGTTGTCGTTGCGCCGGTCCTTTCTTTGTCATCATCACCCCCGCAGGAAACGGCTAATGATGCTACTACCATAAGCGCGATCAGTATCAAAATCTTCTTAAGGTACGTATTGCCTCCTCGTCTGACTTCGGTCAGAAACATCTGGCAGCCCTATCTCGCATCGTCAACATTGCAGAAGGCGAGCAAGGGGTCGACGCGCCAGTCGGAAAGCCGTTTCATATGGCGTAAGCCTCAACATGCCTGGCATCGCGCTGCTTCTCTGCTAGCTGGCCGAAGGTGGTGCGGTCCAGGACATCAGCGATCGCCTCTCGCACGTTGGCCCAGAGGCCACGGAGCACGCAGCCGGCCTCCGTGGGGCAGCGGTACGCTGGGCAAGGCACATGCGCTGACTCACTGGCGCACGCGCTTGGCGCCAACGGGCCGTCCATCAGCCTGACAACCTCGCCGACTGTAATGTCCCTGGAAGGCCGGGCCAACTCGTAGCCGCCGTTTATACCGCGATGGCTCCTGACAATATTCGCCGTCCGCAAGCGCCTCATGATCTGCTCCAGATACTTCGGCGAGATGCGCGTGCGTTCAGAAAGCTCGTGTACAGACAACGCCCGGGGTCCCTCCAAGAGTGAGAGTTCGAGCAGCGCCCGCGTGGCGTAATCTCCCTTGGTTGAAAGCTTCATTCTCGATAATACCTACTAAGTTAGTAGGAATTATCCCTTGGCGTTCGCGCTATTGTCAAGGTGGAGAAGGACATCAACCGTCGTTCGCGCTCTACGCGCGGAGCCGGTTGTGAGAACTGGGGCCGAGCAGATACGATCTGGAGCGAAGTGGGGCCCGTAGCTCAGCGGTAGAGCTCCGGACTTTTAATCCGGGAGTCGTGGGTTCGAATCCCACCGGGCCCTCCACATTTCCGTATGTGAATTCAGCTGCCGAGCTGACCTGAGGCTCAGACTACTTGACGATTGTCGCCCG
>VBEJ01000232.1 GCA_005882985.1 Chloroflexota bacterium
TCCGCCAGATCACCCTCCAGGACGACGGCTACTTCAGGGCTAACAACGTCGAGACAATCATCGGCACCGGCGCCTCCGGTCTCGACACAGCCAATAAGACCGTCACCCTAGAGAACGGCCGCGACATCTCATATGACAAGCTCCTTATCGCCACCGGCTCCACGTCTCGCGTCCCGCCTGTGCTGGGCATCGACCAGGCCGACGTCTGCTACCACTGGACTCTCGCCGACACACGCAAACTCGAGGAGCAGATGGCGAACGCGAGGACCTGCTTCGTCATCGGCGCAGGATTCATCAGCCTGCTCACCGTCAGCGCGCTCATCAAGGCCGCGCCGCTCAAGTACACCGTCGTCGAGATCGCCGATCAGGTGATGCCGCAGCTCCTCGACGAGACGGGCGGCAAAGCGCTCGAGCGTGGCATGCGTGAGAAGGGAATCGAGGTCGTCCTCGGCGACTCCGTGTCCGCTATCGAACCAAGGAACGGCAAGGGGTATGGAATCACGCTCGGCAGCGGTAAGACCTACGACGCCGACATGATCGTCTGCGGCACCGGCGTCCGGCCCAACGTCGACTTCCTCTCCGGTTCCGAGGTCAAGCTGGCCAACGGCGTCGTCACGAACGAGCGCCAGGAGACGAGCATCCCCGACGTCTACGCCGCCGGAGACTGCGCGGAGACCCACGATTTCCTCTCAGGAGAGCGCGTCGTCCACGCCATCTGGCCGACCGCCATCGATCAGGGCCGCGTCGCCGGCGCCAACATGGCGGGCGACGCGCAGACGTACCCCGGCAGCCTGAGCTGGAACGTCACCGAGCTGTTCGGCCTCGCCTCCGCCTCCGTCGGCGAGTTCCGCGACCGCCCCGGCCTCGAGCCCATCGTCTTCCACAACCCGGCCGCGAACATCTACCGCAAGCTCCTCCTCGACGGTACCCGCATCGTCGGCGCCGTCGTGATCGGCCGTGCCGAGCATATTCAGGACCTCGGCGTCGTCCAGGCGATGATCCGTCGGAAGACCGACATCTCGAAATGGAAGCACATGCTTGGCGGAGAGCGCATCAACTACGGCATGCTCGCCTATGAGACAATCAAGCGATGAACGACTCTACCATGGCGTCGTCCATCCTTTGTCATCCTGAGGAACGAAGGATCTGTCCTCGCAATGACGGCGGTCATCGCCTCTTCATCGGGACACAACGGGGGCGCGAATGTTGAATGCGATGCGCAGGGGCAAGCGCCGCCAGATTCTTCCTGGTGTCAGAATGACAGTGGCGTGATGAAGGTCCGCGTCGAGCTCCAGGCCTACCTCGACCAGTACTCGCCCAATGGCCAGGAAACCTTCGATTACGAGGTCCCGGACGGCGCCCGCGTCAAGGACCTCGTCGTCAAGCTAGGCATGCCCGAAGAGCTCGCCAGCGTCATCATCGTCGGCGAGACTAACGCCAACCCGTCGCACGCACTCAATGAAGGCGACCGAGTCACGCTGATCCCTCCGCTGGCCGGCGGCTAGCCGGGCGCGGACGCATACCCGTTGACAGACGGGCGCCTGGTCCCATAGCATGTAAGTGCAACTAATCGCATTTACAACCCGTCGCTCCCCAAAACATCAAAACTCCAAAACAATTTCCGTGAGCTGCGAAACCGAAACGGCCGTCGTCCTCCGACATGCCGGCCAGAAGATCACCCCCCAGCGGATGCTTATCCTTTCCACGCTGCGCCATGCGGGCGAGCACGTCACCGCGCCCATTGTCCTCGAAGCGGTCCGCCGGTTATATCCCTACGTAGATGCCTCCACCGTCTATCGCACCCTCGGCTCAGCCGCGGAGCTCGGGCTCGTCAGCGAGACCGATATGGGCGCCGGCGATACTCAGTTCGAGTGGATCGGCCGCGACCGCCACCATCACCTTATCTGCCGCTCCTGCGGCGGCGTCAGCTCCCTCGACAACAGCTACCTCGATAGCCTGGCGACAGCCCTTTACGACGAACAGGGCTTCCAGGCTGACCTCGGGCACTTCGCCATATTCGGCGTCTGCCAGAACTGCCGGGTCTGATCATGGACGCGAGCCTTCTCGTCCAAACGCTGCCGCTGCTCTCGGTCGGCAGCTCAATCGGCATCGTTTCGGCGGCTCTTGCTCTGGGCATCCGGCACGGCATCGACTGGGACCATATCGCGGCAATCACCGACATCACAAGCACGACCGCCGCTCTCGACGAGGAGGAAACCGTCCTCGTTCGAGAACCCGGCTTCATGTTCACCGACGAGTCCCATCACGCGATGGGCCACGAGCACGAGGAGGAAGAGCCGTCGATAGCCGGCCGCGCCGCCGTCCAGCTCGTATCAGCGCCGACCGCAGGCGCGGCGGACCCTCACGCCCACGAGCACATGCCGCTCCACCACCCGCATCACCACAGCCACGACAGCATCGCGGGCGAAAAGCCCCACGGGAGTTTCGCCGTAATGCTTCAACGGCAGCGGCCGGCCCTGCTTCTCGGCACGATGTATGCTCTCGGCCACGGAGGCGTAGTCCTGATTCTCGGAATGACCGCAATTCTCGCCAAGGAAGTTCTGCCCGACTGGATAGATCCGGTGATGGAGCGCGTCGTCGGCGTTACCCTGCTGTTCCTGGCGGCATACCTGTTCTACTCACTGTATCGCTACTTCCGCGGCGAGGGCGATTTCCAGCTCCGCAGCCGCTGGATGCTGGTCTTTGCGGGCGTGCGCAATCTGTGGGGCACTCTGCGTGAGCGGCTTTTCGGGCACCCGCATGAGCACATACACGAAGTCCGGCAATACGGCGTTCGCACTGCGATTGGCATCGGCGCGATCCACGGCATCGGCGCTGAAACGGGCACGCAGGCGCTCGTAATCGCAGGCGCAGTTGGGGCCGAAAGCCAGCTGGCTGGGATCGTTGC
>VBEJ01000233.1 GCA_005882985.1 Chloroflexota bacterium
CCTTCCGCTTTCTCGAGTACTTCGGTCTCGAAAAGCCCGAAGACCTCCCGCCCCTTCCCGAAATGCTCGAAGAGCAAGCCACCGCCAACGAACCGCAAGATGAGGAATAGCGTCCAATCTCTGCCCCCTCCTTCCTCCTCTCTCCTTTCCCCCTTCTCCTTTCTCGCGTGTCCCTGACCATCGGCATCTGCCGCGTGCAGCTCCGCCTGCCGGACAACCATTCGCTGAAAGGTAAGCGGCAGGTGCTAAAGTCTCTCGTCGCCCGCCTGCACAACAAGTTCAACGTCTCCGCCGCCGAAGTCGACGATCAGGACGCCTGGCAGATCGCCTCCCTCGGTGTCGCCTACGCCTCGAACGACGAGCGCCACGCCGCACGCGTTCTCGCGGCGGTTATTTCCTTCATCGAGCACGAACGCCCCGACGCCGAGATCATCGATTACGAGATGGAGTTCGTCCACGGCTAACGAGGCTCATCCGCGCGCGAATGCAGAGTCCTCTCTACCGTTCGAGCCGGCGGTTAAGTCGACGAGGCCTATTGGCTCACGATAAGGGTAACGACGTCTCCGCGCCCCACTGCCGCGCCGGCCCCCGGCTGGTGGTTCACGATCTGCCCGACAGGAACGTCTCCCTGTTTCACGTAGATGACCGAGACCGAGGCGCCCGTCTCCTGGACTATCGAAACCGCGTCGTCAACGCTCTGCCCGGCGAGGTCGGGCAAGGCAGAGGCCGGTCCCGCATTAGCGGGTGCATTCGAAGTTTGCTCCGGCCCAGTGATGACTTTCTGCGAGTTGTTGCTCCCGGTCAGGGCAGCGGGTTCACGCGTCTGGAATTGCGGGCTCGTATCCTCGTGCCCCACGGCGTACAGCGCCACCACCAGCAGGATCAGAAGGCCCACTACTCCGATCGCCAGCACACCGTTCATGTTCCAGGTGCGTGGCTGGTCCACCTCCGGTAGCGGGTCGAGTCGAGGCTCCTCCACGTGGCCGACCGGGAAGAACGGCATCAACTGCCCCGGGTCCAGACCCAAATATCCCGCATACGAGCGCAAGAAACCACGTGCGTAAACTGGGGCCGGAAGCTTTGTGAAGTCTTCTCTCTCGAGTGCTTCCAGGTACTCGCGCCGGATGCGGGTCACGCGCTCGGCATCCTCGAACGTTACATTCTTGGAGAGCCTTGCGCGGCGGAGGGTCTCCCCCAGTGGGGACGACATAGTAGCCTCCTCCAGCTGCATCGGGTGCCAGTATACGAAACCGCGCCCACAGGCAGTCAACCCCTTACCGATAACGTGTGCGATTGCGAGACAGGTTTAACAAGTTCTAGCCAGAACAGTTGGTACAATCTGGGGTAACGCCACTTCTAAATGCGGCTGAGGAGGAACGATGTTCCGCTTCGTCAAAACGCTCTTCCAGCGCTCGGCGGCCGAATATGTGCGGGATGACTGCGGCCAGCTCGCCGCCGCCATCTCCTACTACACGCTCTTCTCTCTGTTCCCGCTACTTATCTTCGTCGTCGCGATTGCCGGCGTGCTCATTCAGGACAGCGGCGTTCAACAGGACATCGTGGACGAAGTCCTGAAGAACATTCCCCTGAACGAGGGCGAGGGCCGGGACTCCGTTACGAACGCAGTCCGTGACGTGGCCGGAAACAGCAGCGGAGCGCTCAGCGTCCTCGGCCTCGCCGGCATGGCCTGGGCAGGAAGCAGCCTCTTCGGCGCCCTCCGCAAAGCGCTGAACACTGCTTTCGACGACCGAGAGTCGAAGCGTCCCTTCTTCCAGCAAAAGGCGATTGACCTCGCACTCGTCCTCGCCCTCGCCGTCTTCTTCCTCGTCTCGATCGGCGCGACGGCCTTCCTGCGCTTCGTACGCACCAACAGCACGAGGCTAGGCGCACTCGGCGATGTGGCGGATAGCGCCGGGCCGCTATGGGACCTAGCCTCGTACGCCATCCCGCTCGTGTTCTCGGTCATCGCCTTCACTGCGCTCTATTGTCTCGTCCCCAGCCGTTTGCGCTCGCCCCGCGACGTCTGGCCGGGTGCTGTCGTCGCAGCCCTCGTCTTCGAAATCGCCAAGCTCGGCTTCAGCATCTACATCGAGAACTTCACCCATTATGACCTCGTCATGGGCTCCCTCGGCGCGATCGCCGTCTTCCTACTCTGGCTTTATGTCAGCGCCAACATCATGCTGTTCGGTGCGGAGGTCGCATCAGAATACCGGCAGGTGCCGGAGACCGGCTTTGAACAGCCGCCTATGCAAGGCCTGAAGCCTTCGCTCGCCCAGCGGGCCTGGGAGACCTTTCGCGGCCTCTTCGTCCGGGCGCGCAGGCCCGACGCTCGCATACCCGAGGACGAACCTTCGCCGGAAGCCGAGCCTGTCCCGACTACGACACGCGGCGCACCGCGAACGTAACCTTCTCGCCCTCCACCATCTGCTCTTCCACGTACGCGGCGTCCGGCGCTCGTCCTTCCGCAATCTCCTCCGCGAGCGTTTCCTCTCGCACATAATCGCCATAGTCAGCGAACACCCTGCGCAGCCTCTGCGCATCGCTGTAGTACAACGAGATCCGGTCCGCGATCTCGAACCCCGCGGCCTTGCGCATGTTCTGAATGCGGTGTACCAGCTCGCGCGCAAGCCCCTCGTCCGCCAGCTCCGGCGTGATTGCTGTGTCGATCCCAACCGCGTATCCAGCCTCGTCCTCCGCCAGGGCGGCGCCATCGGGAAGGAGCGCGAGGAGGTCCGTCGGGTGTTCGACGGCCTTCCTGCCCTCGAACGCTCACCACTCGCATCACGAGCCGCGTGTCGTGGATCAGCTGATCGTCGACAAGCGCCGCGTCGGCTTGCGGCCACGCGGCGAGGTGCACGCTCTCCGGCGCTTCGGCGTCGACCGAACGCACCAGGTTCTGGTACATCGCCTCGGCTACGAACGGCGTGAAGGGTGCCAGGAGCTTGGTCAGCGTTACGAGACACGTGTACAGCGTCCAGTAGGCCGCCAGCTTGTCAGCGTCCGCGCCTGACTTCCAGAAACGCCGCCTGCTCCGCCGAACGTACCAGTTCGACAGGTCGTCCACGAACTGCTGGATCGACCGCCCGCTACTCGTCGGGTCGTATCCCTCGAGGTCGTCCGTTACTCTCCGCACGAGCGAGTTGAGCTCGGACAGCACCCAGCGGTCTAACTCGGAAAGGTCACCTTCACTCACCGTACTCGGATCGAACCCGTCGAGGTTGGCGTATGTCACGAAGAAGCTATACGTGTTCCACAGCGTAAGCAGGAAGCGCCGCAGCGTCTCGGATACAAGCTTGTCAGAGAATCGCCGCGCCTCCCCTGGCCGCGTCGCCGTGTAGAGATACCAGCGCAGCGCGTCCGCGCCGTGCTCTTCTATCACCGCCATCGGTTCGACCACGTTTCCCAGGCTCTTGCTCATTTTCCGGCCTTTGTCGTCCAAAATGAGCCCGAGGCATATGACATTGCGATAAGAGATGTCCTCCGGCACGTCTTCCGTGCGGTTTAGCAGCACCGCTTCAGCGTGCAGCGTGTAGAACCAACCGCGCGTCTGGTCGACAGCCTCGCAGATGAAGTCCGCCGGGAACATCCGGTCGAACGTCGGGCTGTTCTCGAACGGGTAGTGCCACTGCGCGTAGGGCATCGCCCCTGAGTCGAACCATACGTCCATCAACTCCGGCACCCGGCGCATCAGCCCGCCGCATTCTAGACAGCGCAGCTCGACACGGTCGATGTACGGCCGGTGCAGGTCCGTCAGCTCCGACGCCACCTTGGCGTCGGCCGCGCGCTCCAGCAACTCCGCTCGCGAGCCGATT
Organism: Chloroflexota bacterium; assembly: GCA_005882985.1. Taxonomy (GTDB): domain Bacteria; phylum Chloroflexota; class Dehalococcoidia; order SM23-28-2; family RBG-16-64-32; genus CF-163. Next base: position 3,813 of record VBEJ01000233.1, read on the forward strand.
GCATCGTGCGTGCCACAAGCCGTGCATTGCCAGATCGGCAGCGGCGTTCCCCAGTAGCGCTCTCGGCTCAGCGCCCAGTCCACGTTGTTCCTCAGCCAATCGCCGAAGCGCCCGCGCTTGATATGCTCGGGGTACCAGTTGATCTTCTCGTTCGCCGCGATCAGCTTTTCCTTCACCGCCGTCGTCCGTATGTACCACGTAGGCTTGGCGTAGTAGAGCAGCGGGGTATCGCAGCGCCAGCAGAATGGGTACGTGTGCCGGATCACTTCACGGCGCAGCAACAGTCCGCGAGCCTCGAGGTCCTCCATGATCCCGGCGTCCGCCTCCTTCACGAACGCCCCCGGCCAGGGCGAGCCCTCCGGCAGGCGCCCGCGCAGGTCCACCGGCTGGAGGAACAGCAGGCCGTGCTCTTTCCCAAGGTCGAAGTCCTCGCCTCCAAACGCCGGCGCGACGTGCACCACCCCGCTGCCGTCCTCCATTGATACGAAGTCGCCGCGGAGCACTGTGTACGCCTTCTCGACTTCGGCTCTGCTATCGACGGCCACCAGTCGGCCATCTCGGAACATCATCGGCTGGGTGCCCCATGTCGTCGGATCGTACAGCGCCTCGTACCTCAGACCGACGAGTTCTTCACCCCGTAATGTCGCGACAGGCTCGAGCGCCTCCCCCAGTGCCGACTCAACCAGTGCCGCCGCCAGCACAACCACCTCCTCGTCGCGTTCCACGGCCGCGTACTCCGCCTCCGGCTGGACCGCCAGGGCTGTATTCCCCGGGAGAGTCCAGGGCGTCGTCGTCCAGGCAACCACGGAAATCGGAGCATCAGAAGGCAGGGATGCGTTCCTCGCCCTCAGCGCACCCGTCGACTCCGCCGTCAGTCGGAACTTCACGTAAACACTCGGGTCCGGCGTGTCCTCCTTGTAGCCCAGTGCCACCTCGTGGTCTGAGAGTGAAGTCCCGCAGCGGTAGGCGTTCTCGAGGTCCACCCAGAAAGCGATCCGGTCTGTCAGCAGTTCCCATTCCTTGACGTAGCGGAACACGCTCTCGCGGCAGAGGCGGTTGAAGGCTTCGACCCCGTATTCCTCGATCTCAGCCTTGGTCTTGAACCCGAGCTCCTTCTCGACGGCAAGCTCCACGGGCAGCCCGTGGGTATCCCACCCGCCCTTTCGCGGCACTCGATAGCCCTGCATCGTCTTGTAGCGCGGGAACAGGTCTTTGAAGGCGCGCGCCAGCACGTGGTGGATGCCCGGAGCTGCGTTCGCCGTGGGCGGCCCCTCGTAGAACACGTAGGTCCGCTCCTCCGGCCGCAGATCGACGCTCTTGCGGAAGATATCATTCTCCTTCCAGAAGCGCAGGACATCTTCCTCCAGCTTCGGGAAACTCTGTTTCGTATCGACTGGTCTGAACATGCCTGTCTCCTCCGGGCAGCCCACTCGCCGAGCATCAAAAAACCCGTCCCAAACGGGACGGGCCAATCGGCTCGCGGTACCACCCATCTTGTCGCCTGCGGCGACCACTCATCGCAGGGTACGGTCCGACGCATCGGCATTATACCCCTGCCTCTGCTAACGGTGGCTTCCGGCCGAGCCTACTCTCCCTCAGGATTTCGGTCGGCGGCTCAGGAGTGATTTTCGCGCTGCGATTCCGTGTCCCCTCACACCCTGCGGGACTCGCTCGCCGGCTTACGCTGCCCTACTCGTCTCCGTCTTCGCCCCAATGTTCGGTTGTGTGGTCAGTTTATCGGCGGCTCTGTTAGCTGTCAAACGAATGTCCGGGAAGGACTGCTAAGGTCCGGGCGCTGGTGCGGCTTGTGGCGGAGGCGGCTGTCCCGGCGCCGGCGCCTGCGCCTCCGCGGGCGGCGATGTCTGCACCTCCGGTGGCGTCGCATCGTCTGCCCACGGCTTAAACCAAACCATGCCCACAAGGAACGCCGCGGCGAACACAAACACCAGCAGCAGCACGATTGACGAAGGAGAAATCCCCTCCGGTTCTTCGCGCCAGCTATAACGAAGGTCGTCTACGAGAAAGCCTACTTTGTTGCGGTGGTTGGGCATGTCAAAGAATATGACGCGGGCTGGTTCGAAATCATATCAGAGAACCGGCCCAATTTATTGCAGTCGCCTAAATAAAACATCAACCGCGTCCCGTTCGCTCTGAGTACCCTTCCCGGCGGAAGAAGGGCTTCGTTCGTCAATTCCCAGCTGCGCCCGCGCACATTCATGCCACCCGCGCGCCTCAGCAGGAGTAGCCGCGGGACATAATCGAGGGACTCGGCGCCCTCTCAGCTCACCCACTTCTCGTATCTCGCCGCCGAACGCTCCACCACCCCCATCCCATCCTCCTCCACGTCGTTCTGCCACCAGCCGCCGTAAATCCGCTCGAACCAATACGGCCGCACCGCCTCGACGATTCCGCGCACTGCCTCTGACGGCAGCGGAATGTAGTTCGGGTAGCTCCGCATGAACGTCACCCACCGCCGGTCCGCTACGACCGAGATCGTGTCGCCTGTCAGCAAGGCTCCTCTGCCACCGGCCCCCTCCGCCCAGTGCAGCACCGCACTCCCGTCAAAATGCCCACCGCATTGCACAAGCGTTATCCCCGGCAGCACCTCCCGCGCTCCCTCGTACAACTGGATGGCATCATCCGGCCGCGCCACCCACTGCTTGTCGGCATGCGGCAGGTACACCGGCGCGCCGCCGAAAGCATGGCTCCACTCGATGATCGACCCATAGAAATGCGGGTGCGAGACCGAGATCCCGTGCAGGCCGCCAAGCTCCCGCACTCGTTGCACGGTCTCCCCGTCAATGTAGCTGATGCAGTCCCAGAGAAAATTGCCGCCCTCCGTCTGCACCAGCAAAGCCCGCTGACCGATCCCGAACCGCGGCCTCGTATCGATGCTCCAGAGCGACTCCTCACTCTCCACCTTGCGTACGCGGTTCTCGTGTCCGGCCGCCTTCATCTCTTCCAGCGTCGTCCACTGCTGCCCTCCCCAGCCGATGTACTGGCGCTCGTCGTTGCAGATCAAGCACCGTTCGGGAGGAG
>VBEJ01000221.1 GCA_005882985.1 Chloroflexota bacterium
CAACGCACTGAACGATCGTCGCCAGCGGCGATGCGCTTGATCCCAGGGTTGTCTCGTCGTCGTTCGAAACGATGAGCAGCAGAGTGACCACGAAGGTGCCCGAAACCGCGAGCAGGCCTTCCCAGAAGTTTCCGACGCGCGATGCATCACGGCGGGTCAGGAAAAGGACCATGGCGACGGAGTTGATCAGCAGGAGGCCGATAGTCGACACCCAGGGCTCCTCGTAGACTTTCGCGAGCTGGAAGACAACCAGGAAGAACCAGACGAGCGCCGGGAGCGTGTTCTCCAGCCTGATCAGGGCGCGGATCAGCTGTCTTCGTCGCGGCAGCGCGGTCTGTGCCGTGGCGATTCTTCCTGCTGAAGTTGAAGCTCCTAAGGGCTGCACGCTCAGTAGGACTGCCGGCGGCGAGCGCGTGTTACAGCGCACTAATTAGAGGCAAGCAGGGCTACGATAGCGCCGAACGCAAGGAACGGCCCGTGCGCCACGTAGTCCCTCAGCCCGCGGAGTCGGGTAACGACGAGAACGGCAGCGACGATCCCGGCCGCGATCGTCCCCATGAGGACGGCGACGATCACCGCCGGAAAGCCGACGACGAATCCGATTAGGACGATCATTTTGACGTCGCCCATCCCGAACGCCTCCGGACCGAACAGGAGTGAGAAGAGGTAGATCAGCACAGCGATTCCCACCGCGACCGCGCCCCCCGCCAGGATCCAAACCCATGATGTGTCCGGCCAGGCCCAGCAGAAGGCAACCGCAAGCAGAATAGAGGGGTAGACGATCCGGTTAGGGAGCAGCCGGCGCTCGAGATCGGTGAGAGTCAGCGTTAAGAAGACCGTCGCGAAGAACCCGCCCAGCAGGCCGGCGCCTAATTCATCGAACGCCACGTAAGACAGGGCGAAGAGGCCCGCCGCTCCGGCGGGAAGTATGACGGCGCGCCAGGGCAACTTCTCGCCGCAATTGGGGCAACGCCCGCCCGAAAGGACCACTGTGCCGTAGGGGACCAGCGCGGTCAGTCTGATAGGAGAGCGGCAGGCGGGACATTCGTAGAGTGGCCCGCGTAGTCGCTCGCCGGTAAAGAAGCGATCGAACACGAGGTTGACCAGGTGGCCGAAGGCGAAGCCAATCAGCGCCGCGAGGAATATCACTGCCGTTCAGTCCCGTAGAGAAGCCACATCTAATGAGGTGGAACGCGACGATTGGATGAAAGGTTGGCAACCATACCCACATGATTCACATGTCTGTTCTAGCCGTGCTCCTTCGGTGCTTATCGCGAGTCTGTTTCGCGGCTACTTGCCCCTGTAACGACGCTGTTCCGGCCCACGTCAGTACTGATGACGACAAGCGATTTCGCGCTCATTTCTGGCCACACCCCCCGCTTGCCGCCCCTGCACAGAAAGATTCTCCCGCAGAAGGCGACGCATCGACCGATGTCCACAATTTCGAGCACAGTTAGGCCAAGACGAGGGTTCACGCTCGCATGGGCGAGAGGCCTACTGCGAGAACCGGAACGCAGACAGCTTCTCTTCTGGTGGGTCTTAGCGTGGCTTGCGCTCACGCTCGGCGCCGTGATTCGCGGTTATATGGACGATCTCGGGCTGCCGGCCCACGGCGCGGAGATAGAACGCGGCGTGTTCGGCTCGCTACCAACCATTTGGTTACAAGACGAAGTCTATCCACTTTCGCCCGGGGGTCTTTCTTGGGCTGCTCTAATCATCCACGGGTCTTGGTTCCTCGTGCCGTGGCTGGTCGGTCTCGTCGTCTCTTGGAAACGGCCCCAGCGCATCGGGTCGTTCTTCCTCTGGTGCATCACGCTCCAGTTTATTGTTAACCCGATGTTCGCGCTTCTTCCCCTAGAACCGCCCTGGATGGCGAGCCCAGAAGTCACAAGGGTTATCGCCCTGCACGCAGCCGGCGACATTCCAGACAACAACCCACTGGCCGCGATGCCCAGCCTGCATGTGGCGCTTCCTCTCCTCATAAGCCTCTGGCTGTTCCGCGAACGTTGGCGAGCTCCCGCCTTCGCTATGCTGGCCTACGCGGCTTTGGTCGCCTTCGAGGTAGTCCTCTCCGGCGAGCATTACGTTGTCGATGTGGCAGGTGGGGTGGTTATTGCCGTAGCGATCGCGCTCGCAGCGCGGATCAGCCATCGACTGGGGTTCCCAAACCGCTCCGGGCGTTCCGAGAAAGCGCCGGAACTGGCGCCCGGCTTTCAAGGCGCCGCGCCGACGACGGGGCGCCTCAAAATCGCCCACCTCACGATTCGACCAGGGTTCACTAGCCAGCCCAGCGTCATCTTCCTCTTGACCGGCGCACTTATTGCGCTGGTTTCAATCAAGGTGGCTCTCTCCCTCTAAGAGTACCCAAGTCAAGTATCGGCGGCACGGGCAGGCTCGATACAAACATACAAATCGATTCTTGTGCCTGTCGTCCCTTTACCGCTCGCCCAACTTTAGTTATCAAAAGGTGAAATCTTCGTTACCGAGTGCATAAGCTGTAACGCGTGTACGAGTATCGCCATCTAACTTCACAGAGACGGTCCTCAACGAGCGATCGATTTTGTGGAAAGGAGGAGACAAGATGCTCTCCAAGATGAATGATGCTCTCATAGCGCTCATGGTGCGATTCCAGCGCCAGGACGGGCAGGCGCTGGCCGAGTACGGTCTGCTTCTGGCTCTGATCGCGGTCGTGTGCATCCTCGCGCTGACCGCGCTGGGTATCGCGATTCGGGGCAAGCTGTTCAGCGTC
>VBEJ01000041.1 GCA_005882985.1 Chloroflexota bacterium
GAAGGAGCAGTTCGCGCGGGTGGCCGTCAAGAACCATTACCACGGCTCGCTGAACCCACACGCGCAGTACCGCGAGGTCTACTCGCTCGAGGACGTCCTCACCTCGCCGATGGTAGCCGAGCCGCTGACGCGCCTGATGTGCTCGCCGATCGGCGATGGCGCGGCAGCAGTAGTCCTTTGCGCGGCGGACAAGGCCAAGCAATTTACGTCGAAGCCTGTGTTCGTTCGCGCCTCGGTGCTCGCCTCAGGCGATGACCGTCAGCCCGGGCAGCCGGGCATCACCGAGCGCGCAGCCCAGAAGGCGTACGAGGTCGCGGGCGTCGGGCCGGAAGACATCAACGTCGCAGAGGTACACGACGCCTCGGCGCCTGCGGAGCTAGTGATCTACGAAGAGCTGGGCTTCTGCAAGCCCGGCGAGGGCGGCCAGCTGATCGACTCAAAGGCGACATACGTCGACGGGCCGATTCCCGTAAACCCCAGCGGCGGCCTCATCTCGAAGGGGCACCCGATCGGGGCCACCGGCGTCGCGCAGATTTATGAGATTTTCTCGCAGCTGCGCGGCGAGGCGGGCGACCGCCAGGTGCGCAACCCGAAAGTAGGGCTCACCGAGAACGGCGGCGGGATGGTCAAGGGCGAGGCGGCGGCTCTGGCGATGCACATCCTTTCGGTTTAGCATGCGCCGGCGGTCATCCGCCCACTACGCCGCGATTGCTGGCGTGGTTGTATTCAGTGTGTCAGCAATGCACATACCCGTCGTTGTCCTCTTCTTCTGGAGCGATCAATATTCAGTCCGCGCTATCATTCTTGGCGGCCTCGTTGTGTGCGGGTTGGCCGGCTTTGGCGTGGCTGAGGTTGTGGGGTTGATTATCGAGATGTATCGTGGCTTAAGGTCGGTGTTCCGGCTAGACGGGGTGTAGGGCGTAGTTTGGATCACAAATTCCAAGGACTACTGCTCGAGGTCTATGACAACGCGATTCATCGCCAATTCCACAGCGAGGCGTAGTCGGGCGTCGGTCGTGGGCTACAACGCCATCACTCTCGAGCGCGACGGACACGTCGCCAATATCCGGCTGAACCGGCCGGAGAAGCACAACGCGATCAACGCGGAGATGTCCGCCGAACTCATCGAGTGCCTCGATGCTCTAGAGGCGGACGAGGAGGTTCGGGTAATCGTGCTGACGGGCGCGGGCGAGAAGGCGTTTTGTGCGGGTGCCGACATGGCGGAGGCGGTCGGGACGGCCGGCGATAGTAGGCGCGACGCTGCGGCTCGGGCAGCGATCCGGCTGCTGAGGACGAAGAAGCCGACGATCGCGGCGGTCAACGGGTACGCGTACGGCGGAGGCGCGGTCTTCGCGATCCACTGCGACATCCGGATCTGCTCGGCCGCCGCAAAGTTCCGGTTCGTCGGTGCCACCTATGGGCTGGTCGTCGGCGCAAGTCACCTTCCACGAATCGTCGGCCCGGCCATCGCCAAGGAGCTGCTTTTCACGGCATGTGTCGTGGACTCAGCAGAGGCGCTGAGAATCGGCCTGGCGAATCGGGTCGTACCCCACGCAGAGCTGTCGGACGTTGTAAGGAAAATGGCTTCGGCGATCGCTGAAAATTCTCCGAGGGCTGTGATCGCGTCGAAGGAAGTGGTCGACCTGGCGACGACGATACCGGACGCGGGAAAGCGGGAGATAGAGCACAATCTGGTGTTGCGTCAAGGAGAGGACCACCGAGAGCGCTTTCGGGAGGCAGCGGCGCGGGTTATCGGGCAGGGCTAAAGCGCAGCGGCCACTAAGCCTCGAAAGTCAGCCCTAGAACGTGCTTGCCGAGGGTTCGCCCAACGCGGCGCGCCCGGGGCTCGCCGCTGAACGCTAGCTTGCGCAGCTCCTCGATAGCCCTGGCGGTGTCGAGGTCATCTGCCAGCGCCGCGAGGACGCCGCTGCCGCAGCGCTCGATCTCCTCAGGGCTGGCCTCTTCAAGGCCACCATTGAGGGCCTGCGACAGCTTTCGTGCGAGAGTCCGTGCGGTAGCAAGTTCTCGTCGGTCGTGGTTCCAGGGCTCACGGTAATGGTGGCCAAGGAGGTAGAGGCGGATGGCGTCCGGCGGGCAGACCGGAAGCAGGTCGGCGAGGAAGACCATGTTGCCGAGCGACTTGCTCATCTTGTGCTCACCGCAGTAGAGCATGCCGGTGTGCATCCAGAAGCGGACGAACGGCTTGCCGGTCAAGCACTCCGACTGGGCGATCTCCGCCTCGTGGTGCGGGAACACGAGGTCGCCGCCGCCGCCGTGGATGGCGAAGGTTTCGCCGAGGTACTTCATACTCATCGCCGAGCATTCGATGTGCCAGCCCGGCCGGCCTTCGCCCCACGGAGATGGCCATGACGGCTCGGCGTCTTTCTTCGCCTGCCATAGCACGAAATCGAGCGGGTCGTGCTTCAATGGGTCGGCCGGGAAGTTGCCACGCTCGTTGGCAAGCTCGAGCTGCGCGACATAAGAGAGCCCGCAGAGCTTGCCGAATCGGGCGTAGTTCTTCACGTCGAAATAAACGTTGCCATCGGAGGCATAAGCGCAACCTTTTGCGAGAAGCCCTTCGATGATCTGGACGATGTCGGGAATGTGGTCTGTCGCGCGCGGTTCGTGTTCAGGTGGGAGGTTGTTCAGGTGCTCCATGTCTGTTGTGAACTTGTCGTACTCGCGGTCGCCGAGTTCTTTCCAGTGCATCTCGCGGGAGCGAGCGCGGAGAAGAATATCGTCATCGATGTCGGTCACGTTGCGAACGTAGATCACGTTCCGTCCGAGGAAGCGCAGGTAACGGATAAGGACATCGAAGGCGGTGTAGGTAAAAGCGTGGCCCAGGTGAGTAGTGTCGTAGGGGGTGACGCCGCAGACGTAGATGCCGACACTCTGGTCGGAAAGCGGCTCCTTTTCGCGGGTAAGAGTGTTGTAGAGGACGGGATCAGGCATGCACGGGATCCGTTCGAAATGCGGCAACGAGCTTGCGGACATTCGGCACGTCATCGAGGTTCTGGATCAACTGGATCGCGGCCTCGCCCTGACTTCCGTTCAGATTGGGCTTTGCGCAGTCTCGGAACTTCTGGGCGAGCTGGGACCAGGAGAGCGGGTTTTGCGGGGCGCCCCTCGGGATATCCACGCGGCGCGAGCTAATCGGTTCGCCATCATCGAAGGCGACCGTGACGACGGCGCTGCCGCCGATGGGCGCGGCCGCCGCAGGGCCGTCCTCGGTGACGCGAACGCGGTTCATGAGTGCGCGGACGTCAGGGCGGGCAACGGCGCTGTCTTCGAATGATGCAAGCGATACATCGCTGTCTACCAGGGCGGCGGCCACGCAGTATTCCAGACTGAACTTGCCTTCGAGGCCCGTCTGCGGCGGCTCCTTGCGCAGCACCATCATCGTACCCGGGCTGACCGAGACCCGAATGCTTTCGATCCCCGCGCTCCGCTTGCCGATGTCCGCAGAAATTTCGAGCGCGGCATCGATCGAAAGGTGGGTGAAGTAGCAGCACGGATAGAGCTTGACGTCGATGCCTGGGGAGAGGATTTCCCACGGAGCGCCGAGGCGCTCGATCGGTGAGCGGTCTATTGGTGCGCCTCCCGAGGCGGCGTGCAGCCAGCCATCCGGCGCTTCGAGCGCTTCGTCGTCGGCAGTGAAGCCTCGCGAGGCCAGGGTTGCGGCAGTCAGGCCGTTATGAGCTGCCCAGCCGGCGTGGAGCGGCTTGGTCATCGAGCCGAAGTTGCGCCGGGCGCCGCTAGCCAACGACGCGGCGATGCCGAGAGTCGTGCGCGTTCCATCGACATCCAGACCAAGGAGGCGAGCGCTGGCGGCCGCCGCTCCGAGGGTGCCGAAAGTAGCGGTGGGATGCCAGCCGAGGGCGTAGTGGGGACCGCCGATCATTGAGCCGAGCTTGCACTCCACCTCGAAACCGAGAACGAAGGCGTCGGTCAGCTCGGAGCCGCTTGAGCCGAGCTTCTCCGCTAACGCCAGGACGGCGGGCAAAAGGGGAACGCTCGGGTGACCTCGCATCGTGACGCTGACGTCGTCGAAATCGAGTGCGTGCGCGGAGGTGCCATTGACGAGCGCGGCCGCGTTAGCGGGGGCGCGGAAGTCGTGGCCGAGGACAGCGGCCTCCTCTGCCGCGCCTTGCTCGCGGACGAAGGCGGCAACTTTGGTGCTTGCTTCTTCGCGGCTGCCCGCGAGCATCACACCGAGCGTATCGAGGACCGCTCGGCGGGCCTGCTCTCTAGCGTCCGGAGGAATGACGGCAGTCGGGGTTGAGGCGACGAATTCGGCGAGCCGCTCGGTGATCTTCACGGCGGAATGTTAGCATAGCGCGGGCCAACCGCGGGTGCCTTTGCTGGGGAATCGACCGCGTCTTGGAGTGGACGGCTAAGGACGGGGAAAACCCGGAAGCCAGTTGCCTCGCGAATCGCCGCAGTAGTAAATTGCAGAGCGCGAGGCATCCGTGAATGAATCATCATTAGGCGTTAAGGTCGGCGACCGCGCTGAATTCGAGAAGGCCGTGAGCGCCGAAGACATTGCGCTGTTCGCGCAGGTGACCGGAGACACCAATCCGCTGCATCATGACGCTGACTATGCGGCGAAGACGCGATTCGGCCAATGCATCGCGCACGGAATGCTGAGCGCCGGCTTCATTTCGGCGGCGCTCGGAACGAAGCTTGCGCCGAGTTGCTGTGTGGTGTACTTAAGCCAGAATCTGCGCTTTCTAAGGCCCGTGAAGATTGGTGACACCATCAAGGCCGTAGCAGAGGTCAAGGGGATAGAACCGGAAAAGCGGATGGCAACGATCGAGACGGACTGCTTCAACCAAAACGGGGAGGCGGTGGTGAAGGGTGAAGCTGTCGTGTTGCTAGATCCGGTAACTTAGTCCACAGCCGTCTCCCCTGCGAGGAGAGGGAGGTATTGACGAGAACCCATGGGAAAGCTGGATGGCAAATCGGTGATAGTGACCGGCGCGAGCCGTGGGATCGGTGCCGAGATCGCGCGAGTATTCGCTTCCGAAGGCGGCCGTGTGGTCTGTGCCGCTCGGACCCTAAAAGAGGGGGACCATCAGTTCGAGGGCTCGCTCGAGAGTACGGTGAGCGCGATTAAGGATAGCGGTGGTGAGGCGACCGCAGTGGCCGCCAACATCTCGGAGCCGGAGGACTGCCAGAAGCTCGTGCAGACAGCGCGCGAAGCGTACGGGCCGATTGACGTTCTCGTGAACAACGCGGCACTGACGTACTTCGTGCCGGTAAAAGACTACTCTCTGAACCGCTGGATGCGCTCGTGGGCGGTGAATTTTCACGCGCCATTTCTCCTCAGCCAGCTCGTGCTCGAGGACATGATCCCGCGGCAGTCCGGGAGCATCGTGAACATCTCGTCCGGCGCCGCCATCGGCCCAGGCCGCGGGCCGTACGGCAACGATCCCCGCTGGCTGGGCGGTGGCACCTGCTATGGAGCCGAGAAGGCGGCCCTCGAGCGGTTCACTCAGGGTCTCGCGGCAGAGGTATACCAGCATGGGATCTCCATCTCTTGCGTTTCGCCCTCGCAAGTGGTGCCAACACCGGGCACCGTACACCATCGGCTCGTGCGTGGTCTCGACGACCCAGCGGGTGAGCCACCTGCGTTGATGGCGAAAGCGGCTCTCGTGCTTGCGAGCGAGCCGCCCGAGAAAGTAAGTGGACTCGTGACTTACAGTCAGGTACTCCTCAAGCAATACGGAATGCTCGACGACGGCAAAGGGATCGGGTTCGAGGTCGCCGGTAGCGGCTACAGCCAGATTTAGTAGTCAGTTATCAGCTATTAGCTATCAGTGATGGCGGTGGATGGGATCTAAGCGCACCGAGGGGAATTTCTTCGAAGACTTCGTCGTCGGAAAGACCATCCACCACGCCGTCCCTCGCACCGTCACCGACGGCGATCTCGCCCTATACATCGCGCTGACGGGTGACCGGCGGCCGCTGCACTGCTCGCGCGAGTTCGCGCGCTCTCTTGGGTTCGACGGGGAGGTGGTTCACGACATGCTTGTGTTCCACATCGTCTTCGGGCGGGCAGTGCCGGACGTCTCATTGAATTCGCCGGCGAATCTCGGCTACGCGGACGTTCGCTTCCTAACAACCGTTTACCCCGGTGACACTTTGCGCGCTGAGACGGAGGTAATCGGTAAGCGTGAGACGTCCCGGCCAGACGTCGGGATCGTCTGGGTGCACACTCGCGGCTTCAACCAGCGCGACGAGCCGGTGCTCCAGTTCTATCGCTGGGCGATGGTGAACAAGCGCGAGCCGGAAGTAAACTCGGGCGCCGACGACGCGCCGGAGCTACCCCGCCAGGTGGCGGTTCATAATTTCCATGTCCCGTCGGAGTTAGGCCTTGCGAATTTCGATCCGGAGATCACGGCCAGCCGGTTCTTCTGGGAGGACTACGAGCCGGGCGAACGCATCCTGCACCCGCAGGGACTGACGATAGAGAACGCTGAACACCAGATGGCGACGAGGCTTTATCAGAACAACGCTCGGGTTCATTTCAACGAGCTGCTCCAGAAGAAGTCGAGGCTAGGCACTAGGATCATCTACGGCGGCCATATCATTTCGCTGGCGCACGCTATCTCAAACGATGGCCTTGAGAACGTAATCCGCATCCTCGGCTTCAATTCCGGAGCGCACGCTAACCCAACCGTCGGCGGCGACACGGTGTTTGCCTGGACGGAAGTGCTCGAGCGCATCGACCTCGGTAGGGACGATGCCGGCGCTCTGCGGCTGCGGCTGGTCGGCGTGAAAAACCTCGATCCGAGCGAGCAGCCGATCGAGGCGAAGATGAAGGACCTGCATACGGGTAGCGAGTCTTACCACCCGAACGTGGTGCTGGACTTGGACTACACAGTGCTTATTCCTAGACGGCTTGCCGGGTGAACCAATGCTGAAAGGCCAAAACATCACGCTGCGCCCCGTGCGCGAGGCGGACCTCGCCCGGCTGCGTGAACTCGACCTCGATCTCGACAGCCGCGGGGACTACTGGCCGCTGGGTATCATGTCCGAGGTTGCGTACCGCGATGATTTCGCGCGCAGCGGCTTCTGGGGCGAGAACTTCGGGCGGCTGGTGATGATCGACGCGGGAGACGAAATCATCGGCGAGATCATGTACTTCAAGACGGTGCCGTATATGGAGGAGTTCGAGATCGGCTACCGTCTGTTCGGGAAGCAGCACTGGGGGAAGGGGGCAACGACGGAGGCGCTTCAGCTCCTGACGAGATACCTCTTCGACTCGAAGAACATCAACCGCATCCGGCTGTGCATCGATGTCGAGAATGCGGGCTCGCTGAAAGTCGCGCAAAAGGGCGGCTACAAGCACGAAGGGACGATGCACGGCTGCATGTTCCACCGTGGGCGGCATCACGATATGGAGCTTTACGCGATCACACGAGGCGACATTCCGCTGGCTTGACTGGCGGCAACGGAGCTACGCCGGCCGCTTGATCTCAAAGACGCGGACGGGGTCCTCAAAGCCACGCATGACTTGCTCGCCCATATCCGCGAACAGGAAACCTTTTCCCGCACACAATTCCCGAACGGCCATCGATGCGAGGATTTCGCCGCCCTGGGCAATCGCAGCGATGCGGGCAGCGAGGATCACCGTCTCGCCGAAGAGGTCGCCTTCATCCTCAATCGGCTCGCCAGCGTTCAGGCCGACGCGCACACGTAGGGGCTCCGAGGCCGTTTCGTTGCGGTCGGCGAATGCCCTTTGAAGGGCGAGAGCGCATTCAACGGCGCGCGTAACGGAAGGGAACGAGGCCATGAAGCCGTCGCCCATAGTCTTGACCTCCGCGCCGCCATGCTCCCTCAGGACATCGCGGATGATGCGCTCATGATCGCGTAGCACCTCGCGCCCACGCTCGTCGCCGAGGCGGCGCATCATGGCGGTGTGCCCAACGAGGTCGGTAAAGAGGATGGTGCGGAAGCCGGCAGGCAATGTGTCGGCGGGCACCTTGTTTGCCGTTTCAACGGGTTCAAGGAAGTCGCGCAGGGCCCGCACTACCGCCTCCCAGTCACCGAGCGGGGGATAATTGATGTCTCCCTTCAGAGGGATCAGGCGCGCATCCGAGATGAGCGATGCCAGCTTCTGGGAGCAGGCAAAGGGGACGGCTGAATCGTTTACCCGATGGAGAACTAGTGTCGGCACTTCAATCTGTGAAAGGACGCCCGTATAGTCGACATGGTCCTCGAGAATCGCGGCTACGACGTCACCGGAGACGGCGCTTCGGAAACTCTCCGCCAGCGTTAGCCCGAGTTCCGGGGCGACAACGCGAGTAGACATATCCGTAAAGATGCGGGACGCCATCTGCCAGTTTGTGCGGCAGAGGGTAGCCAGGCTGTTCAGCGCCTCGCGCGGCATGATATCGGTGCTGCGGGCGTAACACGCGTACAGCGCCAGATGAGCGACCTTGGCCGGGTACTTAGCGGCGAAATTAATCGCTGATACCCCTCCGACTACCCAGCCCAGGAGATCGAACGACTCTAGTCCGGCAGCATCGACCACCGCTTCGAGGTCCAGGTTGAAACCCGCCACAGACAGTTCGGCGCCCTCTCGCTGGGAAAGCCCAACGCCGCGGTTGTCAAACCGGAGCACCTGACGGCCGGCACAAATCGGCGCAAGGAAGTCGAACCAGACTGCGGTGCGGTAGTCGTTGTCGAAGGACTCAAAGAAGTATGGTGCGATGACTAGCGGCGGACCAGACCCATACACAGTGTAGGCAATCTGGACCCCGTCGTCCGTTCGGCAGTAGCGCACATCTGCTGACATTTCGCGGTCAGCATATCAGTCTCCCGCGAGCAAGTTACAGGGTTTGTGCTAGCGCTCCAGTACCGCCCCATCGTAGAGCTTGACGACGCGGATGCCGCCGGGCGGGGCCGCCTCCACGCACAGCTCGCAAAGCACGCACTCGTCGAGGTTCTCCTCGACGATCGTGGCGGAGCCGTCGGGCGCCTGCGCGAAGATGTTCACAGGGCAGATCTCGGCCAGCTTCTTCGCCAGCTCGCGATCGGACGCGGCGCTCGGGTCGAGGTCGACGCGGATGAACATGGCCGTCATTGGCCGTTAACCATTCTCCAGTGGACCGCAGTGTCGGTCATGTGCTGATAGCCCGTTACTTTGCCGTCGTCCCCGAACGTCCACAGATGCCCTTCGTTTGGGATCACGTAATGCTTGCCTTTGTGGTCGGCCTCGATGTGTAAGACGGCGACAACTTTGTTCGCGTCCGACGCCATCGTATGTGCCTCGAACTTCGTGAACTGAAGCGGCGCCAGCGCCTCGAAGAAGCCCGCCACGCTCTCTCGCCCGCGCCGAGGCTCCAGCCACGGTGCAGCGGCCGACTCGTATTGTGTGTCCCACTCGACATTTTCGTCCAGCTCGTCGAGGATGGCGGGGATGTCGCCGCTGCCGAAGGCTTCGTAGATTTGTCTAACGGTGTCCATGTTGCTCATGGTTGTCCTTTCCCTTCGTTGAGCCTCTGCCTGACCAGCTCCGGGATCTGCGCTATCTCCTCCGCCACCGAGATGCCCGCGTCGTTGAGGCGGCGGATCTTCTCCGCCGCGGTGTCTTGCTTGCCCTCGACGATTGTTCCGGCGTGGCCGAAGCGCATGCCGGGCATCGCGTCCATGAAGCGGCCGGCCATGAAGGCAATGATCGGCAGTCGGGAGTAGTTTTCCTTCACCCACTCGGCGAGCTGCGCTTCCATCGGGCCGCCGGGCTCGGAATAGATGACGATTGCGTGCGTCTCCGGGTCGGCCTCGAAGAACGGCATTAGCTCGGCGTAGGTCGAGCCGATGATGGCGTCGCCGCCGATGCTGACGGTCGTGCTCTGACCGAAGCCGGCCGCGGTCAGCGAGTTCGAAATCTCGGTCGCCATGCCGCCGCTGCGCGACATAACGCCGATATGTCCTGGCCGGTAGGCCTGGTCGGTGTTCGCCGCCGGGCCGCCGATGCCGCCCATCTTCGACTTCCCCGGCGAGATGATGCCGAGGCAGTTCGGCCCGATGATGCGCGCGCCCTTCATGTCGGCGAACTCGACGATCTGCGCGACCTCTGCACGCGGCACACGCTCGGTCACGATCACGAGCAGGCGGATGCCGTTCTGGAGCGCCTCGAACGCGGCGTCGCGAACAAACGCGGGCGGGACCGTGAGGACGGAGCCATCGACGCGCTCCTTTGAGGTGATCTCGCGGACGGTGTCGTACACTGGCACACCGTAGACGTCGCGGCCGCCGCGGCCGGGCGTCACGCCGCCCACAATCTTTGAGCCATAGTCGAGGCACTCGCGGGTCATGTTGACCGCCTCGCGGCCGGTGATGCCCTGGATGATGAAGGTGGTGTTCTCGTCGATGAGGATGGACATTGACTACTCGCCGGCCTTGTTGTCGCGCGGCGGCATCACAAGCCCTTCCACCATGAACAGGTGGCCCGTCGTCGAGTTGTGCCGTAGGCCAATGATCGCCTGATACCCCTCCGACTCGTACCACGCGCGTGCCTTCTCCAGCGACGGAAACTCCCCCACGATCGTGCGCAAGTGCGGGATCGAACCCTCACGCACCTCCGCGTCGTTCGCCGCGAGAATCCGCCCGCCGTATCCCTTCGTCGTCTCGAATATCTTCGAGGCGTACTCGTAGTACATATCCACGTCGTTCACGTCAAACTGGGCGATCACGTACGCGGACATCTAGGCCCCCGTCTTCTCCACGGCCCGGCGGGCCGCCTCCGACATCGACACGGAGCGGTCACAGTATTCGACGCCATACTTACCGAGGATCTTGAAGGCGTCGGCCTCCCAGGAGCCGGGGATGCGGAAGATGCTGATCTTCTCCGCAGGGTGGTGGCCGGACTCGACGACGCCCTTGATCACGCCGCGGGCGACGATATCCGCGCGGGTGTTCGAGACGACGTTCATAATGACAGCGATTTTCTCGACGCCGGGCTTGCTTAAGATGAGCTTTGTCAGCTCCATCGCCTTGTTGACACTCGGGTTGCCGCCGATCTCGCAGTAGTTGGCGGGTTTGCCGCCGTACTTCTGGACGGCGTCGAAGATCGTCAACGAGCCTCCGCCCGCGCCGATGACGAGCCCGAGGTTGCCGTCGAACTCCACCACACGGCCGGCCACTCCGCGGTGGTCGACAGCGTCGACCTGCGCGCCGCGTATCTCGAAGTCTGTCGGCGGGCGGCCCTGGCGCGTCTCGTCGGGCGAAATGCCGAGCGCGTCGAGGACCGCCTGGTGGCGTTCGCGCGCTTCGTCCTCCATGTCGAGATGACAGTCGAGCACGACGAACGAGCCGTCTTCGAGCTTTCCGAGCGGGTTGATCTCGGCGAGCGTCATGTCGTACTGCTGGAAGAGCCGCACGAGCCGCGTCGCGATGCCGGTCAGCGCCGTCAGCTCGCCACCCGTGATGCCGAGCGAGGCGATCAGCTCCTTCGCGCGGAAGTCCGTGTACGGAACGAGCGTCGAGAAGTGCTGCGTCGCGATGTGGTCCGGGTGCTCCTCAGCGACCTGCTCGATATCGATGCCGCCCATGTCGCTGAAGATCATGACCGGCTTTTTGGCGAGCGCGTCGTACGTCACGCCGAGGTAGTATTCTTTCGCCACCGCTGCCTTCGCCTCCACGGACACGCAGACAGGAAGCTGATCGCGAATC
The DNA here is from genome assembly GCA_005882985.1 of Chloroflexota bacterium. Classification (GTDB taxonomy): domain Bacteria; phylum Chloroflexota; class Dehalococcoidia; order SM23-28-2; family RBG-16-64-32; genus CF-163. Next base: position 11,683 of record VBEJ01000041.1, read on the forward strand.
GGGAGCTTGAGGATCTCGGCAGCAGCGTTCGTGGCCTCTTCGGGGGTATCTGCGAACTTCACACCGCCCGCCTTCATCCGCCCGCCCGAAAGCACCTGCGACTTCAACACGACAGGCGCGTTCAATTCAGTCGCGAGCTGCCTGGCCTGCTCGGGCGTGCTCGCGGTGCCACCGTGGGGGAGAGGGACACCCATCTTCGCGAGGAGGAGCTTGCACTCGAATTCGTAGAAGCGCATCAGCCTCGATCTCCGCCCAAAGCCGCTTGCGCCTGCGCGTTGTGCATGGCGTAGTGGATGGCATGAAGCGCCCACCACTGACCGAAGTCAAGTGGTGGGCCGAACAACGGATGTGGCATGCGAAGCTTTCGCGGATCCACCGACGCCAGTGCCTCCAGCGTCGTCTTGGACCGCTCGCCCATCGCCTGCAGCGCATCGATAAGCTCCTGAGCAGGCAATTCCTTCTGCGGGCGGATCGGCGGAGGCGCCTCCATGCCCAAGGGTGGTGGCAGCGGATCGAAAGCCTGCAGCTCCGCCGGAAATCCGGTCGCCTGACCCGCGGCCTGCGCCTGGGCCAGCATCGGCTTCATGAAGTCATTCGTGAAGCCCTCGGCCAGCAGCAGATGATCGACCAGCTGCGCCGTGCTCCACTCACCGGGTCCGGGTGAGCGCAGCGTCGCCTCCGCATCTAACCCGGTGAGGCGGTCGATCAGAAGCGAGCGTTGCGCGCTGAGATCAGCCCAGATGTCCGACAATGGCTTCGGCAGCTCAGTCACGGTGTATCTCCTTTACCTTCGAATTCGTAGACCCACATCTGCGTGAGGACGCCGCTCAGGCGACCGCCGTGGCCTCCATCTCGATCAGTAGCTGCCGGAACGCGAGGCGAGTGACGCCGAGAAGCGTGCTTGCGGGAGGGCGGTTTGCGGCTGCCAGGCGTTGGGCTGCTACCGCGGAATGCTGAAGAAAGGCATCAATATCAGTGGTGTAGTAGTTGAGATGGACGACGTTTGCCAGTGTCATCCCGGCTTGCCTGAGGACGGTCTCGATGTTGTCCAGTGCTTGGCCGATCTGCGCCGCCATGTCGCCTTCATAGACGGGATTGCCCTCGCCGTCCACCGAGGCCTGACCGGCGCAAGTTAGAACACGCGAGTGCCCTGTGAACTCGACTGCCTGGGAGAACCCGAAATGCTCCTGCCACTTCCAGGGATTGACCGGCTTCAGTTCCATCGTTCCTCCCTTCCTACAGACCGTATAGCTTGGCGTACTCGGGATCGCGCTGGGCGATCAATTTGGCGGTCTGAACCATGACCTGTGCTTGTTTGAACGTCGCGTCGTCTTGCATTCGTCCGTCGAGCATCACCGTGCCGGTGCCGTCGCCCATGGCCTCGATGATACGTTTGGCAGTCTTGACCTCCTCAACCGTCGGGCTGAACTCGCGCCTGGCGATCTCGATCTGGGACGGGTGCAGCGTCCAGGCTCCGACGCAGCCCATCAAGAAGGCGGCCCGAAACTGGTACTGGCACGCCAACGGGTCTTCGATCGCGCCGAAGGGCCCATAGAAGGGCAGGATGCCCGCCGAATTGCAGGCGTCAACCATTCGAGCCAAGGTATAGTGCCACGGGTCTTGCTGCGCCGAGGGTCGCGGACCATCCGGCTTCTTTTCGTCGGGATCGGCGATGACTTGGTACGCTGGATGCCCGCCACCCACTCGTGTTGTCTTCATCCGCCTCGAGGCGGCCAGGTCGGCCGGTCCCAAACTGATGCCCTGCATGCGAGGGCTCGCGGCGGCGATGTCTTCGACATTTGAGACGCCGAGCGCTGTCTCGAGGATGGCGTGGAGCTGGAGGGATTTCTTGATCTCGTACTTGGCCTCGAGCTGAGCGAGCAGGCGGTCGATGTAGTGTATGTCCCACGGGCCTTCGACCTTCGGAACCATGACCACGTCCAGCTTGTCGCCAATTTGCGGAATCACGGTCAGCAGGTCGTCGAGGACCCAGGGGCTATCCAGGCTGTTGATGCGTGTCCATAAGGAGGTGCCGCCGAAATCGTTGTTCAAGGCCACCTCGATCAGGCCTTCGCGCGCCGCCTTCTTGTCCGTCGCCGGGATCGCGTCCTCCAGGTTGCCGAGCAGGACGTCGACTTGCGGGATCAGCTCCGGGATCTTGGCGCGGACCTTCTCGTTCTGCGGAGGAAAGAAGTGGATCATGCGATACGGGCGTGCGGGGACGTCGTTCGGCGGCGTCGGCGCACCGACCGCGAGTGGTCTGGTGAAGGCCCTGGGATTACGCATGTAAAAATCTTTGCGGCTGCGGCGCATTGCCTCCGGCGGTGCGCGAGCGCGATTATATGGGCTCAACTCTGAGTTTAGCAACGGCTAGGTTTTCGTTTTATGAAACGATAGAATAAGGGCGAGATGACTGAGAACGGCAACCTCTCGAACGAACGAAAGCGCTGGTTCGAGTCGACCTACGCCAAGGCGAAGGACCGCGGCGGCGAGCGCAAGGATACCGATTTTCGCACGAGTTCCGCGGAGGTCCAGCCGCTGTACACGCCGGAAGATGTCGACGATGTCGACTACAATCACGACATAGGCTACCCCGGCGAGTATCCATACACTCGCGGCGTGCAGGCCTCGATGTATCGCGGGCGGTTGTGGTCGATCCGCCAGTACGCCGGGTACGGAACGGCCGCCGAGACTAACAAGCGGTTCCGTTTCCTGCTGAAGGAGGGCCAGCCCGGGCTCTCCGTCGCGTTCGACCTGCCGACGCAGCTCGGCTATGACTCTGACGACCCGCTCTCGGTGGGCGAAGTGGGAAAAGTAGGCGTGGCGATCGATACCCTCGCGGACATGGAGACGATGTTCGACGGCATCCCGCTCGACCAGGTGTCGACCTCCATGACGATCAATGCGCCCGCGTCTATCCTAGTCGCGATGTACGCGGCCGTTGGCCAAAAGCAGGGGGTCCCGCAAGACGGGATCGCCGGTACAGCACAGAACGACGTGCTCAAGGAGTACGTTGCGCGCGGGACGTATATCTATCCGCCGAAGCCATCACTTCGCCTCGCGGCTGATTTGATGGCGTACTGCGCCCGCGAGCTACCGCGCTTTAACGCTATAAGCATCAGCGGCTACCACATGCGAGAGGCCGGGTGCACAGCCGCGCAAGAGATGGCGTTCACCTTCGCCAATGCGATTGCTTATATAGAGGGGGCGATCGAGCGCGGTGTCAGCGCCGATGATGTCGGGCCTCGCGTCTCGTGGATCTTCAACACGCAGAACAACTTCCTCGAGGAGATCGCGAAGTACCGCGCGTTGCGCCGTATGTGGGCGAAGATCATGCGCGAGCGCTTCAAGGCACAGGATGCGCGTTCTTGGATGCTCCGCACGCATGTCCAGACCGGGGGCGCAACCCTCACCGCGCAGCAGCCGGAGAACAACATCGTGCGCGCGGCCCTGCAGGCGCTCGCGACAGCGCTCGGCGGCGTACAGTCGCTCGCTCTCTCGTGCTACGACGAGGCGCTCGCGCTGCCGACGGAAGAGGCGCAGCGCATCGCCGTCCGAACGCAACAAGTGATCGGCTACGAGAGTGGCGTCGCGAACACGGCTGACCCGCTCGGCGGCTCGTACTACATCGAGTGGCTCACAAACGAGCTCGAACGCAAAGCCTGGGAGTATCTCGACCGCGTGGAGGACATGGGCGGGGCGATCGCGGCGATCGAGTCCGGCTATGTGCAGCGGGAGATTCAGGAGGCCTCGTACGCCTATCAGCAGGCAATCGACGACGGGAAGAAGGTCATCGTCGGCGTGAACAAGTTCGTGCAGGGGGATGAGGAGCCGCAAATGATTTTCCGGGTGAACCCGGAGGCCGAGCGCGCGCAGATCGAGAGCCTCGCCCGCGTTCGGAAGGAGCGCGATCAGCCGGCCGTGGACGCCACGCTGTCGCGTCTCGAAGAGGTCTCGCGCGACGGCGAGAACTTGATGTACCCGATCACGGAGGCGGTAAAGACCTACGCTTCCGTCGGCGAGATCTGCGACGTGATGCGGCGGGTGTTCGGGGATTACCAGCCGCCGACCGCTGTATGACTGAACCTTTGTCTTCCAAAGAGCGCGATCGACGGGTCGAGCAGTACGCAAGTGCGCCCGGGCGACTGCGCGAGACACTCGCCGGCGTGCCGCCGGAGGCGATAAAGTGGCGGCCGTAACCGGGCGAGTTCTCGGTCCACGAGATCGTCTGCCATTGCGCGGACTCCGAGACGAATGCTTACTCTCGCATCCGCTATCTGCTGACAGAGAAGAAGGCGGTCATTGTCGGCTATGACCCGGACATGTGGGCGCGCGAGTTCGATTACGCGAACCACCCGCTCGACGCCGCGCTGGCGACGGTGGAGGCAGTGCGCGCAAATACCGCGCCGATGCTCCGCCGGCTGCCGGACGATGCGTGGACGAAGGAAGGTACGCACTCGGAGTCTGGGCGCTACACCGCCAGCGACTGGCTCCGCATCTACAGCGAGCACCTCGAAGAGCATATCGAGCAGATCAACCGTACGGTTGACGCCTGGCGCTCGCAGTAGCTGCCGGCGAGGTCTTCCCCACCCCAGATCCTTCGCGAGTAACACCATCGCCGTGAAGGACGTGGTCGTCGCTCAGGATGACGGGCGGTCTGGTTTCGCTGGTTCGTCCTCCTCCTCCCGTGATATAACCGTTCGTGCGCCCTAAAGGGCACCAACAGCAGCAGCGGAGGAAAGCTCTTGTGTCCTGCCTGACCGACAAAGTCGCGATTGTCACCGGCAGCTCCCGCGGCCTGGGCCGCGCCTGCGCCCGCGAACTCGCGGACCACGGCGCCAAGGTTGTCCTGAACTACTACACGAACAAGGAGTCAGCGGACGAGCTGCTGGCCGAGATGACAGGAAAGGGGCAGGAGGCGATCGTCGTCCAGGCCGGTGTCGCTCATCCTGACGACTGCAACCGGCTGATCGAAGAGACAGTGAAGCGATTCGGCGCCGTCGATATCCTCGTGAACAACGCGGGCGTCAACCGCGATCGCACGATCCGTCGCATGAGTGCGGAGGAGTGGCGGGAGGTAATGGCGACCGACCTGGACAGCATTTTCTACTGCACGTACGCCGCCGTGCCGCACATGATTGAGCGGGGAGGTGGGCGTATCGTCAACATGTCGTCGATCGTCGGGCAGATGGGGAATCTCGGGCAGTCGAACTACGCGGCGGCGAAGGCCGGGATCGTCGGCTTCTCGAAGTCGGCGGCGCAGGAGCTGGCGAAGTTCAACATCACCGTCAATGCGCTCTGTCCGGGCTTTATCGAGACCGAGATGGTGACGAACCTAACGGAGGATGTGCAAAAGGCGCTGCTCGCCAAGATCCCGTTGGGGCGCTTCGGGCGGCCCGAGGAAGTCGCGCGGATCTGCCGCTTTCTTGTCACCGAGGGAGAGTACGTTACGGGGGCGCAGATCAACATCAACGGCGGGATGTATATGCAGTAGTGAGGAGCCAGGAGCGAGAAGCCGGGCACAAGGCAGGCGAGGCGATCGAATGGGCCGTGCGGCGATTGAGCAACTGCTTTACCTGATGGACGAGGCGTTTGAAGGTGCCGACGAGGAGGACTTGCTCGGCAACCTTCGCGCGGTCACCCAGACCGAATGGTTGGCCGTGCCTCCCGGGTGCGTGCGATCTATCAGGCAGATCATCGGTCACATCGGCGCGTGCAAATATATGTACGACGACCACGCGTTTGGAGACGGCAGCATGACGTGGGAAGACCCGGCCGGCGACCTAGGAGTCAGCATGGAAGACCTCCAGTCGAGAACACTGGCTCGGGAGCCGCCAATGAGAGAGATTACCCAGTGGCTACGAAACGGTCATTGCCGCCTGCGAGGTCACCTCGCGGAACTGGATGATACCGAGCTCGGCGTACCTCGCCGTCCGCCGGAGGGAGAACCAAGAGAGACGCGGTGGATCATCGCCAACATGATCCGGCACGACGCCTACCACGCGGGCGAGATCAATCACCTACGTGCACTAATGCAGGGAAAGGATGGTTGGGCGTGGGAACCGGGCTAAGTTTGTTTGGCAGAAAGCAATTCGGACGGTATCCTCCCGGGAGGGTCTGGAGGGGTATCCGCTCCCGTGTGACAGACCGATTCGTGTACCGTCCGAACCTTTGATAATGGTAATCGGGAATGTGTGATCGGTGTAACTGCTAATTCCGGAAATGAGCATTACATTCGAGTGACAGTACCCATGCTGACCTATAACCCAGGCGAGGCGGTCGAACATCTGCGAAGCGCGGACCCAGTCCTCGCGCGCGTCATCGAGCAAGTCGGCCCTTTCACTCTTGAGCCACGTAAAGGGACCTTCCGCATGTTGTCTCGGGCAATCTTCTTCCAGCAGCTCGCGGGCCCAGCCGCGCGCGCCATCCTGGGGCGCGTTCTCGCGACGCTGGGCGCGGACGAAGAGAACTGGTATACGCCGGCCGCTTTTTTGAACGCCACGGATGAACAGCTGCGAGCCGCCGGGCTGTCGCGGCAGAAGTTGGCCTACCTGCGGGACCTCGCGGGCAAATTCGCGTCCGCCCAGCTGGGCGAGGATGGGTTGACCGAGCTTGACGACGAGGCGGTAATCACGCGGGTCTCCGCCGTAAAGGGCATCGGGCGTTGGACGGGAGAGATGTTCCTGATCTTCTCGCTGGGGCGGCCGGATATCTTGCCTGTGGACGACCTGGGGGTGCGGCGTGGGATGCAGATCGCTTACGGTTTGCCGGAGCTGCCTAAGCCGGACGAGATGCGCCGCATCGCGGAGCCGTGGCGGCCGTACCGAAGCGCCGGAACGTGGTACATGTGGCGCTCGCTAGGCGTAGCGCTGCCCGAGCAAGGGCGCTAACTCTCTACAGTCTTCCAGCCCTTGCTCAATACGATATGATGGTCTGGCCAGACTGGAGGCCACGATGACAAATGAAGTGATCCTTGCCGGCGCTGTCCGGACGCCGATCGGCACCTTCGGCGGGTCTTTCGCGGAGACACGGGCGACTGAGCTCGGGGCCGTCACGCTGCGCGAGGCGTTGAAGCGCGCGGGCGTCGCGCCGGAGCAGGTGGACGAGGTGATTATGGGAAACGTCTTGTCCGCCGGGCTGGGTATGAACCCGGCGCGTCAAGCTGCTATTGCGGCGGGTATTCCAGACACGGTCCCGGCGACCGCGATCAACAAGGTGTGTGGTTCGGGTCTAAAGGCTGTCGCGCTCGCTACGCAGGCCATCATCCTCGGTGATGCCGATGTGGTTCTTGCCGGCGGCATGGAGGGGATGTCCAGCGCGCCGTATCTTCTCCCGAAGGCGCGCTACGGCTATCGGATGGGCCACGGCGAGGTCATCGATCACATGATCAAGGACGGCCTCTGGTGCTCTCTCAGCGACTGCCACATGGGGAGCACGGCGGAGAACATCGCGCTGGAGCGCGAGGTATCGCGGGCCGATCAGGACGAGTTCTCAGTGCAGAGCCAGCAAAAGGCGGCCGTCGCGTGGGACAACGGCCGCTTCTCGGACGAGATCGTGCCGGTTGAGGTTAAGCAGCGGAAGGGTACCGTGACGGTCCACCGGGATGAGCACTTCCGGCCGGACACGAACATGGAGGCGCTTTCCAAATTGCGACCGGCGTTCGCGCCGGACGGCTCCGTTACGGCGGGTAACGCCTCCGGAATCAACGACGGCGCCGCCGCAGTTGTCGTGATGTCTCGTAAGAAGGCCGAGGAGTTGGGAGTGAAGCCGATGGGCGCTGTCCGCTCTTACGCCAGCGCCGGCGTCCCACCGCGGATCATGGGCATCGGACCGGTGCCCGCGACGCAGAAGGCACTGGCCAAGTCAGGCCTCTCGCTCGACGAGATCGACTTGATTGAGGCGAATGAGGCGTTCGCCGCGCAGTCGCTGGCGGTCGGCCGTGAGCTGGGCTGGGACTGGGAGCGCGTGAACGTCAACGGCGGAGCGATCGCGCTCGGCCATCCAATTGGCGCGAGCGGCGCGCGCATCCTGGTAACGCTGCTGCACGAGATGAAGCGTCGAGAGGCGAAGCGGGGACTGGCGACGCTATGCATCGGCGGAGGGCAGGGGATCGCCATGGTCGTGGAGAACGCGGCCTAGCGCCCCACTTCGTTTACGCAGTCAAAGCGCGGCTATTCAAGGGGCTGACAATCATTGATCGGTCCATCATCGGGTTGCGGAACTAAATGTCAGAAACCACTGTCGCCCTTGAACTCTTCCTCCGCTGGCTGGACGAGACCCACCGGCGGACTTTCAAAATCACGGAGGAGCATGCCTCCTCAGCTCTCGCCGTCGCCGACTCACATCGCCTCGCAATAGAGGTCCGCTCGCTGCTCGGTCCCATGATGGATAGTGGATGGCTCGCTGCACGCGACCGGCTGGAACAGCAGATCGCCGCCGCTCTGCCGGCCCCGGTCGCTGTTTGGGTGCCGGCCGGGGCCGAGCTGCCTCTCGGCGAACCGTCGGCGTCAGAATCCGTCGAGCACGTGAGGCAGGCGGCGACGGAACTTGAGCCGCGCGAATGGTCTCACATCCCGCTGCACGTCACCTTGTTCCTTCGAAAGACGTCCGATGGCGGTAGCGTGGTCTCTGCGACGGGCGGGTTGAACCCTCACTGGGCGCGGTTCACCGGGCAGGTGAGCGGGACCTTTGATCTCGATTCGACGCGGCTCCACCGGCTGCCCGATGGGGAAGAGCACCTCGACGCACTGATAGAAACAGTCGTGGAGCGGTCGTCGAAACTGGAGGCCGGAAGGTGGGCAGAAGTCGAGACGATCGATGCGTGGACCGTTCGGCGTCTCTCAGGCGAAGGCGGGTCGACCATCGTCGCTGTCCCGGCTCCTGAGGCGCAGGACATGGGCCTCGCGGTCCGCCGCAATCTGCGCCGCATTCTCGTCGAAGCGGTCCCGACGCTGCGCGCAAGCGGGTCCGAGCTTACGGCGCTTGTGCTTGTCGGCTATTACGCGCACCTGGAGGACGAAGGTGCGACAATCGCGCTGCGCGGCTTCTCGCCTGCCCTCTATACCGGCATCGACTTCCTGGTTTTGGTGACGGACGGGCTGGTAAAACCGTTGATTCAGGCGCCGCCGCGCGTACTTAGTTTCCCTTGAATTCGCCGTACTTGCCGCGATAGAAGACCAGCGGCGCGCTGTCCGAGAGCTCTCCCGCCGCCGCGACCTCGCCGATGAAAATCGTGTGGTCTCCGCCGTGGTGCTCCGTGATCGTCCGGCAGTCCAGGTAGGCAAGCGCGCCCTCAATAATGGGAGCGCCAGTGGCGGCGAATCCGTGCGGCAAGTCGTCGAGACCGTGAGCGCCGTCGAACTCCTTTTTGGCGAAGCGGTTCGAGATATCGGCCTGATCTTTATTGAGGATGTTGACCGCGAACACGCCCGCCTTGGAGAGAATGTCATGCGTGTCGGCCGTCTTGTCGACGCAGACAAGCACCAGCATCGGGTCGAGCGACAGCGATGTCACTGCGTTTGCCGTCATGCCGTGCAGCTCGCCGCGGAGGCGCGTCGTGATGAGCGTCACGCCGGTAGCGAAGCGTCCCATCGCCCGGCGGAAATCGTCTTGTGCGGTCATACCGAGGTTTCGCGGACGCGCTTCAACGCCAGCCGCAAGGCTGCCTGGGCTGAGAGCTGCTTATTCGTGGAGCGGTCTGCTTGCCAGATGTGTTCCTCGCTCACGACTCCATTCTCGTCCGCTACCGCTACATACGTGAGTCCGACCGGTTTCGCCTCGCTTCCGCCGTTGGGACCGGCTATGCCGGTCACGCCAATAGCGAGCGATGCGCCTGATCGCTTCCGTATGCCGGCCGCCATTGCTTCGGCGACAGCCGAGCTCACGGCACCGTCCTCCTCGAGGAGCTTCTCCTCCACGCCGATCTGCTGCTTCAGGTGATCGTCGTAAGTGATCGCTCCGCCGACAAATACATCTGAACTTCCCGGAACCTCCGTTAGAAGATGGCCGACGAGGCCACCAGTGCACGATTCGGCGACCGCCAAGCGCCGCCGGCCGTGTTTGAGGACACCCAGCAGGTCCGCCGCGAGAGACACAAGTTCACGTTGTTCGGGCATTCGACCGCCTGCTCTCCGTTACGCACAGCGCCAAACGTAATAAGCTTGACGAGTCAAGAATATATCACCCTCGACCGCTACATGAGCCGCCTTTCGATTGCCGCCGGAATCGCGCCCGCCGCCGAGTTAGCGCGCCTGGCGCGGCGCGCTGAAGACGCCGGCTTCGACGCCCTGTGGACGGCCGAGATGTTCCACGACCCATTCCTCCCGCTGGCCGCCGCGGCTTCGAGCACGTCGCGTATAAGGCTCGGCACATCGATCGCTCTTGCCTTCGTTCGCAGCCCCTGGGTAACCGCTCTGTCGGCTTTGGACCTAGATGTCCTATCGGGCGGGCGGTTCATACTCGGTCTGGGCACGGGCCTAAAACGGCTCAACGAACGCTGGCACGGCGTTGCGTACGGCAAGCCGACACCCCACATCCGCGAGTGCGTGAAGTTGATCCGGCTGATCACGGAGCGCGCGCATACCGGTGAGCCGATCCGCTTCTCCGGCCACTACTACGATGTCGACATTCAGGGCTGGCAGCGGCCGCTGGCCCCGACGCGGGAGAATATACCGATCTACCTGGCCGGCGTGCGGGAGGGGATGATCCGGACGGCAGCGGAAGTAGCCGATGGACTTCTGGGTCACCCAATCTACTCCCTTCGCTGGATTAATGAGGTAGTGTTACCGTCGCTGTCTCGCGGGCTGCGGGATAGCGGACGCAGGCGGGAAGACTTCGAGCTTTGCCTCGCTGTCTGCTGCGCGGTAGATCGCGACGTCGCTGCTGCGCGGCGTGCGGCCGCAGCGACGATCGCGTTCTACGCGACGGTCAATACTTACGAGCCGCTGTTCGCCCATTTCGCTCTCGAGGTGGCGAATATTCGCGACGCGCTGATGTCGGGCGACCAGGGCCGAATGGTGGACGCCGTCTCGGATGAGATGGTGGATGCGTTCGCGGTCGCCGGACCCCCTGGCGAGGTCAAGCGCAACATCGCGGAATATGCACAACTCGCCGATAGCATTTGCCTTTCACCGCCGGACCAGCTCATCGATCCACGGGAAACAGAGCGCTACCGAGAGGCGCTGCTGGCGACGTTCTCGGACTGATATACGCAGAGAGCGCCGTGGGAGGCAGGGCGTTGTGTATCATTGCATCGAGGACAATTCGGTTTGCTTGAGACCGGCGCACTCGCGCCCCACTTCACACTGCTCGGTATTGACGGCAAGGAGTATTCTCTTCCGAATGATGCCGGTGAAAAGCCAACGCTTCTCGTCTTCTTCAAGACGACGTGCGGGACGTGCGACACCGCATTTCCGTACATCAACCGGCTTCGCCAGACGTATCCCGAAGGCTGGCAGTTGTGGGCGATCGCGCAGGACGCGCCACGAGAGGCGTCGCAATACGCGCGCAAGCAGGGCATGCAGTACCCGGTACTGATTGACGCGCCCGACTACGCGGTGTCGCGGCTGTATGACCCTGCGGCGACACCCAGCTTGTTTCTAAACAACGCAAGCGGGCGGACTCTCTTCGCGACGCACGGTTTTGCGAAGGAGGATATGAACGAGCTGGCGGCGCTGATCGCCCAGCTCGTGGGCGCGAAACCCGCGATTATTGCGCCTGAGAATGACGGGAAGCCCGCCTTCAAGCCCGGGTGAAGCCCCCGGCATTTGCGTCCGGGTGGACGCCGCTGAGCGAAAAAATACGCTTGCGAAAGTTGAAATTCTTGCGTTGTCAGCCTGAAATGGGTGTGTTACCATACGCCCCGATGCAAAGCGTTTACCTTCTGCGGCGGTTTTCCGCTGCAGACGAGGTTAAAGTCCCGCGTCGGCTTTTTCCCGCAATCTCCCGCTCGATGACCGGACATTAACCAGGGCCACAAAGGAGGTCATCGAGTGGCTTACACCGACCGGACCCTTACCTGCGTCGAGTGCGGAGCGAGCTTTACGTTTACCGCAGATGACCAGGAATTCCACGCGCGCAAGGGCTACCAGGAGCCCAAGCGCTGTCCTTCCTGCCGGCAGGCCCGGCGTCAGGACCGCGGCGGTGGCGGCGGTGGCGGCTACGGCGGCGCACGGCAGATGTACGATGCCGTATGCGACAACTGCGGTACGAACACCCAGGTGCCCTTCCTGCCGCGCCAGGACCGGCCGGTATACTGCAGCGACTGCTTTTCAAAAATGAAGCCGGCCCGCTCCGGCGGTAGCTGGTAATCTAGGCAAGCGAATAGACGCGCGGGGCGCCGCTAGCGGCGCCCCGCTTCATTTTGCGTATCATTGAGGTGCCATGACGAATCCCGACCAATACCGCGGCCCCCTCGCCGGGCTCACGATCCTCGATCTCACATGGGTGCTTTCCGGACCGTTCGCCTCGATGGTCCTCACCGACCTCGGGGCCGAAGTCATCAAGGTCGAGCGGCCGCCGTTCGGCGATGTGGCGCGCACTACCGGCCCATATATCGGCGACTGGAGCAGCTACTTCTTTTCCATTAACCGGGGCAAGAAGAGCATGGTCATCGACCTCAAGAAGCCGGAGGGACGCGAACTATTCCTCCGCCTCATCGAAAAAGCCGACGTAGTGATGGAGAACTACACTCCGGGCACGATGGACAAGCTGGGCCTCGGCTACGACACGCTCAGCAACCGTAACCCGCGCCTTATCTACGCGGCGACTTCCGGGTTCGGGCGGACGGGGCCTGATCGCGACCGGCCCGCGCTCGACATCATCGTGCAGGGAATGGGCGGCATCATGAGCATCACCGGAGAGCCGGGCGGCCCGCCAGTGCGTCCCGGCATTTCCCAGGGCGACATCACGGCCGGTCTCTACACGGCGATCGGCATCCTGGCGGCGCTCCACGAACGGGAACGAAGCGGCAAGGGCCAAATGATCGACATAAGCATGCTCGACTGCCAGATCGCGATCCTCGAGAACGCGTTCGCCCGCTACTTCGCGACCGGCGAAGTGCCGAAGCCCATTGGGACGCGGCACCCCCTCGCGACGCCGTTCCAGGCGTTCCTCACGAAAGACGGCTGGATCGTTGTGGCTCTCTCGTGGGGCGTGGAGAACCAGTGGGAGCTCTTTTGCGCGACGATAGGCCGCCCTGACCTCATCGGCGATCCGCGCTTCGACACGCCGGGACTGCGCACGAAGCATCACGCGGAGCTCGAGCCGGTCCTGAACGACGCGCTACGCCTTAAGACGACCGCCGAATGGCTGCGAGAGTTCGACGCCATCGGCTTGCCCTGCGGCCCTCTGAACGACATCCCGAGCGCCGCCGAGCAGCCGCAAGTGAAAGCGCGAGAGATGCTCGTGGATGTCGAGCACCCGGACGGCTTCTCGCTGAGGATCGCGGACACGCCGGTGAAGCTCGGCCGGACGCCGGGCGGCATCAAGGGGCCGCCTCCGGCGCTCGGCGAGCACACGGACGAAGTCCTTTCGCGACTGTCGGGCTTATCGGCGGAGGAGATCGCGTCGCTGCGGCAAGCGGAAGTCATATCCGGACCCTTGCCTTCGCCTGTCCGGCGGATACAGGAGCACGAGGCGAAGTTGTCTAGCTCTGGCAAACCCGGCTAAGCGGGTTGGCGGCGTCACCGTAGGTACCCTAGACCACGCGCTCTGCTCTCAGATCCTCGATCTCCTCGTCTCCAAATCTGAACTCCCGCAGGACGTCTTCCGTATGCTCGCCGTGCTGCGGCTCGGGCCGCGTCGAGTCCACCGGCGACTGGCTGAAGGCGATTGGCGTTGACACGACTGTTGTCCGGCCGGCGCGCGGGTGGTCGATCTCGGCGGTGTAGCCGTTGGCTCGCACCTGCTCGTGTGATAGCACCTGCTGGTATTCGAGTACGGGTGCGCAGAAGATGTCCTCAGCTTCGAGTACCGGCAGCCAGTCGGTCGTCTTGCGGGTCATCAGGTGCTCCTCGACGACCGCGTTGAGCGCCTCCCGCTCGCGGATGCGCTTGCCGGCGTTGTCGAAGCGCTCGTCGGTCATCAGGTCTTCGCGGCCGATGGCGCGGCAGAAGCCGGGCCAGCGAGCTGGATCGACACCGCCGACCGCCAGCCAGCCGTCGGCCGTCCGGTACGTCCACCACTGCCAGGCAAGGCTAGTGTGGCCCCGGCCGGCTGGCTGCGGATTCTCGCCGATCATCGAGAAGTAGGTCATCTCCCACGACTGCGCCGCCAGCATGCTGCCGAGCAGCGAGCATTCGATCTCCTGGCCGATGCCGGTACGCTCTCGCGCGAGGAGCGCGCTCACGATGCCGAGCGCGAAGGTCAGCGCCGCGGTGTGGTCGGCGATCGCGCAGCCCGCGGGCAGCGGGGCGGTGCCGTCGCCGGTGACCGACATCAGCCCGCTCATAGCCTGCGCGAGGATGTCGTTCCCCGGCTTTCGGCCGAGCGGGCCTTTCGTCCCGAAAGCGGACGCGCCGGCGTAGATGACACGTGGGTTCACAGCGCGGAAGGCGTCGTAGCCGAGCCCGAGCTTTTCCATGACGCCGGGCCGGAAGTTGTGCGCGACGATGTCGCAGTCGCGCGCCAGTCGGAGCGCCACCTCGCGTCCCTGCGCGCTCTTCAGGTCGAGGGTGATACTCTTCTTGCCGCGGTTGATCGCGAGGAAGTAAGCACTGAACCCGTTGCGCCGGTCGATGCCAAGCAGGCGCCCGACTTCGCCACGCTCCCGCGGCTCGACCTTGATCACCTCAGCGCCCATGTCGGCGAGGAGGAGCGTTGCGTACGGCCCCTGCTGGGCGATCGTGAAGTCGAGGACGCGGATTCCGTCTAGCGGGCCGGGCATGGCGGTTCCTCCTATGTCGCTTGTCACCCTGAGGCACGACGGGTCTGTCGAGTAAGACTCCCGATCGCGGAGCCGTCCGCGACACCGAGGTCGTGCGCTGTCGGAGACGGTTTTGGGTCGCGTGCGGGATCCTACAACGGCCGCAACACTGCGACAGATTCTTCGCTGCGCTCAGAATGACGGGACTCACAGCGGGCTGTCAATGTGCCTCGTCATCGGCTGATCCGCTAAAGTATCCGTTGACAGACCATCTAAAGGGGAGGGAGCGATGCCACTCTATCTAACGAGGTTCAGCTACACCGCGGAGACCTGGGCCAGGCTGATCGGCAACCCAGAGGATCGCCGAAAGGCCGCTCAGTCGTACATCGAGTCCGTCGGTGGGGAGCTCCACGGCTTCTGGTACGCCTTCGGCAAACACGACGGCTACACTCTTTGGGAGGCTCCCGACAACGTGTCCATGGCCGCGGTTGCGCTGGCGATTAGTAGCGGCGGTGCGCTTAGCTCATTGGAGACGATAGTCCTCCTCACCGTCGACGAAACGATGGACGCACTGCGCAAGGCCGGGCAAGTCCAGTACCGCGCGCCCGGCGCGTAGCGGTTCGAGCCCCGGTTCCAGAGGGGTCTGGGCATGGCGGTTCCTCCTGAACGGATTGACTGCCAGCGGAGGCAAAAACTCATACGCGAACGACGCCCTTTCGGCCAGCGGTTAATCCGTTAATGTATCCCTTGACAGACAGCCGTTGAAGGAGCTACCGGAATGAAGATCACCGCAGTTAAAGTCCGCCTTTTCGAGTACCCGATGCCGAAGCCGTTCCACCCGACGTGGCAGCCGGCGCCGACGACAGCTGCCCGCATTCACGTCGTCGAGGTCCACACGGACGAAGGCATTACCGGTATAGGGTCGGGCGGGGTGCCGGTCCGCTGGGAAGTGGCGGGCCTCTTCCTCATGGGCCAGGATCCGTTCGCCCTTGAGCAACACGTCGCGAACCTGCGCTCGATGGCCTTCTTCGTCGGGCGCCCATGGCCCGTCGAGATCGCCCTTTGGGACATCATCGGCAAGGCGACCGGGCAGCCGGTCTACAAGCTGCTCGGTGGTGGTTCAGACAAGCTCAAGGCCTACGCCTCCACCGGCGAGCTGCGGCCGCTAGAGGCGCGCGTCGAGGTCTGCCACCAGACTGTCGCGGCCGGATTCAAAGCGATGAAGCTCCGTTTTCACAGCCCCGACTGGCGAGAAGACGTACGTACGCTCGCCGCTGTGCGGAAGGCAATCGGCGATGGAATCGACATAATGGTGGACGGAAACTGGGGCTGGCGCATCGCCCCCGATCGCCAGCTCAACCGTTGGGATCTCAAGACCGCGATCAACGTCGTTAAGGCATGTGAGGAGCACGGCGTCTACTGGCTCGAAGAGCCGCTCGACGCCTACGACTACGACGGATTCGCCGAGCTGCAGCGCCACACGAGGACGCTCCGCATCGCCGGCGGTGAGCTGAACCGCGGCCCGGAGGAGATCAAGACGTATCTCGAGAAGGGCTGTTTCGACGTCTACCAGCCGGACTGCACGTTCATCGGCGGGATCTCCACGACTCGGAAAATCGGGGCCATGGTAGAGGCTGCGGGCAAGGTGTTCACGCCGCACACGTGGACGAACGGCATCGGGATGGTCGCGAACCTGCATTGCGCCGCCGCTTCGTCGTGGGTCCCGTACGTCGAGTTCCCATACGACCCGCCGAACTGGCTTCCGGAGCACCGCGACTTCATCTTCTCCGAGCCGCTCCAGATTGACGCCGAAGGCTACGTCCACCTTCCGCAGGGCACAGGGCTCGGCATCGAGCTGGACGAAGAGAAGCTCAAGAAGTACGAGCAGGGCGACACGCGGCGGCTGATTTAGAAAGAGGAAGATCATGCATCAGGCGATGTACGAAGAACTGAAACGGGTGGCTGCCAGAGGAGAAACAGCGACATATTCCGAGGTTGCACCACTGGCTGATCTCAATATGGAGGACCCGAGTCACCGAGATGAAATTGGCCGGCTGCTCGGTGAGATATCTGAGCATGAGCACAGCGTGCGGCGGCCACTCTTATCAGTCGTCGTAATTCATAGGGATAACAATATGCCGGGCCCCGGATTCTTCAAGCTCGCCAAACGACTCGAGCTCTATGACGGTCGCGATGATCTGAAGTTCTTCTTGGATGAGCTTAAGCGAGCCCACAGTACTTGGGCTAATCCAACGGCGAACTAGCCCGGCTTAGTCGCCTTTACGGAATAGAGCAGCGGCACCGATCCTTCGTGCTTCGTGAGCCGGACGGTCCCATCCGGCTTTGTCTCGGTGAACGGCCAGAGCGGCTCTGTAGTGAATGGGAACTCGTGGAAGAATTCGATCCTCAGTCCAGCGTCAATCAGCGCGCTAATTACCTCGCTTGTGGGATGCGGCCAGCTGTAGACCAGACGATTCTCCACCGTTGCTTCGCGGTCCGCATACGTGCCGTCGTCCTCGGTCCGGATTGGTTCACCGGTAGGGAAGTAAGGGTAATTCACGACCAGGTCCGTCGCCTGGGGCCCATCGTCAAAGACGCCGCCCATCGGGTGGAACTCGACCATGTAGAAGGTGCCGCCCGGTTTCACGAACCGGGCGACAACTTCGGCCCAGCGCTGCATGTCCGGCAGCCAGGGTAATGCGCCGTAGGAGGTGAAGACGATGTCGAATTGCTCCGACAGCTTCTCCGGAAGGGAGTAGACGTCCGAATGAATGAACCGAGCCTCGAACCCGCATTCATCGGCGAGGGCACGCGCGGCTTCCAGCGCCGGTTCCGAGAAGTCGACGCCGGTGACTATTGCCCCTTCGCGCGCCCAGGATAGCGTGTCGAGGCCGAAGTGGCACTGGATGTGCAGAAGGCCCTTGCCTTTCACATCGGTCAGCTCCTCGCGCTCGACCGGCTTGAGCCGCGACTTTCCTGCCTTGAAGGCGGCGACGTCGTAGAGGCCCGAGGCAACGTGGATCGGCACCACCTCATCCCAATGCCTTCGGTTAGCTTCGAAGTATTCCTTGGAGGTCACGCCGAATGCCTAACTGATCCCGCCAAACCCGGCGGGCATGCCGTCCAGGTGAGCGATGTCGTTTAGCCTCCAGAGGACGAAGCGCCCGTCCTTGGCACGAACGGAGGTTATGCTGGCGTTGAACGGATAGAACACAAAGTCGCGTTGCAGGCCAAGCACGACGCTTACGAACGTCTGGATAAACGCCGCGTGCGCAACCACCGCCAGACGCTCGCCGGGATGATCGTTGACTATCTCTCGAATCACGCCCCGCACACGATTGCGGGCCACCTCGCTGCCTTCGCTGCCTGGGAAGGCGTCCCAGGTGCCCTCGCTCATGATCAACCGGGCGACCTTCGCACGCTCCTTCTCGGGAAGCAGCCGGATATCGTAGTCGGCCTGGCCCAGCTCGACCTCCCGTAGGTCAGCCTTCGGTAGTACTTCAAGCCCGCTCGCCTCTGCGATGGCCGAGGCCGTTTGCTGAGTACGCCGCAGCGGGCTCGCG
>VBEJ01000088.1 GCA_005882985.1 Chloroflexota bacterium
GGCGCAGGCAACCGGAGTGAAGCCGCTGAGTCTCGTGCTCGAAGAGGAAGGCCGTCGCTTCGGACGCCACACCACCCTGGTCATCGTGACCCCTTCGACCGACGAGAGCTGGTTGCCGTCGCTGGAGACTACGGTGCAACAGGGCACGCGCGCCGCAGTTGTGTCACTCGAGGCCGGCAGCTTCGGCGCTGAGCAGCGGGAGTCGTTGAGCCTGGAAGCGCTCTCCACTCTCGGTGTGCCAGCGTACGTCGTGCGCTGCGGTTCCGACATTTCGCTGATGCTCGGGCCGGCGGGGATGGCAGCACACGGGGCACCCGAGCGCCAGAAGGCAATGGTGCGCTGATGGCGGAATTCGAATGGACGAGGCCCGCAGGGCCGGCCGCTACGCGCGCCGTGCCGCAGTGGCTCAAACGATTAACTGCGCGTCTTACCGATTGGGAGGACTGGCTAACCCTCGTCCTCGCCTTCGGCGCGACCATGAGCGTTTCGCTGGGACTGGAGCAGTCCGGGTGGTCGGACGAGATGCCGCCGATCACGCTCGTCGCGGTCCTGGCGCTCGTCGCTTCGCTCCTCATCGCGCGCTCGGGCCTCTCGATCTTTGCGGCCTGGCCGATCGCGGTACTTACGGGCCTGCTGGTCGTCTTCTGGCAGACGCTGGAGATGGTGGGCCCGGGAGACTTCGAGCAGAGACTGGACGCTATCTACACGCGCTTCGACACCTGGTTCGACCTCGCCGTCCATGGAGGTGTCAGCAACGACTCATTGCCGTTCAACGTGCTCGTCCTGGGCCTGACCTGGCTTGGCGTATTCATCTTCGGCTGGAGCGTCTATCGCTGGCAAAACGCCTGGATCGGGTTGATCCCCGGCGGACTGACGCTTTTCCTGGACATGGCCTTGGTAGGCGACAACCTCGAGGGCTCCGTGCTGCTTTACATGCTCTTCGGGTTCCTGCTGGTCATGCGGACGAACCTTATGACGCGGATGGCGGTCTGGCGGCGGGAAGGGACAACTTACCCTTCCCTAATCAGCCTGTCCTTCCTCAACTTCAGCACCTGGGCACTCCTCTTCCTGATCGTTACCGCGTGGATCCTGCCCGTGGGGCCATTCACGACCCCAGGCCCCGTCGACGCGATGGTCGGCCAAATCGAGGAAGTGGGTGTCAATTTCGTGCGACTTTCCGGACCGCTACACGTCAAGCGGGTCGTCCCCGTCCACAACTTCACCGGCGTCCTACCCTTCCAGGGCTCGATAGACCTCGGGAACCGGCAGTTGATGACGGTCCGCGTCAACGACCTGGGCGTGTCCGGCGAGATTCGCCTGCGCGGCGCGGTTTACGACGAGTACAGCGGTGGCGGTTGGAAGGCCGGCGGGCGGACTCCGGTAGACCTGCCGGCATACATCGAAGAGAGTCTGAAAGCAGACATCGATAGCGGTGCGGTCAAGGGGCAGGTTATCCCGCTCACCATTACGGTCGACCGGAACAGTGTGGTTGGCTCAGTGCTCTTCTCGCCGGGAGAGCCGCTCTCGGCCAGTAGGCCGTTCCAGATTGAGGCACCTTCGTCGGGTTACCAGACGATTCAGTTTCCGCTTAAGAACGGCGGCGAGGGTGCGACTGACCAGGAGATCCTTTCTGCGGTGAAGGCCCGCGTTGGGGAGGACTTTGTAGGCCTTACTGTCAAGCGAAATGAAGAGGCGAAGGCGGTCGAAGTAGGCGGCTTGAAGCTAAACGGCGGACCGCTCCCTGATGCGCTCGTAGCAAAGCCCGAGAATAGGATCGGCGAAGGGGCCTCCTACAACGTTACGGGCTTCATTCCGATGGTGCCGGAAGATGAGCTCCGCCAGGCGACTGGAATTGATCCCGACTGGGTCATGCGCCACTACCTTCAGCGGCCGGATGACCTTCCCCCGAGGATCGGCGAACTCGCCCGCCAGATTACCGCCAACGCCAGCACTCGCTACGACAAAGCGCTGGCCCTACGGGAATTCCTACGGAGCTTTCCGGCTGACTTCAATATACCGGACACGCCGCCAGGGCGCGACGCCACCGACTTCTTCTTGTTCGACTCTCAGCGCGGCTACTTCGACTATCATGCTTCGGCCATGGCCGTAATGCTGCGCACACTCGGGATCCCATCGCGCCTGGCTGTCGGTTTCGTGATCAACGATGCCGACAAGAACCTGGAAAGCGGGGGCTACACGGTTCGCGACTATAACTCTTACGCCTGGACAGAGGTTTACTTCCCGAGGTACGGGTGGATCGCCTTCAACCCCTCGCCTGATCGGGAGGGCGCTCTCAACCCGACGATTGGGCCCGAGGACCAACTGCCGAAGGGTGCGGCCGGCCCCGAGGACCTGCCTGTCGGCCTTGGGTCCGACGTGCTAATCGACACCCCTCAAGATGACCAGCCGGTACCACCAGTCGCTTCCCCAGTGCAAACCGGACGTGACTACAACCCGTTGTTGACCCTGGCTGTCGCGGCGTTCATCGCTATGTTGGCGGGCAGCGTTTATCTGGGGTGGCAACGGTCGGTCGCCGGGCTGCCATATTCACAGCAGCTCTGGGAGAAAACAGTGCGGCTCGCGACGTGGTCCGGTCACGGTCCGCGGACCGGCCAGACTCCGGCCGAGTTCGCCCAGAGCCTGAAACGCACCGTCCGGCAGGCGAATGACGTGTCGATGCTTGCGGCGGCGTACAACCGGTCCCGTTTTGGCAAGCGGGAACCCGACGAGGAAAAAGCTCAGCTGGCCGAGATCTGGTCGCCGCTGCGCAACGCGCTGCTCGGTTCCATCGTTCGGCGTATTAGGAGACGCGGGCGTAATCTCAACGAGGAGCGCTAGCGCCAAATTGTCTTAGTGCCGGCGTTCGGCCCGGGCACCGGTCTGCTTGACAGCTCCTTGCTCGGCGGCATCCAGGAGCGCGTCAGCGAGAACATCAGATTCGACTTTGCCCTTGATCAAGTAGTCTCGAGCGCCTTCCTTTCGCGCCCAATTCCGCACCGACGCATCTTCAAGTCCCGTCAAGACAACCACCGGCACCCGCAAGGACTGCTCGTAGATTTCGAGGAGCGCGCCCAGGCGAGGGGTATCGTCCAGAAGCAAGTCTAGAAGGACGACGTCGAATTTGTTCCGGGCGAGCCGTCGCAGGCCTTCGTGGAGATGCTGAACATGGATGAGCTCGAACTCGGCAGTTCGGATTTCAGCGAGAGTTTCCTTAACCAGCCGCGCGTCGCCGGGGTTATCTTCCACGAACAGCACCCTGACCGGTCTTCGCCGTATGGCGGTCACGCGAGCCTCGCTATGTCACCCGCTGAGGGCAACTGGACGACTTTCGACCAGAAATACTGGATCGATTTCATCACGCTTACGAACTGCTCCAGCCCGCCCGGCTTCGTGATATAGCAGTTGGCGTTCAGGTCATAAGCCTTGCGGACGTCGCGCTCGTTTTCGGAGGTCGTGAGGACCACGACTGGGATTTTTCGGAGGTCCGGGTCTGACTTGATCTCTGCGAGCACCTCGTGACCGTCTTTCCTCGGCAGATTCAGGTCAAGCAGGATCAAGTCCGGGCGCATCCGTTCCGAATAACCGTTGTTTTTGCGCAAGAATGAGAGCGCCTGTTCCCCATCTTCGACGACGCTGAGTTTGTTGCTTACCCGGCAGTCCTTGAGCGCCTCGACCGTCATCCGGACGTCCGCGGGGTTATCTTCGACGAGCAGTATTTCAATCGGTCTGACCGAGACTTCGGGCGCTTCGTCCCGCGCGCTCTGGCTCCCGGCCTTCCTTCGGTTGCTCATGGTTCATTTCCTCCTCTCGCCGGTAGCGTGAAATAGAAAGTTGTGCCGTGCCCCGGCTGCGATTCAAACCAGATAGTGCCGTCATGGCGTTCGATGATCTTTTTACAGATGGCCAGGCCGAGGCCAGTGCCCGCATATTCCCCGCGCCCATGGAGCCGCTGGAAGATCGCGAAAACCTTGTCGGCGTAGCGCATATCGATGCCAATGCCGTTGTCTTTAACCGAGAACTGCCACATGCCGTTTTGCCGAACCACCTTGATGTCAATCTGCGGCGTTAGCGGACCGTGAAACTTTATGGCATTGCCGACCAGGTTCTGGAACACGTGCTCGAGCTGAGTAGCATCCGCGAGAACAGTCGGCAACCGCCCGCGCTTGACGACGGCGCCGCTCTCGTCGATCGCCATGCGGAGGTTGGCCAGGGCGCGCTCGAACGCTTCTCCAGAATCGATTGGTGCATCGATCCTCGCGTGCGGCCCAACCCTA
Organism: Chloroflexota bacterium; assembly: GCA_005882985.1. GTDB lineage: Bacteria > Chloroflexota > Dehalococcoidia > SM23-28-2 > RBG-16-64-32 > CF-163. The sequence continues at coordinate 4,275 of VBEJ01000088.1, forward strand.
GAGTACTCGAGCAGGCCACGCACAAGCTCCTGCATCCGCTGGGCACCTTCGGCGGCGAAGGTGATGAAATCGTCGGCATCCGAGTCGAGCTTGCCTTTGTACCGGCGCTGGAGCAGGTCGCAGTAGCCGGTCACCATTCGCAGCGGTTCCTGAAGGTCGTGAGAGGCCACGTAAGCAAACTGTTCGAGGTCTGCATTGGAACGCGCGAGGTCGTCCGCACGCCGCGCGAGCTCTTCAGCCCGCCTGCGAGCGGTAACGTCCCGCGCAATCGTGGAGACGCCGATAACTGCGCCATCGGCGTCCAGAATGGGTGAGACGGTCATGGAGACGTCAACACGGCTGCCATTCTTACGCTGGCGAACGGTCTCGAAGTGCTCGACACGTCTGCTTGACTTTTCGCCTGGGGAAACCGCCGAAGGCTCTTGATGAACGTCGTCCGGCGTCAGCATCGAAACGGGCTTGCCGATCGCTTCTCGCATGGAATACCGGAAGAGGCGTGTCGCCGCTTTGTTCCAGCTCGTAATTTCTCCGCTGAGATTTGTACCGATAATTGCGTCATCCGAGGACTCGACGATCGCTGCCAAGCGTGCCCGCATCGCTTCAGCCTGCTTTCGTTCGGTTATGTCGTGAATAAACGAGTTGAAGGTGTATTCCGCCCCTGTCTGGACGGGTGAAATCGTCACCTCTACGGGAAACTCACGTCCCTCTTTATCGATTGCCGCCACCTCAATACGCTTGTTCAGCAGCGGGCCTCTGCCTGTCCGCACAAATCGCTCTAGTCCCAGCCGGTGGCCCCTGCGAAATCTCGCCGGAACAATCGTATCGGCAAGCTTGCGTCCGAGCGCTTCTTTGCGCGACCAGCCGAAGGTTGCTTCGGCCTGCGGGTTCCAGTCGGTGATGCGCCCGGATTGATCGATGGCAACGAATGCGTCCTGGGCGGTGTTCACGATAGCCCGCGCTCGCGACTCGCTTTCGCGTAGCTCTTCCTCAGCCCGCTTGCGGTCCGTGATATCGAAGACCGTCGACCGGGTCATCATGAATTGGCCATCGACATCCGAGACGGCCGAAGCGCTAAGCAGGGCTGGGAAAGTTGAGCCGTTTTTCCGTTGCATCTCCACTTCGACCGCCCGCATCCAGCCGTTCTTTTGAAATTCACGAAGGCTGCGCGCGAAGGCCTTCCCGGCGGACGGTGTGAGCACTTCAGTAATTTTCTTCTTGCCGATCACCTCGCTGCGCTTGTAGCCCAGCCACTCAAGTTCTGTGTCGTTGATGCGAAGGAAGACGCCATCGCGATCGAGCGAGTGGTACCCGCAAGGAGCGGCGTTATAGAGGTCACGGATCTCGTCCGTGGCGTTCAGCAACGCCTCTTCCGTACGTTTGCGCTCGGTGACATCTCGTCCGTGCGCATAGATCACGCGCTCTGAGGGAAAAGGCGTTCCATTCCATTGGGTCCAGCGATACGATCCATCGCGGCAGCGCATGCGCATTTCGAAGCCCTTGACCGGATTGCCGGAGGCTAGGCGATGCAGCTCGCTGCCGAACGCATTAAGGTCTTCGGGGTGAACGAGGTCGACGTAGCGGACGGCCATCAGTTCGGTCTCAGTAAAGCCGAGCGTGCCGCAGAAAGTGGGGTTGGCCCGTCTGAATTCGCCGTCGAACCCGATGATGGCAAGCATGTCCTGCGAAAGAGTGAACGCCCGGTCAATCTCGTCCCTGGCGCGCTTGCGTTCCACGACGCGGCCGAGGGTCGTGCCGATGCTCGCCATCACTTCAAGCAACGATTCGTCCGGCTCTTCGAACTCGCTGGCGAAGAACTCCAGGACGGCCACGACCTCGTCTCCCACCCGCACGGGAAACGCGAAGGCGGCCGCGAGGCGGGCGGCATGGGCAGCCTCTCCGCGCGTAAAGCTGCAATCACGCAGGTCCCGGGTCCAGGCCGGCTTGCTTGTTTCGAAGACTTGACCCGCCAGGCTCTCCCGCGGAGTGGCGCCGGTTTCCGCCGTCGCAGCACGTAGACCAGCCAGCCGGCGCGAAGCGTCGGGGTACCAGACTCCAGCCGATACGAGCGTACGCTCGGCTTCATCCGACGTCAGATACGCGTGCCCAGCCGGCCAGCCCACACGTTCGCAGATGTGCCTTAGGGCGGAACCCAGCGCCTGGTTGAAATCCGCTGCTTCGTTAGCCGCGACTGCGACCGATCGCAGCAGGTCGATGAAAGCGCTCGTGCGGTGGATCTCCTCTTCCGCGCGGCGCCTCTCCGTTATGTCGCGCCAGACCAGGGTTAGACCCATCGCCTTGCCGTCCCTATCAAGAACACGAGAGGCGCTAATTTCTCCGGGGAACTGTGACCCATCCCGGCGTATTAGCTCGTATTCGCGGCGGGATACGGTACCGGTCTCGATTGTGCGCGCCAGCAGCGTGACGGCTGAAGCGCGGTCTTCGGCGGCAATCAAGTCGAATCGGTTCTTGCCCAGCAGATCGTCTGGAGCATGGAATCCGTGCAAGACGGCCGCTTGTTGATTGCAAAGCACTATCCTGCCGTCCACATCGGTGAACGCCACCGCGTCTGGACTGGCGTCAACAAGACCCCGGTACCGTTCTTCGCTCTCTCGCAAGGCCTGTTCAGTGCGTTTGCGATCGGAAACATCCCGGAATACGGCGGTTACCGCCCGAGGTTTACCGTTCAGGTCGCGAATGATCGACGCGCTTAGCTCCGCCGAGAACTGCGAGCCATCCCTACGAATCATCTGGTACTCGACGTCGCGAATACCACCGTCTTGTACGATGCGCATCGCGTTGGCGAGCGCCCGGTCGCGGTCGTCGGCGGCAACCAGGTCGAAGAAATTCTTGTTCAGCAACTCCTCCCCGCTCTCGCGCCCGTGAAGCGCGGCCGCCCGGCGGTTGCAAAGGCGGATAGTGCCTTCGAGGTCCATCAGAATGACGGCGTCCGGCGACACCTCAACGAGGCTTCGGTAGCGCTCTTCGCTTTCTTTGAGGGCCTTTTCGGCGTGCATGCGCTCCGTAACGTCGGTGAACAAGGTGGCCATGTAGTGGTAGCCGTTCTGGCGCACGCTGAAGTGACGGACGTCCACCCACTTCCCGTCCGGCAACTCGACCATTCCTTCCGGGAGGGTGGGCGACAGCCTTAACGCAGCCATTTCGCGTTGCCATCCCGTGATCCGCTCAGCTGCCGGATTCCAACCGACGAGGTGGCCTGTCGCGTCGTGCAGGGCGAGGCCATCGCGCATAGCGTCAACGGTACTTTCGGCCAGTCGCGAAAGTCCGCCCAGGTCCATCACTTCGGATAGACGTCCTCGACGCGAGCGCTCTGCTACAACGCCTTCGGTTACGGCGATGGCCGAGACGAACATCCCGAGATGCGCGGCCCACCAGCGGCCTTGCCATGGGTCCGAGATCAGGAAAAGGCTGCCGCCAAGCGTTAACGCGCATACGGCACCGATGATGTACATCAGAAACGGGCGCCGCGTTCTCCACCAGACGCGGACGACGCAGATGACTGCGAGGAGGTTCACCAACAGACCGGCTGCCTCCGAACGTTCCAGAAGGAATTGGGGAATTCCGTCGTAGAGAACAGCCCCGAGGTCCGAGTACATGACAGCGTCCACAGCACAGGCTAAGACGACTACGAACGTCCCCACGAGCCACGGAGGAAGACGAGTGAGGGAGGTGACCTGAACGCTCAGCACGGCGGCAAGCAATCCAATGGCAAAGACCAACCGAGATAGCGGCGCGAACAACAGGTGGGCCGGGCTCGGGCCTGCTGTATGGACCACCGCTAGAGGACCGTACAACGCAGCGAGCCCGGCAAAAGCGACGAACAAGAACAGGCTCTGGCTAGATCCGCCGGACCGGTAGCGCAGCCACGCCGCAAATGCAGCCATGACGCCGGCCGCGCACAGCGCAATCACTAGGGCCTGCTGCAAGCCGTCTACGTAGTACACGCGGGAGCCGAAAGTCGTGAACGACATCACGGCTGCTGCCCCAAAGGCGATCACAGACAGACAGCGGAGCAGCACCAGGGCGGTGAGCAAGAGACTCGGTGGCCCGTCCGGCGCTCGCGTAGATCTCGTTCTGAGGGCGCCGTCGACGAGGCGCTGATCGGCGGGCGACGAGAGTGAGTCGGCGTCGCCGTTCGTCTCGCCGTCGCGCAAGTTAACCCGGGGACCGGCGCCGTTTCCCGGTGCAGGCTCCTTTCGCCGTTTCCCTCCCCGAAGTGCGCTCATCGGTGGTCCAGTAGCGTTAGCTCCGCCTCGCGTTGGCAGTGTCCGCTCCCTGGCTGGACGACTCGTTCTTAAAGACGCCCGGGATTAGCTCGAACCTTTGGTTGGAGGCGGCCTTCCTTGAGGACGTCTGGTTAAGAGCAGAGCGCAAGATTGACAGGGTGTCACACCATGACCCCAGGACCTCTTCCAGGATTTCGATCGCCCGGTGCGCGGCGCTTGCCTCCTGCCCCGCCGATTGGCTGACCGTCTTATCTCGGAAGCTGATAATTGCGTCCTGGCAGCCCTTGACGAGGTGGCTACAAGCCAGATGACGAGCCTTTAGCTCGGCTACTTCCTGCTTGGTTAAGGCGGATGAACGACTCTCAATAGACACGGGCTTCCCCTTTCCTTGGTGTTCCAACCGAGCCAGCCACCGCCCCGAGCGAGCAGATAAAAAGGCGCGTTGAGGCGCGGTCCGGTTCCACACTTCTAGAGCTGTACCGCTTCCTCCCTGCTCATATCTTCTTCCCCTGATCTCGCCGGATTCTCGCCGCACCGCGGTAGATAGCGGGTAAACCTCGTGCATGAAGGCCCGCTTAGCTCCCCGATCAGCCTACGCGAACCTGGCAGGCGCGGTGCGCAGCTTTCCTGACTGTGTCCGGTGGCGCTGGATGGCGTGCCGGATGCAACGAACGAGCGACTCGCCGTCAGTCTGGCCCTTGATCAGGTAGTCTTGCGCGCCTTCTTCCAGCGTCCAGGATGCCATCGTCTCGTCGTCCATTCCGGTGAGGACGACGATAGGCACGCGGGACGCCTGGTCGTGGATCTCAATCAGGCTGCCCATGCGCGGCTTATCCGGCAACACAAGGTCAAGCAAGACAACGTCGAACTGCTCTTCGGTCAAGCGCTGCCGTGCTTGACTTAGTCTCTCGACGTGCGTGAGCTCAAACTGGGGCGAATCAATCTCCGCCAGTGTCTCTCGCACAAGGCGAGCGTCGCCCGGGTTGTCTTCGACAAGTAGAACCCTAATAGCTTTGTCAGTCATTCCCCATACTCCTTTCGAGCGCGTTTCTTCGTGATTTTCGGTCCAGAGCGCGCGACGGGTGCGTGCCGTTCGATCGCATGAAACAAGGTCCCGGCAAGCTTGTCCCCGCTAAGCTTTCCCTTGACAACGTAGTCCTCCGCGCCTTCGCTCAATGCCCAAAGGCCGACAACTTCGTCTGCCAGGCCGGTAAAAACGACAATGGGGACCTTGGGCGCCTGACTATGTATCTCCATCAACGTCCCGAGCCGCTGACTGTCCTGAAGTAGCAGGTCCAGAAGCACGACATCGTACTCGTCTCGTTCCAGGCGCCTAATGGCGTCTTCCAAACGATCGACGTGCGTGAGATTGAAGCGCCGGGACCGCACTTCAGCGAGCGATTCCCGGACGAGGCGGGCGTCTCCGGGGTTATCTTCCACTAGAAGCACTTCTATTGGGCGGTTACTCATCTTCCCCGCAACTCCTTTCGGCCGGGTGTTCAACAAGGCAACCTCACCTTGGTAAGCCAAAAATCCTCGATTCCCTTAACGATCCCAGAAAGCTGGTTGATGTCCGCGGGCTTTCGAATGTAGCAGTTGGCGTAGAGCCCATATGCCGCAGCGATGTCGTCCTCGGATTGCGAGGTCGTGAGAACAACGACGGGGATGCGTTTCAATTCTGGATCGCACTTGACCTCTGCCAGTACCTCACGTCCGCCCTTTCCAGGCAGGTTCAGGTCCAGCAGTATCAATGCGGGACGCTCCGCGTTGCTGTATCTACCTTCGCGACGAAGATACGCCATGGCTTCAACGCCATCGCGGGCGACGTTCAGGTTCAAAGGCACCTCGCAGTCGCGAATTGCTTCGAGCGTGAGCCTCGTGTCGCCCGGGTTGTCTTCGACCAATAAGACTTCGGTAACCTCGGTCTTAGCGGCTACGATCACCCTTCGCCTCTTTCTCGTGGGAATCGGGAAGTCCTTGGGGTGGCTAATCCAGTTGGGTATTGATCGCTGCGTTTCGGGTCGCGGCCGTCCGCATCACCGTCCAGACATCCGAAGAAGCGGCGAAGTCGCGATCAGTCAAGTGGTCCGTTAGCAGGGAGAGCGTGTCACGCCAGGAGCCGAGCACGCCGTGCATAATGTGGGCCGCGCGCTCATCAATGCGCGCTGCCTCTACCCCGCCCATCTCGCCGGCGATCAGGCCGAAATCAAATAGCGCTCGCTCGCAACCCTTTACGAGGTAGCTGCATGCGACTCTTTGGGCTTCGAGCTCCCGCGCATCAGGGTTCAGTACGAGGCGCCGGCGTGGTGCCGCCATGCCGAACTCCTTTCCGATAGGTAGGCAGGGCCAGACGAGCGCCTGGCCCCGGTAAATATTTGTTCAGCATAAATAGATGGGGGCCTGGCTCGTTGCGTTACCACGCCGGGCGGTAATCTTCGGTAAAGCGAGCGGTCCGGCGCCGCGCGCTACGGTAATTGCCGCCTCTCCCCCTGGCTCTTTCGAAGCTCGCTGCTGGCGCGCCATACTTTTGTCTGTCCAGCCTGCCCATCGGCTGCTTCAGCCGAGTGAGCACGTGGGCGGCGTAAGTCTGTCTCGCACATTTAACCTGCGCCAAAATGGAAACATGAGCTCCTCCTGTCGTGCCGACTGCGTAGCAAGGTGTGACTCCCGTCACAGTCCTCAGACCTCCGTTGGAGGTAGGCTCTTGGGCAGATGGCATTGCCGGGCGCACAGAGAATGAGCGTTCGTTTTAAAAATCGAATACTCGTTTCCGGAGGAGCCATGCCAAAAGTCACAGAAGCACACCTGGAAGCACGCCGCGAGCAAATCCTGGACGCTGCCGCGGAATGTTTCGCCCGCAAGGGCTTTCACCGCTCGACGATGCACGACATCTGTCAGATGGCCGAGCTAAGCCCCGGCGCCGTTTATCGCTACTTCCGGAGCAAGGATGAAATCATTGCGGCGATGGAGGAGCAGGGACGCCAGCACAGCGCCGCGATAATCGATGCTGTGACGAGCGAACGCACCGACACGCTGGATGTGCTCGAAGGGCTTGTGGATGTCTTTTTCACCAAGCTTGAAGACGTGCGAGACTGCGCGGTGCACATCGAACTGTGGCGGAGGCGCTTAGCAATCCGAGGATCAAGGAGACTGTTGTCCGAATCGACGAAAGCATTCGCGAGGCCTTCAGCCAGCGGATTGTGAAGGACGCTCAACAGCGGGGCGAAATCAACGCCGTCCTGGACCCGGATGCAGTGGCCAGAGTCTTGATGGCTTTCTGGGACGGCCTGGTCCTTCAGAAAACTCTCGATCCAACGGTAGACATTTGGAAATACGTCGCTGTGATGAAGGCAATGATTGGCGGCACGTTTTGGCAGAAGGCGGAAGCTGGAAGGAGTTGATAGGTATGTTGAGCTTCCTCACCGACGAACTGGTTTGGGCCGGAAGCCGGGAGCGCGAGGACGAAGCCCGTGTCACACACCCTCACACCACGGGCTGGCCGCGCACCGAACGGGCGATGGAGCCACCTAAGCCTCTCGGGGGCTGGCTCTCGATCTTGCGCAAGCCACCGACCCAGGCACCCGAATACCGGTAGGGGGCGATCGCAATTGAAGCCGCCACCCGCGCGCGACTGGTCGATCTGAAGAGATTCCATACGTCGCATTACTGGGCGGGGGTAGAGCGGTCCGCACAAAATGGAGGAGGACCCAAAAATGGCATTATCAATGCTATCAACTGAGCACCTCGCGCGGGTCTCGGCGCGCCGCCCCTGGACAGTCGTCGGGATCTGGGTTGCCGTTATCGTCGCCTCAATGGCGGCGATTGGCTTGCTGCTATCAGGCGCCTTAACCACGGAGGTATCGCTTACGAACAATCCCGAGTCGCAACGGGCGGAGAATTTGCTCAAGGACCATCTTCGTGGGCCGGAGCCAACGAATGAGATTGTGATCGTACGTTCTGACTCTGCCACTGTGGACGACCCGCAGTTCCGTGAGGTTGTTGAGGGAGTCTATGGGAACATCTCAGCGCTAGGTACCGGGATCATCGCAAAGGGCACGAACTTCTATCAGTCGAACGACCCTTCTCTCGTTTCTGCCGACCGCCACACCACGATATTGCCGTTTGTGATGGCAGGCGACCACGAGGAGGCGCAGGACAGAATCGACCCGGTCTTGAATGTCGTCAAGCAAGCAGACGGCTCGCAGGGATTCCATGTGCTAATCACCGGTGGCGCGAGCATGAGCGACGAGCTGCAAACCCAGGCTCAGCACGACCTGGAGACGGGGGAGTCCATCGGGATACCGATCGCGCTGGTAGTGCTCGTTGTCGTATTCGGGGCCCTTCTGGCAGCCGGCGTGCCTCTCGTCCTTGGCATCCTTGCGATCGTCGTCGCGGTTGGACTCTCAGCCTTGGTCGGGCACATCTCGCAACTCTCGTTTTTCATCACCAACGTGATCACGATGATGGGCCTCGCGGTTGGCATCGACTACTCGTTGTTCATCGTCTCGCGCTATCGCGAGGAGCGTGCGAAGGGACTGGCGAAGGAAGATGCGATCGCTGCGACCGGCGCCACGGCCTCGCGGGCGGTCTTCTTCAGCGGCATGACCGTAGTACTCGCCCTCTTCGGGATGCTCCTCGTCCCGAGCACGATCTTCCGCAGCCTCGGCCTGGGGGCCATCATTGTTGTGCTCGTTTCGGTCATGATCTCTCTCACGCTGCTGCCGGCGATGCTTGGCCTGCTGGGCGATAAGGTTAACGCTCTGCGCGTCCCGTTCATCGGCAGGGGAGCCATCGCGGCGGACCATGAGAAGCACGGCGGCTTCTGGGACCGCGTGACCCGCTTCGTCATGCGTTATCCGGTGATCGCGCTGATCGCGGCGGCGGCGCTTCTTATCGCGCTGGCCGTCCCCTACATCGATATCAAGACGGGAAGCGCCGGAGTCAGCACGCTGCCCGACGGCCTCCGCTCCAAGGAGGGGTTCCAGATACTTCAGAGCCAGTTCTCATACGGGCTCGTAACCCCTGCCGAGATCGCCATCCAGGGTGATGTCAACGGGCCGGCCGTCCAGGGCGCGTTGCGCCGGCTCGATGGCATACTCGCGCTACACCCCGAGTTCCGTAAAGGCACCTTCACCGCTAATAGTAGCGGCGATGTCGCCCTCTACTCAGTGCCCGTCAACGGTGACCCGACAGCGAACAAGACGCTGGACTCCGTGCGAGCTCTGCGGACGAAATACATTCCTGAGGCCTTTAGTGGGGTCGATGCGAAAGTGTTCGTCGGTGGGCAGAGCTCGGGCTCGATCGACTACATCAGCACGACCGAAGACTACACACCGATTGTCATCGCATTCGTGCTCGGCCTTAGCTTCATCTTGCTTACGATCGTGTTCCGCTCGATTGTCGTCCCTATCAAGGCGATAATTATGAACCTGCTCTCCGTGGGCGCCGCCTACGGGCTGCTGGTGCTGGTCTTTCAGAAAGGCGTCGGCAACGAGCTGCTCGGCTTCCAGCAAGTGGACATCATCGAGGCGTGGGTACCGCTTTGGACGTTCTCCATCTTGTTCGGGCTCTCAATGGACTACCACGTCTTCCTTCTGAGCCGCATCCGCGAACGCTTTGACAGGACGAAGGACAACCGCGAGTCCGTTGCCTTCGGCGTGCGCTCGACGGCGGGAATCATCACTGGGGCTGCGCTCATTATGGCCGCCGTCTTTGGAGGCATTGCTCAGGGCGATCTCGTGATGTTCCAGCAGATGGGTTTCGGACTGGCTGTGGCCGTCCTGCTAGACGCCACTGTCGTGCGCTCAGTGCTCGTCCCGGCGGCCATGGAACTGCTGGGCGACCGCAACTGGTACCTGCCCTCGTTTCTGCGCTGGCTCCCCGATCTTCGGGAGCGAGGAGGGAAAGAAGCGGCGGTGGAGGAACCTCGCTGGGCGGCAGGGCATAGAGGAGGCGCCGAAGCCTCTTAATAGCTGAAACACAAGCGGAAATACCCTCCCTGGGACCTGGCGCGGGCGGCTTCGAAGGCCGCCCGCGCCTCTTCTGTCGCTGCCTTAACTACCCAGGGAGAACGCTTTACACCGAGTGTTCACCCCTCATCCATTTAACCGCTTATCAACGTCTGTTAAGAATTAGTTAACAGCCCTGCGAGCTGCCGGACTTGGCAGGGAACGACGAGTCCTTTTAAGGAGGATTTACATGACGAATCGGACGCTGCGGAGTCCGCGCCAAGCACACGCAATTACCTGGCCGGTAAGGCCGCTGTTCGCCGGCCTTGCAGCGGCAGCCGTCGCTGCTTTGGCCCTGCTCGTGTCGATCGGAATAGGCTGGCCTGTTCCGGCATCGGCCGTCCACGATGACGGCTACTTCGAGCTTGACGGCAACATCCCGGATGGAGCTGCGGCCGGTCCCGACTGGGGCTCTGTCTTCGACTCAAATGGAAACGTCTCGAATCTCGACAACGGCCTCGCCGCCGGCTTCCTGATGGATGACATCTCGCCGGCAGGAGCGGTCGACCACACCGTATTCACATCAGGCGGGACAAAGAACAACCAGCAGCCTACGGATTGGGATTGGGGTACTCAGAGCGTGCCCGCCAAGGACGACCTCTCGAACGTGTACGCCTTCGGCACCGTCGACACGAACGGCCACTTGATCATCTACGCCGGCCTCGAACGACTTGCGCCCAACGGCGATAGTCACATCGATATTGAGTTCAACCGGCAGATCATTTCGCTCGATGAAGAGCCACCCTGCGCCAACGAGCCGTGCGGTTTTCTTGGATTGAAGACCGCCGGAGATATCCTGGTCGCCATGGACTTCACGAAGGGCGGCGACTTCGGTACCCTCCGGGTCTTTCAGTGGGACGGCAGCCAGTACGTAATCGTCGCCGGCGGCACGATGACGGGAGCTGGTTGTGACGCGGCGGACACGATCTGTGGCCTGAACAACGCGGGTCCCAGTGATGATGGCGGGCCGTGGCCGAACTACGACAACCATGGGAACGTCGTCGCGACCCTTGAGAAGAATGCCTTCACGGAGATCGGAATCGATCTAACCGGGTTGTTGAGCGCGACCCCCTGCATCGGGTCTTTCCAGGCCCACACGCGGACGTCCCAGGGCAATCCCGAGGACCTGAGCACAGCCGAGCTCAAGGACTTTGCAGCGCCGGAGCCTCTGCCGCTCTGCGGCATCCATTGGCAGAAAGTCGACGGTCAGGAGAACCTGCTGGCCGGCGCGACGTTCCAGGTCTGCCGCACCCACGACGGCAACGGCGCTGACATCACCGACGAATGCCAGTCAGTTATCGACAACCAGCCTCCTGACGGCGATCCAACCGGCGGCAAGTTCGATCTGACGATCACAACGCCA
>VBEJ01000191.1 GCA_005882985.1 Chloroflexota bacterium
CGAGGCGACGGTTGGGCGTTTTGTTCAGCAAGCCGTCGAGGTCGCCCCCGCCCATGTACTGCGAGACGATGTACGGCTGCCCGCCGTCATCGCCGATGTCGAAGACAGTGACGATGTTGGGGTGGTCGCCGAGGCGGCCCATGGCCTGCGCCTCGCGCTTCACGCGGGAGAGGCCGACTTCGTCGAGGCCTTCGGTCTTGATGACGGCGACGGCGACATCGCGGTCGAGTTTGGAGTCGTGGGCGAGGTAGACCCGCTTACGGCCGCCCTCGCCGAGGAAGCTCTTAACGGTGTAGCGGCCATCGGCGAACGACGCCGGCAGGGCAGCGGAAGGCGAAAGCGTGGGCGTCCGCGATGGCGGCGCATCGGCCGAAAGGGGCTTGCCGCACTCGCCGCAGAAGCGCTCTCCTGGTTCGTTAGCGGTGCCGCAAGACGGGCAAGCCGGGGCGAGGGAACCGCCACATTGAGCACAAAAGCGGCGGCCTTCGCGGTTTTCCTGACCGCAGGAGCTACAGAGCAACAGTCCCCCCAGTTTCGTGGCTTCGTGGCCCAATGGTCACTTAACGCCGGCAGGGGTGTCAAGGAGTGGCAGGCGAGGCGGCTTCGCCTGATAGAAGCCGGTCGAGCCGCTTGCCCACATCCTGTGGGCGGCGCTAAGCGAAGGTGTTCTTTGCATCGCCCGCGCGGGGGACCAGAAAGCCGCCCGCGGGGAAGTCGGCGCCGCGATCGAGCGTCTGCTCGACGGCCTTCGGCGGCGGCACAAGCGAGCGCGAACAGACTAAACGAAGACGGCTTGGTCATAAAACCAAGAAGAGGCCAGCCGCCATTGATTACCGCATCCCTAACGGCTGGCCCCCTGGGCTCCGAGCGGGCTGGTCGCACCCCGTGTGGTTGTCTTCTCTGGGCCGGCTCCGAGCCCCGTGCCGCAAGCACCCCCGTGCTCAGAAACTCGACCCGTCGAACCCCCGGAGAACTTACCCCTCCCAGCTCCAGGGAATTTCAAAGTAGAGCAGTGGGTGAACCGCGTCAATGGTTCTCAAGCACTTTCGCCACGGGTGTTTTTTCAAGTTAGGCGAATGGAAATACCGGAAATTCGCTTATCGAAAGGTAAAGACGCGTCGGGCAGCCGACTGAGCGAACGCCGATCCGGCCGGATAGTAGAATAGCGGCACCATGGAACCGCGCATTCGGTATGCGAAAACCAGCGATGGCGTAAACATCGCGTACGCCACTGCGGGTGATGGCCCGCCGCTGCTGATGATGGCGATTCCCCCGTTAACCCACGTGCAGGCGATATGGGAGACGGTCGCTTTCCGCCGTCGACGCTTCGGTCCCAATCGCCGTAACCTACGCGACAATTCATCCGGAGAAGATTTCGTCCCTCATCCTCGCCGATGGATTGACGAAGTTCTCGGACTACTATCAGAACCCTGCCGTCGTCGCCGAGGAGGCGCTGCGCAGCGGCGATTGGACGTTGTTTACAGAAACCCTGGCACGCCTGTGGCTTGGATTCGAAAACCAAGAGCTTGCCGCCAAATTTGCAGTCTATATCCGGGAATGTGTCGAGCCGGAAGCTTACCGTACTGCGGTATCGAGCATGGGCAATGAGGATTGGGACGTCTCCGCCCTTCTGCCGCGAGTGACCGCCCACACGCTCGTCGTCCACAACCGCCACAACCGCTTTCTGCCGGTGCAAGCTGGGCAGCGTCTGGCCGCCCGTATCTCGAACGCACGATTCCAGGTGATAGACGACATAGGTTATGTGCAACTGCCGGGCATCATAACCGGGTTCCTCGGCGAAGGCCGAGAAGTAGAAGCTACACCCGATCTACCCTCCGGAACCGCCATCATCCTCTTCGCCGATATCGCCGACTCCACCGGCCTCACCGAGCGCCTCGGCGACGACGCCTTCCGCGCGAAGGCCCGCGACCTCGACGCCGCCCTCCGAACCGTCATCCGCGAGCACGCCGGCACGCCCATCGAGGGCAAGCTACTCGGCGACGGCGTCCTCGCCGTCTTCACCTCCGCCCGCCAGGCCATCGAAGCCGCTCTCGCCTGCGCAACGTCCGGCGACGTAGCCGGTCTGCCCCTCCACCTCGGCTTCCACGCCGGCGACGTCATCCGCGAGGACAACAACGTCTATGGGGGCGCCGTCAACATCGCCTCCCGCATCAGCGGGCTGTCCGCGCCCGGCGAAGTCCTCGTCTCGGACATCGTGCGTGGCCTGGCCCGCACTTCCGCCGGTGTCAACTTCGAGGACCGCGGCGAACGGGAGCTAAAGGGCGTGGGCGAGCCGGTGCGCGTGTGGGTCGTTCGAGAGGCGGAGTGATGGAGCCGCAGATTCAGTACACGAAGACGAGCGACGGCGTAAGCATTGCCTACTATGCCATGGGCCAAGGCACGCCGTTTGTCTGCATGAATATACCCAACTCGCACCTTCAGATGGAATGGCAGATGAGCGATGTGCGACAGGTATTCGAAGCTACGGCGCGTCTAGGCACGCTCGTCCGATACGACCATCGCGGGTTTGGCCTGTCCGACCGCGACGTGAGCGACTTCTCGATCGAGGCCCTGCTCCGTGACTTGCAGGCGGTAGTGGACAGGTTGGAGCTGAAAAGCTTCAACCTAGTGGCGTACGGCGTGTCGCCGCCGCTGGCGATCGCTTTTGCAGCAGCGCAGCCGGACCGCGTATTGAAGCTCGTCCTCTGGTCCGGCTTTGCCAGGCTGCCTGAGACTTTCACGGAACCAATCGGGAAGTTGCTGGCCCTGGACGCGTCGCAATGGGAGTTCGTCACAGAGTCCCTGATGAGGTTGGGCATGGGCTGGTCGGATGAGATGTCTGGGCCAGCGGCTGCCACCTTTCGTGAGTCGGTCGTGCGAGACACGTTGCTGGAGTTCTGGCGGCAGTCACAGGAATGGAACGTGACGAGTCTGCTGCATCAGGTCATTGCTCCGACGCTCCTGGTTCACGAAAAGGCGGACAAACAGATTGGTCCGGATGTCGCGCGAGAGCTCGCGACCATGATCCCCGATGCCCGCGTGGCTATCTTGGACGGCGCGTCGCGCCAGGAGAGGTTTGCGCAAGCGGCGACGGGCAATTATTCCGTTCTTGGTTGACGAGTGGGTGGCTCCCCGAGAAGAGGTCTCCCCACTCCGCTCCGGCACCGCCGTAATCCTGTTCGCCGACATCGCCGACTCCACCGCCCTCACCGAACGCCTCGGCGACGCCGCCTTCCGCGCGAAGGCCCGCGAGCTGGACGGCGCCCTCCGAGGCGTCATTCGCGAGGATGGCGGCACGGCGATCGAGGGGAAGCTTCTTGGTGATGGCGTGCTCGCCGTGTTCACGAGCGCCCGCCAGGCGATCGAGGCCGCGCTCGCCTGCGGAGCGGCCGGGGCATCCGGCGGATTGCCGCTGCACCTCGGCGTCCACGCCGGCGACGTCATCCGCGAGGAGAACAACGTCTACGGCGGCGCCGTCAACATCGCCTCGCGCATCAGCGGGCTGTCGGAGCCCGGCGAGGTACTGGTCTCGGACACTGTTCGTGGTCTGGCGCGGACGTCGGCGGGCGTGCGGTTCGAGGACCGCGGCGAGCAGGCTCTCAAAGGCGTCGGCGAGCCA
>VBEJ01000089.1 GCA_005882985.1 Chloroflexota bacterium
ATCGCGCAGGCCAACCGGGTCGACCGCAGCGAAATAACCGGCCAGCCGGTGGACTTCGCCCTGCACACGGGAAATGCGGCGGACAACGCTCAATACAACGAACTGCGCTGGTTTCTGGACTTGATGGACGGCAAAGACGTGAACCCGGACAGCGGCAAGCCTGGATACGAGGGCCTCCAGGCTGGGTCTCCGGCGCAGGCCTACGATCATCTCTTACAGGATGCCCAGAGCCGCTTCTCGCCAGAGGGGCTTCGCTATCCGTGGTACGCGGTCGTGGGCAATCGCGACCTGCTCTCCCAAGGGAATTTCCCTCCGGACGAGGCGGCACGAGCGATCGCGGTTGGCTCGGTCAAGGTCACGGGCGTAGGCAAGACCGTTCTAGACGATGTTTGCCGGGACCCGCAGCGATTGGCCGCGCCGGCGCCCCGAGTCTTCCTGAAAGATCCCGAGATGGCGCGTGAGAGTGTGAGCGCGGACGGGAATAGGCGGCCGCTGAGCCGCCAGGAATGGATCGAGGAGCACTTCAATACCGCTTCGAGCCCCGGCCCGTCCGGCCATGGCTTCACGGAGGCTAACCGGAAGAACGGGACTGCCTACTACGCGGTCGATTCCGGGCCGGTGGCGCTGATCGTGCTGGACACGGCGAACCCAGGCGGGTTCGCGGCCGGCAGTATAGACGCCGATCAGTTTGCCTGGCTGGAGGAGCAACTGAAGGCGCGTAGCCGCCGCTACATCGACCGCGCCGGCAAAGCGGTGACTTCGTCTGTGCGCGAGCAGCTGATCGTAATCGCCAGCCATCATACGTGTGCGGCGATGAACAACCCGTTCCCTGGGCTGAAGCCACAGACCGAGCGGTTCAGAGGCCCGCAGGTCGAGGCCCTTCTCCACCGGTTTCCGAATGTGGTCTTGCACGTGGCCGGTCACGATCTGGCGTATAGGATTACTCCGAAGCCGGACGCAGAGCGAAGGACGAAGGGATATTGGGAGATCACGACGGGCTCTCCGCTGGACTTTCCGATGCAGTCGCGTCTCGTCGAGATTGTGGCGAACGGGGACGGAACTCTTTCGATCTTCAGCACCCTCTATGACAGTGCCGCCCCCGTGAACCCGGGTGACGCCCACGACCCGACGCCGGACGACGGCGTAAACCAGCTTTCGCTGGCCAGCGTGGCCCGGCAGGTGGCGGCGAACGACCCGCAACGCTTCGCGGGCGCTTACAGGCCCAAGAGGCGCCCTTACGATTAGCGTTTGCTCTTAGCGATCAGCGGCCGCGGCGGAGAAGCAGCGTTGCGCCGCCGCCGATTACAACAACGGCCGCGGCGATGGCGCCGCCGATGATGATGAAGGTGGTGGTGTCGGAGCCGCCGTTGTCCCCGTTGGTGGGCCCCGGTTGAGTCGAGACTGTGTCACCCTTGGGAGCTGGATCATCGCCCGGCACCTGGCAGTCGGGGCAGTTCGTGGGCCGCCCGCCCGCGCCGCCTGCGCCGATCGTGATGTCGGCGGTCAGCGTCTTGACGAGCAGTTCGCCGTCCGGGGTTTGGGGCGCGGTATCGCAGACGTCACCGATCCCATCGAAGTCCTCGTCGTTCTGGTTCCCGGTCGGCTGATCCTTGCTCTCCTGGCCGTTCGGGACGAGAGGGCAGTTGTCCTGGCGATTGAGGTAGCCGTCGGCGTCCTGATCGGTGTTAGCACCGCGATTGATCGGGTCATCGTTCGGGTCGCAGGCAGCGTCGAGGCCATCGCTGTCAGCGTCACCGCTGTTGAGGAGAGTTGAATCGCCTTTGTTGGGGACGTAAGGACAGGTATCCATGGTGTTCATGATGCCGTCATTATCCGCATCGCGCTGCCCGACCGTGAATATCGTGAACGTGTCTTTGCCCGCCTGTGGGTTCATTCCCAGGTTAATCTCACCGTCCGGCGTGGTCGGGTTCTTATCACAGGCGTCGCCGATGTCATCCTTGTCTGTGTCTTTCTGGTCTCCATTGGCGACCAGAGGACAGTTGTCGGCGAAGTTGTCGGTCCCGTCACCGTCCTGGTCTTCGTTCTTCCCGGTGTCCGCGTTGTCATCGGGGTCGCACTGGCTGTCAAGGAAGTCGAAGTCGGCGTCGTGAGTGCCCATCACTGGGTGCGCGTCATACGGGCAAGTGTCATGCTTGTTATCCGTACCGTCGTGGTCCGCATCGTAAACCTTGCCGAACGTGACGTTTGAGGAAGTCAGGGGCGCGCAGAAGTCCGTGATCGGGCCGGGCTCCGGCTCGATGTCCGGGTCGCCGACGTCCTGGAGAAGAACGATAGTCGGGAAGCCGAGCTTCGGATCCTTCGGCAACAGCTTTTCAAGGTCTTCGCCCGGGAGGTCGAAGGTAGTGCCGGGGTTATAGACGAGGAACTGCAGAAGTACAGGAATGCCGGCTACTGTGGCAACACCGGCTGAACGCCGGAACGGCTGAACGGGCCCTGTGACTCGGTCGATGAATTCGGGCCAATGGTCAATGGCGTCGAGGAGGCCGTTGCCGTCCTTATCCTCAGCGAAGTCCTTCGTGCCGAAGCCCTTGGCGCTCGTTTGGCCTGCTTCTAACTCAAGATCCTTGAAAGAGACCGTCGACGACTTGTCGGTCGTGGCGTTAACGAAGTCGAAATGGACTGCTAGCGACTGGTTGCAGGGACTGTTGATGAGTCCGAGGGTGGCTAGCGCGTCGAGTTCCCCGACGGGCTCGCCGATTGGTATCTTATCGCCGCGCACGATGCCGAAGTCAGGCGGGATAAAGGCGACCGCGCCACCGAAGTTGACGTCCTTCTTATCTTGGATGCCGAAGTCCAGTTTGGAGTCGCCTATGGTCTCCGGCTCCGTATTGGTGAGCGTGAGCTTGATCGTGGGCTTGAAGTCTGCGTTGGCCTTGTCGGTGCCGGCGAGAACGAGCAGGAAGGATGCGATTCCCACAACTGCTCCCCACGCGAGAAGCTGTTTCGCTCTCACGTCATTCGTCTCCTTTCTTGGGTTCCGCGCTAGCCAGTCTGCCGGGTGGGGTCGCACAGATCGTCCCAATAGTGGCGACGAGCTGACCGGAAGAGGTCAGACTATGCGACGGCGAGGGCGGGCAAGACTAGGGCTAATCCCTCCGATTCATGGGGTTGTTCTTTATCTGCGGGCGTACGTCATCCAAACGTAGGCATGCCGAGCGGATAAGAGACTATCCCTCTGTATAGCCGAAGTTTGATTGCCGTGTCAAGCGCCATAGATAAAGCGATAGACCTACCCATCTTACGTAGAACTCCACGCCGCAGATGTCCCTTGCGCCCCTGTTGAAGAGGAAGGACGGGGAAACGTTGAGGTAACCGGTTGAAGTTCGTTTGGTAAAAATGGGCTTTTAATATACATACAGCATGTATATTCTTATTCACGGATAAGGTAGCGCCGCGCGTTCGGGCTAGCTATGGCTATTCGCCTCCCGCGGCTGGGCGAGACCGTCGGTAAAGGGTACCTGCCACCGCCGGCCCCAGTCCGACGGTGATCAGGGCGGGCGATCAGAAGGACCACCCTCGTGTGGAGCCATCGTCCTTATCATGCGAAGTAGAGGTGGTCCCGGGCACGGTTGGCGAGGGCGAGCGGAGCGACGTCTAGCCGCTGGTTGGGCCGCCCGCCCGCCGGGTGATCGGTCGATGTCACCAACTGTAGCACTGCCTTGGTCGAAGCGTCCCATGTCGGCAGGGCTGTCGGCGGTTGCTCCGCTTCTCGGGCGCGCCTTAACATGAATTACAGACCGACAAACTCGCTTCCCGGTGAGTCCGGTTACAGCCATGGCTAGGGAGAGGGACAGTCGCCATGAAACTAAAAGTTGTGTGCACAGGGGCCTGCCTTTCGGGGGTCCTCCTTCTTTCTCTGCTATTGCTGGCTTGCGGGGGAAGTGGCAAGACCGCCACACCGCCAACGAAGGGCAGTGACGTTTGTGGTGAAATCAACAAGGCGGAGCGAATGCGTTACACAATTAAATACGTCCTCGACTCCCCGAGGCAGGCGAATCCGCCGCCGGACGAAACCGGCTTGGAATGGGCCACGAAGCCTTCATTCGCGGATTTCCATATTGAAACGAACTACGCAGGCACGTTTATTCCGCCCGACAAGCTCGATTTTGTGCTATCGACAACCCCCGGCGAGCCTTCGGTCCGCGGGCTCCGCATAGGCCAGAACCAATGGTTCCAACTCAACGATAGGTGGGTAGTGCAGGGCGCCGGCGGCGCTGTGGGGCAGCAGCAGTCGGGAAGCTTCCCATTTACGCCGCCTCTCTTCTGTGACGCAATGCTCTCCTCGCTGGACCTGACCGGTAAGACGGCGACTCTGGAGACGATCGGCGATATCGAAGCGAACCACTTCCGCATCGATGCCGCCCCGCTCTCGGCTGCGTCAAAGCTGTTTGGGGAAGCCAGCGATAATGGGAAGCTCCTGAAGTCCTATGACGTTGACCTCTGGCTGGCCAAGAATGACGCCCGTCTGGTCAAGGTAGAAGCCGTTGCCAACGCGAGCTTCCCGTATGGGCGGGCGATGTCTTCAACGCTGTCTCTGGAGACCAGCTCCTTCAATGACGACAACATCGCGGACATAAATCCGCCTACGTAGTAGGAGCTGGTGCCCGAGGGGGAAAGAAGAACTTATAAAGAGGGGCGGCTCCTTAGAGCCGCCCCTCTTTTGCCTTCTGGCGATTAGCTCGTAGTAAGGCCCCTCTTCGCTAGGTACCGCGCCGGCGCTTGATCAAGCGGGAGGCCATGGTACCGAGGGAGCCGATGACGCCGGCTGCGCCCAGCGCTGCCGCGATCGCGGCCCAGGCCGGTACGCTGCCGCCAACAGGGGATAAGCTGCCGACGCCTGAAGCAGGCCCACCGGCACCGCCCGCAGCACCGCCACCAGCGCTGCCACGGCCCGCCGCTGTGCCGGCCCCGCCAGCTGCGGCGTCGCCGCCGGCACCAGCACCACCGGTTGCGCCTGTGTCAATGGTGCCTTCCGCGGTGAGCGCAGGCATGTCAGCCAGACATGGGCTGAAGGCCACGTTCGGGTCACCGCCGACTGTGACTACGCTGGTCTTAATGCACTTGATTGCAGGACCGTCCGGCGTCCCAGGGTTCGGGTCGCAGGCATCTCCGATGCCGTCCCCTTCCTCTTCGCCGGTGTCGCCCTTATCGGTGTCCTTCTGATCGGGGTTAGCCACGAGCGGGCAGTTATCACCGCGGTTTAGAAAGCCGTCGCCGTCGTAGTCAGTAGGCTGAAACCTTGGGTCGGCTGGGTTGGCGCTCGTCGGGTCGGGGTCGCAGCTATCGGGGATGCCATCTCCGATTTGGACAGTGTGGGATTTGTCGAAGTCGTTGTCAGCTGGTTGCGGTTGCGGTCCCCGCGGGTCCCAGTTGGGGTCAGGCGTGGTAGGACAGGGGTCCAATGAGTTTTCAAAGCCGTCGCCATCGGCATCGCGCTGGCTGGCGCCATAGCTGATGCCGGGGACTTGCGTGCCGGCGTCCGGCATCGTCCGGATTGGGATGCCGCCCTCGTTGGCGGGTGTATCGGGATTGTCCTTGGTCACCCCATAGCTAACGTTGACAGTCTTTAGCGGCGAGCAGAAGTCTGTGACGGCGCTCGGGGCCGGCGGAGTGGCATTGCCGGCGGCTGACGCAGTCTGAAGGACAACTACGCTCGGGTAGCCGTATCCGGGGGCGAATTGCGGGAAGTTGGGCAGCTTCGTGCCTTTGTCGAAGACCACGAGCTGGAGGATCACCCAGAGGTTGCTAGCCGAAGGGATCGCCGTAGCCCCGACTGCCCGGAAAACGGGCTTGAGTGGCGGAGCGGGCCCGTTGTTGTCGTCTGCGTTGCCGGGGATCTTGTCCGCACCGAAGTCGACCCAGTCAGGGTCAAAGATCGCGTTCAGGAAGGCGGGATACTTGGTGACCGCCGGCGAAGGCTTGACGTCTTGGATGCCGTCATAAGGTGGACTGTCCCCGGCCATGATCGCCAGGTCGTTGTTTTCGCCGAACGGGCGCTCTCCGTCTTGCGCCCCCGTTGTGTTGTTGATGTCTGTGGTGCCCTTCTGGAACGTGAACCCGACGCGCAACTGGCTGTTGTTGCAGCCGTTGCTGATGAGACCAAGGGTTGGCTGCGAGCCGAGTTCGCCGAGGACGGCGCCGACGGGAATGGCGTTGTCATCGGGCACCACGGGCGCAAAACCGATCACGCCCCCGAAGTTGTAGTCCTTCGTGTCATCGCCGGTGCCCGCGATGCCGTCAGGACCGAGGCCGATGTCGAAGCCGCTAACGATGTCCGGGTGCGAACCGGGGCTGATGTCGGGCTGGCAGCTAACGGTGAGCTGCTGCTTGTCAATAGCGCCGGTCCCGTCCTTGCAGTAGGTGGAGGTATTCACCGGGTTGAAGGCACCTGCGGCGCGAACTCCGTCGCCGCTGACCAGCAGCGTGAGGAGTGCGACCAAAGGGATTGCCGCCAGTCGAAGCAGGGCGAAGTATGGTAACAACTTATTGAGGCGTCCGGTCATGACTTGCACTCTCCTTTTGCTTGGGCCCAGGTATGCCTTTGTCCTTGGCAGGAGCTCCGCAAATTCACCCATCTATGCTCCATTGCCAGACGGTCTATTAACCATAACCAAATATGGCTACGTAGTGTTTCATCTTTATTACATCTCGCTAATGTTGTCAAGCAAAAACTCCCACCTCAGCTATGGCCCTTATCCCACTTTCAACATTCCAAACAAATTGATGGCCATCACGGTCGTAAACCGACAAGTCTAACCGCGCCCGCTGAACCATGGAAGTCGAGAGCGGTAGCGCCAGGCCGCGTATCCGGCTGCCGGTAGACCCACCAGCGCGAGAGCGATGAGCACCCACACCCAGGCCGGCGTTCCGCCGCCGTCTCCTTTGTTGCCTCCCGAACCGCTTCCCGCCGTAGCCGTCGGGGTGCTGGTCTTGGGAGTGCCCGAGGGCGTCTCGCCGGGGGCAAGCGTGCGCTGGCCCGAGGGCGAGGCGCCGGGGGACGCACCGGCCGACGTCCCGGGCTCGGCGGTCGATCCCTGGCCGCCGCCGCCGCCACCACCGCCAGACGCGGGCGAAGTCGGCGCGATGGTGACGGGTGGGACGCAGACAGTGCCCTCGGCGTGAAAGCCGTCGAACAGGGCGCTTTCGGCCAGGTTGATATCTGAAGCGCCGGCGCCGTTGAAGACGACTACTTTGCTGCCGGGTGGATTCGGGCTCGCGTCATCGAGATCCATCGTAAGGAGGCCCTGGTTCGCCTGGCCGGCCAGCACCTGGAGGTTTATATCAGCCAGGATACCGCCGGTGGGAGCGCTGTATGACGTGTCGTCCGGCGGTGCTTTTGGAGGAGTGTCAGGAGAGATCGGGGCGGTCGTGGCGCCGCTGTAAGTCGCGCCGATGAGCGTGGTCTGAGGGCCCGGGGCAGCCGGGGGAATCGCCCCGGCGCTAACGATATCGCGATGCACGCCGTCCGCGTCGATGGGCAGATTGGTGAAGGAGACGTTCTGACCCCTCGCGCTGTCGGCAAACGGCGTGAAGTTAACGCTCGCTGGGCGCATCTTGCCACCGTCATAGTTCATCCGCGCCTGCCAGCCGATAAGGTCCTCGACCTCCTGAACGATGAGCTCAGCGACGTGGTTATGCTGAGCGTCGTTGCCGGGGGGATCCGAGCCGAGGCAGTTGTCGATTGGGGCGACAGTCATCGTATTGGTTGCCGCGTCGTAGCCGTTGCCCACCGGGACCATATCCAGACTCAGCCGCGGAGACTGAATGGCTCGGCCTTCCCCGGCGACGAGCAGGAAGCCGGCCGCGGCGGCTGCGGTCGCAGCCAGGACCAACGCCAGGATCGGAAATCTCAATACGAACACCGCTTTCTTGGCTGGGGGCCAAGTCGACGGCGAAGGGCACCGGCTATGTCATAGCCGGTGCCCCTTGAACTCCACTCTCGAAGAACGGCTTTAGAGCGGTAGATCATCTCCTCCGCATGCGCCAGATTTTGTAGCCACCAGCTGTTATCGGAACGGCGGCGGCAGCGAGAAGCAGGACGTAGGCAATCGCCGAAGGGCCGCCGCTATCACTGTTGCCGGTGGGCGGCAGGGCAGCGGGAGAGACCCTGGGCGTCGGTGTCCTGCTGCCGGCTGCGCCGGCTGCGCCGCCTGCGCCCGGCGTACCCGTCCCGGCACCTGCGCCTGGCGTTGGGGTCCGTGTTGGCGTTTGACCGGGCCCTAAGGTGGGTCCGGCGGTGGGTGTTGCTGTCTCAGTAGGTGGAGGCGCAAGGGTCGGCCCCGGCGTGGGCGACTCCGTGGGCGTCGCTGCCTGGCCGCAAGTCGCAGCACCTTCAGCGTGGGAGCCGTCGAACAGCGCGGACTCGGCAAGCGGGATTGAAGTGGTACCGGTGCCGTTGAAAACGAGGACGTTGCTGCCGGGCGGGTTCGGGCTGGCGTCGTCGAGGTCCATAAGGAGAGTGTTACCAGTTTCGTTGCCAACCACTTGCAGGTTCAGCTGCGTCAGCACCCCGCCTGAAGGTGCGCTGTAGTTCGGCGCGGGGACCTCTGCCGGTGATTTGGCAGGCGTGTCGGGTGAGATCGGAAAGTCTGTTGCGCCGTTATATACGCCCCCGATGAGTGCCGTTTGCGCAGTATTTGTGCCGTCTGGCGGCGCAGGTGGGATCGAATTCGCGGCGGTTAGATCGCGGTGGAGAGAAGTCGTCGTGTCTATCGGAAGATTATTAAAGCCTACGAACTGACCGGTCGTGGTGTCTTGGAACGGAGTGAGGTTCTGAGTCTGCGGGCGCATCTGGTCCCCAATGTAATTGAGGCGCAGCTGCCAGCCAACGAGGTCCTCGACGTTGTTTATGACAAGGTGCGTGGGGTGAGTGTGTGTTGCTGGATTGGCGGTGGCGGAGGCCAAACAGTTGTCGACCGTACCGACCGTCATCGTATTCGTCGTGTCGTCGTAACTGTTACCCGTCGTGTCCATGTCGAGGCTGATGGTCGGGTTCTGGACGGCGCTGGCTGTGTTCCACCAGAGGAACAGGGCCCCGGCGGTAATGACGATCGCCAGGACCGGGAACAAAACCCAGAGTCGTCTCATTGACCTCTCCTTAGGCTACGTGGCAATCGCGCCGTACGGGAAGGCGCGTTCGATAAAGTAGTGTCCTTCCCTTCTAACGTGAAAGCCGCATTTGTGTCAAGGCCCGAAGGCGAGCGATTGAGTGAGATACTGTTTAAAGTTGGTAATTGTCGGTCGATTAGCACGTGAGCGACCCGAAGTAAACTAGGGAATGTTGAGAGAATCGCGCGTTGCGGAGTGGTGGCCGGCGGCGGTCTTCGTCGGATTTGTCGTTGCCGCTGCTGCCGTTGTCGCAGTCCTGCTGGTAAGTGGAGGCCGAGGTGAACTCCAGCGCCGATCAGCGCAGCCGCAGGCATCTGCACGGACGACGGTCGCGCCATCGAGCACCGCCCCATCCTGCGCGCCGAGCGGGCCCCAACCGACCGGTGAGCGCACGCTGTTCGACGACTTAGCCGACGGCGCCTCCATGGATGACCCGAACTTCGAAGTGAGGTTCGAGGGTGGAGTGGCTGATAACTCGGCGGGCGCGCACGCCGATCTCACGCTTGACATGAGCGTGCGGGCGGGCGACGTGGCGCCGAAAGCCTTCTCGATTCTCCTGCCTTCGCAATGGGGAATTACGCCGGGGTGCCAAATCCCAGTCGGCCTGGCAATCGGCAATCTTCGTTGGGATGTGCTTCTGGGCCGCAACGGCAACCCGTGCAACGAGCCCGGGCCTCTGTTGTTCATCATGTTGAACGCAACGATCGACACGTCCGACACGGTCGAATTTACCGACAGCGATCGGAACGGCTTGCCGGACTTCGCTGAAGATAAAGACCATTCGGGCAGGGCGGATGTGATTGAGAAGTACCCCTCGTTTCTCAACCGGCTCTTCCCGGGGCGGCGGCCATTGCGTCGGACGGCCGGGCTGTTCCCTTACGTCAGCCCCCCGATACTCGCGCAGTCCCTTGCCTTCCAGGATCTCGACGGCTCAGACGGAACGACGTTAGTGCTCGTCCTTCAAGATATCGGCGACCCGGAGGCCATCGCCGGCAAGAGCGGGTTTTCGGACTACTGTACGCCGAGCGGGTTCAGGCTAACTGATTCCGGGGCAACCTACACCGGGGCGCCTCTATACACCAACCCGCCGCCCGGGAAGTATCAGCTGGTCCTTACAGCGTTCGGCGAGCGAGACGCGGATGGAGATGGTATTGAGAATGCTCTCGATACATGTCCGTTCGATGCAAATGTCGGCAACCCGAGAGTGAAAGGCGACGGCGACGCAGACGAGGACGGCCTGGATGCGGCCTGTGATCCGAACGATTTCGAATATAACCCCGATCAGGATGGGGACGGGTATTTGAACCGTGATGACATCTGTCCTCTGACCAAGGGACCGGACGCAAGTACGCAGAAAGACAGCGATGGCGACCAGATTGGTGACGAATGCGATACTCCGGGAAATGGGCCGAACGTCGCCGATGGCCATGTACCGTTAGTCATTCAGTCAGCCGAGGTGGTCGTGCGATAAATAACGAGCGGGGACCTTACCTGTCGGGACGAAACAGCCGCTATGAAGCGGGTGGAGTCGGCGGAGAAGGCGACGGAGAGGGAGCAGGTGGCAATAGCCGCCGGATCTCAGTGAGATTGGCGTAATAGATTAGCCCATCCGGCCCGACGGTGACATCGAGCCAGCAGTCCCGCGCAATTACATCGTTGGCAGTGATCTTGTCTAGGTTTGGTGGCGCGAGCACGAGCCGGCGCAGCAATTGCGTCCTCGCCTCGCAGACTACCAAAGAGTCACCGAGAACGGCATAGCGAGTACCGGAAATGAACTCCATCCCGGAGCCGCCGACGGTGGAATCGAAGTCGGAAGGACTACGGCTGGCTTGAGCCAGGTAGCCAATAGGCAGCTTGGGCCTCCCTGCGCTGCAGTCTGAAAAGGGGAAGGGGCCGACATCGGGCCATCCGTAGTTCCCACCCGCCTCGACGATAATCACCCCCTCGCAGGTGA
>VBEJ01000192.1 GCA_005882985.1 Chloroflexota bacterium
CGAAGGAGCGTAGCTCGGAGCGTCGGTGCTCAGTTCACGGCCCTCGTCTATCCACTTCTTACGGCCGCCGTTCATAAGCTTCGCGTCGACGCCGTAGTACTCGAGGACCCAGAGGGCGTAGGCGGCGAACCAGTTGTTGTTGTCGCCGTAGAGCACGATAGTCGTGTCCTTATCAACGCCTGCCCGCGAGAGTAGCTTCTGGATGCCTTCTTCATCGGCGATATCCCGCATCAGGTCCGTCTCGAGATCAGTCTTCCAATTCCAGGCGATGGCGCCCGGGATGTGTCCCGTATCGTAGGCGGCCGTATCGACATCGACTTCGATGAGCCTGACTTTCGGGTCCCTCAGGTTCTCCGCGACCCACTCGGTCGGAACGAGAGTATCAGGGTTGGCATATTCAGCCATTACGTCCTCCTCTGGCTGGACTACTTCGTTTAGCTTGCCGGTCTCGACATCGTACACGAACCCGTGCAGGTCGATTGGGGCGGGCAGGAAGGGGCTCTGCCTGATCTTCTTCAGCTGCGCGAGCAGGTTCTCCTCGACGTTGCTGAAAGCGTGAAACGGGACGTTGCTCGCGTCCTGGCCCGTCTCCTCCTTGAGCCGCTGCTGTAGTTGCTCGTCCTTGAACGTCAGCATCCCGCAGTCTGTGTGTTCGATGACGAAGAATGTCTCCGTGCCGAGTAGCTTATGCGAGATTATGAGCGACCTCAGCGCGTCGTCCGTGACGAGGCCGCCGGCGTTGCGAATAACGTGCGCGTCTCCCGGTTGCAGTCCGAGCATGGGCTCGACATTGAGTCGCGCGTCCATGCAGGCGATAACGGCAAGCTGCTTGGCAGGTGGCATAGCCAGGCCGCCGAGGTTGAACGACGAGGCGTAATTTAGGTTCGCTTGCCGGGCGTCTTCATAGACCGTCACAGGCGACCTCCATCATAGCGGCGCGGGGCAAGCCGTATCGTAGGTGCGGGTAGCCGATTTCGTCAAGCAATCGCGCGCGAGATGCTTCGTGTGGTCAATCCGGTCGCACGAGCGCGGTCGCAGTTCCGGCCGTCACCGTCGCGCCTTCCACGTTCTCGCACCACACCTCATAGGTCCGGCGCACGACAGCCCCTTCGAGCGCCGATTCCGCCAGACGACTGTTCGCGGTCAGCGTTTCGCCGCACAGCACCGGACGGAGGAAGGCCAGCGATAGCTTTGCGTTCTCGAACCACTCCTTGCCGAGCAGCAAGGTCATCACCTCGCTGATGTAGTCCGCCGACATCAGGCCCTGCGCCACCGTTGTCTCGAACCCCGCCTTCTTCGCCGCCTCAGGCTGCACGTGGATCGACATCCCGCGCAGCGCGTTCGCCGAGTCCTCCGAGTACGCCGTCATCATCTCCTGCTTCAGCGTCCGCACGATCGGCGTCAGCTCGCCTTTCACCTCTACGACCTCCGGCTTCTGACTTCCCCCTTCTTCCTCCTTCCCCCTTCCTCCTTCCCCTGGAAACGCCATCGTCAATGTAGACTTCCCGATAATCAGCCCCGTCTCATCCCGCCAGCGCGTCTCGAAGACGAACCACCGGCGTCCGCGCTTCTCGTACTTGTCCGCGAACCGTCCGTAGCCCACCGGCTGCCGGTCGAGCCGCAGCGCCGCCGCAGTTTCGATCTCGTGCTTCGCGTGCAGTGTGCCGGGCGGTACCGGCGCGATGCTGTCGAGAAAGCGCAGGGCAGCGTTCCCGAGTATCGACGGCGGCGCGACGGGCGGCCCCCACGGCGAGCGCTCGTTGTGCCACGGATGCGCGTTCTCGACCGCCTCCAGGTGGCGCGCGATGCGTTCTTTCAGCGGGTACTTCCAGGGCCCGTACTCCTTCCCCACCTCAATCTTCTCGTACGAGAGATCGGCCATCGTGACGGCGATGATAGCAGGGGACGCGAGCGGATGCCACGTGCCGGACGCGAAAGCCGTATCGCGGGGCTCGCATCTTCGTTCTAGAATAGGACTACGCACACCCCCGCTGGCACTCAGATGCGCGCCGCCGCTCTCGCCGTTGCTGTGGTCGCCGCTTTCGTCGGCGTCATGTACCTGCGCTTTGCCAGCGATGCCGTGCATAGACCCGACCCGACACCTTCGCCTCCATCTGCGCCGCTGTCAATCGCCGACCGTTGTGCCAGCTACTCACGCTATCCGAAGCCACTGCAGTGCGGGACTCCAACCGGCCCGTTATGGTGGGGCATGCCAACGGTACCACCGGCACCAGTCACACCACCCAACGCTATCGGTGGTATCGGCGTTGTTCCACTAAAAATTGGCCCGGAAATCGAGATTCCGCATGACCTCGCCCTGATCGTCCACACGGGAATCCCGGGTTCACAGTCAACTCCTGAGGGCCTCGCCCGCGTGTATCGCGATTCGGCGGGGAACATCAGGACGGATACGTTAGTGACGATCCAGTCCCTTGGGCTTCCCACCGGCAGTCAGGGGGCCTACTTCACTAGCTTTGCGGCCGACGAAGACGGGTCGCCGATTATGGTTGAAGCGTGCACCAGTGGCTCTTGCTTCAACGGCGGAGGGGGACAATTATCTCCCGACGCGGAGAGCGTGATCTTCCAGTCAATGGACGGCGGAGTCACATGGTCGCAGTTGCTCAATCTCAACGGCGTGGCGTTTCTAATCGATGTATTGGCAGATGGCAGGCTAATTGCGCGGCTCACGACCCTAGGGAACCTGTCTTCATATGTCATCTTGCCCGGCGGAGATCTTCTCACCCCTCCGGGCGGCAATATGGACGCCGCCAATCCCGTCGTTTTGCCCACCGGGGACGTCGGTTGGCGCACGTGGGACGACGGAAAGATACTTCGGAGCGATGGTTCACAATGGCTTGGGAGCTGGGCAGATCCCCGCCAAATCGCGCTGGACCTGCCATTTACGTTTCTTGGTCATGGGTTCTCTCGCGCGATTGTCTCGGCGAGGGCCGTTAGTCCGTCAGGTCCCGATTCTAACTTCCTTGTCGCTCTTGACTCTGACGGCGA
>VBEJ01000090.1 GCA_005882985.1 Chloroflexota bacterium
CTTCCCCGCGCTCTGGAAGGCGACCATAAAGCCATCGCCCTCGCTCTTCACTTCGAAGCCGCCGTACGCCTTCAACTTCTGACGGACGATAGTGTTGTGTTCGCGCAGCACTTCCATCCACGCCTTGTCACCGAGCCGGTCCGTCTTCTCGGTCGAACCCTCGATGTCGCTGAACATGATGGTGACAGTGCCGTCCGGCGCCGCGTGCGTCCGTAGGTCGGGTTGTTCTGCCAGCGCCTCCCGCGCCACTGTATCGATAGAGGTCAGCACATCGCTGCCTTCGATCCCTTGTGCTTTGAGCTTGAGCGCCAGCGCACGTTGCAGCAGCGCCGTCAGACCTAACCGCTCCGCCACGTCCAGCGCCTGCGAGAGCAGCGCGAGCGCCTTCTGGCGGTCGCCGGGGACGTCGCGGCGGAGCAGCATGTCCGAATAGCGAAATTGCGTCCAACCCGTCCAGCGCCCGGAGCCCATTCGTTTGTTTATCGCGAGTGACGTCTCGAAGTGGCGCTGCGCGTCATCCCATCGCTGCAGCGTCGTTGCCAGGCGGCCGGCGGCTTGCGCCAGCGGGCCGTAGCAATCAATCGCGAGACCTACAACCACACATAGTTCAGACAGCGGACTGATTTTCTCGTAGAGAATGGCGGCCCGCTCGGTATCCTCAAGCGCGCAGCAGACCTCAGCCAGCAACGCCATGGCGATCGGCCAGTTGCCGTCCGCGGGAAGTGCCGAGAACGCGTCGGCAGCGAGGACCTCGAATTCGCGCCTGGATTCTTCCTTGCGGCCGGCTTCAGCGTACTGGTACGCCAGGCCGGCCCGCCATGCTGGGACCAACGGTAACTGTGCCACGAACGCCTGGGTGGCGGGCAACATTTCCTCCATTCGCCCCTGCTCGCGTCGGATAGAGAACAGCTGCACAGAATACATCTGGAGGAAGTTGTCGGGGTCTGCCAAGCGGCCGGTCTCGAAGGCCTTGAACGCGAGGGGCTCGGCGTCCGCGATGCTTCCCTCGAACAGCGCTTGCATCGCCCGGAGCAGCTCAGCCTGCCAGATCCATCTCGGGACGCGCAATTCAGCGGCCAGCGCCGCGTACCTATCAATGTCCCCGTTCGCCGCTTCCATGTCACCGAGAATGACGCGCATCCCGGCACGGACGAAGAAGCCCCTCAGAACCAATTCGTTGTCCTGAGCTTCTTCCCCCAGCCTGACAATCTCCTCGGCGATAGCGAGCCTCTCATCCACGTCGACGAGGTCGATGGCTCCAAAGACGCTTGCGAATAAGCTTCTGGTCAACGCCGTCCGGTCGCCCACTCGCCGGGCTATCTCCACTGCCTCGCGGCAGTTTGCTCGGAGCTCGTCTTGAGAACGGAAATAGACTGAGATTCCGCGCTGGGCGAGTAGGAGAGCTCTAAGCGCGCTATCCTCCGGACCAATGCGTGCGAGCGCTTCGTCGAGCATTTCAAGCTTGTCCTGCTCAACTCTGCCGATGGGAAGAAGCTCTGCGAAGCCCAAGGCTGCCTGCGCGAACCTTTCTCGGTCACCCAGCCTGCGGGCGATCTCAGCCGCGCGAGAGTATGTTTGCTTGGAGCCCTCGCCATCACCGGACTGCATACATGCGTCGCCCAATGCCATCAGGAGGTCATAGCGAGCCGCATCGTCCGCGGTCTCTTTCATTTCCAGCGCTTGTAGCCCACGCTCATAGTGCGCCGCCGCATCCTCATAGGCGAGCACGGCCATCGCCTTGGCGCCTGCCCGTTTCGCGTAATCGACCGCCCTGTCCGCATCTCCTGCCGGCGCCGCTTCGCAAAAGTGGTAGGCGAGTTGCGGCAGGTTCGCCTCGGGGTCCATCTCCTCGAGCGCCTCGCCGATCTGGCGGTGCAGGCGGACGCGGCGCGTTGTGCTCAGCTCCTCGTAGAGCGTCTCGCGGATTAGCGCGTGCGAGAACCAGTACTGGTCCGTCGTCCGGGGCAACTCCGCGATCACGCGGGCCCCCATAGCCTCCTCCAGCGCCTCCAGCAGGCGGTCGCCCTTCAACTCGGAGACCTTTTCCAGCAGCCGCAGCCCGAACTCGCGGCCAATCACGGAGCCGATGGTCAACACGCGGTTGCACTCCTCCGATAGGTGGTCGAGCCGCCGCCCGACGACTTCCTTCACGCTCTGCGGGATCGTCACGCTCCACGACGAGACCGACTCGGCGTGCTCCAAGCGCCCGTCGGCCACGAGTAGCCGGACGATCTCGTTGACGAAGAACGGGTTGCCCTCTGTCTCCTTGTACACCGCCTTCACCAGCGTGTCCGGCGGCGAGGTGCCCGCAGTGACTTCGACGAACCTCCGCAGATCGTTCTCGGTGAGGCCGCGCAGCAGCACGCGCTGACTTAGGTTCTCGCGGTTGAGTTCGCCGAGGGTCTGGGCGAGCGGGTGCTGGCGGCGCAGCTCGACGTCGCGGTAGGTACCGAGTACCATCAGGCGGCTGCCGCGCAGCTCCTTCGCGAGGAACTGGAGGAGAAGCAGGGAAGGCTTGTCCGCCCAATGCATGTCGTCGAGGACGACCATTAGAGGCGTGTCCTTCGAGGCGTTCTTCAGGAAAGTGGTGATGCTATCGAAGAGCCGGAAACGCGCCTGCTCCGGCTCCAGGACAGGCGGCGCCGGCAGGCCCGGCAACCGCTCCTTCACCTCGGATACCACCTGGGCGATGTCGGCCGCCCCGGGCCCCATCTCCGACATCAGTTTCTTCGGCTCCTTGTCGTGGACGTAGGAGCGGATGACCTGCACCCACGGCCAGTAGGCCGGCGCGCCTTCACCCTCGTAACAGCGTCCCCAGAGCACCTGCACGTTGCGCAGGCGGGCGTAAGTGGCGAACTCCTCGGAGGTGCGCGTCTTGCCGATACCTGGCTCGCCGACGAGCATCATCAGCCGGCCGCGCCCCGACAGCGAGTCCTCCAATCCGGCGCGGAGCTCGTCCATCTCCTTCTCGCGGCCGACGAAGATGCCGGCCGCCAGCCTGTCCAGCGGGTTTACGTCGGACTCGGCCGCGAGGGGCGTTATTGTGGATGCCGTGGCGACGATCGCCTGCAGCGCCTCTGGTATGGCCGCCGCGCTGTCAGGCCGCTCGTTCGGGTCCTTGGCGAGTAGACGGAGCAACATTGACTCTAGGGCGCGGGGAACCTCCGGATTGTGCCACGAGGGCGAGACGGGGGCCGTGTTGATGTGCTGGGAGATGATCGCCACCGGATCGTCGCCAAGGAAGGGGGCGCGGCCCGTCACCATCTCGTACGTCACGCAACCGAGCGAATAGAGGTCCGAACGGGTGTCCGGCTGGCGGCCCAGAGCCTGTTCAGGCGGCATGTAGGCCACAGTGCCGACCATCATCCCCTCCATCGTGAGGCGCGAGCGGTCGAGGGCGACGGCGAGGCCGAAGTCGCCGATCTTGGCGGTGCCGTCCTCGGTCAGCCAGATATTTCCGGGCTTGAGGTCGCGGTGGATGATGCCGCGTCCGTGAGCATGGGCGAGCCCCTGCACGACCTGCCCTTCACGCGGGAGAGCCCGGCCTCGTCGAGGCCTTCGGTCTTGATCGCCGCCACGGCCACGTCCCGGTCTAGCTTTTCGTCGTGCGCGAGGTAGACGCGCTTGCGCCCACCCTCGCCGAGGAACCCCTTCACTTCATAGCGTCCGCCGCCGAAGGATGAAGGGAGAGCGGGCGCGGGTGCGGGCGTAGGCGTGGCCGTTGGTGATGTGGAGGCTGCGAGCGCCGCACCGCACGCGTGGCAGAACTTGATTCCCGGTGGATTCGCGCTGCCGCAGCCGGCGCACGTGACCTCCGTCTTCAGTGCTGTCCCGCACTCACCGCAGAACTTGACGCCCTCCGGGTTCGCTCTCCCGCACGACTGGCAATTCATCCTACTGGCTCCAATTCACCGCCCATATCTCATGCTTGCCCGACAACCCCTTTAACTCCACCGTCCGCTTCTCGCCCCACGAAACGTCCGATCCCGCCAACAGCGCCTTCAACACTCCGGACGCCAGTATCTCGCCTCCCTGAGCTTTCGATGCCACCCGCGCCGCCATGATCACGTTGCGGCCGAAGAAGTCCTCGCCCTCCTTGATGACATCACCCGCGTGCAGCCCCATGCGCACCAGCACCGCCTCTTCGGCGCTCTGATTGCGCCCGACCAACGCCTTCTGGATGGCCGATGCGCACACTAGCGCCTTCCCAGCGCTCTGGAAGGCGACCATGAAACCATCGCCCTCGCTCTTCACTTCGAAGCCTCCGTGCGCTTTCAACTTCTGACGGACGATGGTGTTGTGCTCGCGTAGCACTTCCATCCACGCCTTGTCACCGAGCCGGTCCGTCTTCTCGGTCGAACCCTCGATGTCGCTGAACATGATGGTGACGGTGCCATCGGGGGCGGCGTGCGACTTCAGGTCCGGCTGAACCGCCAGGACCTCCTTCGCGACCGTGTCTATCGAGGTCAGCAGGTCGCTGCCTTCAATCCCCTGCGCCTTGAGCTTGAGCGCCAAAGCCCGCCCCGTGAGCAGCTTCATCCCAAGCTCCTGGGCCGAATCCAGCGCCTCCGCCAGGAGGCTCAGCGCCTTCTTACGATCTCCATCCGCGTCACGGCGCAGGACCATATCCGCGTACTGGTAGCGCGACCAGGCCATCCCGGGTCGAGCCCCCATCTTGGTGCTCATCGCCAGTGCATCCTCGAAGTGCCGTTCGGCTTCGCCCCATCGCTGCGTCACCGTGGCCAGGACTCCCAACTGACGCGACACGGCGCTCTCGTTCGCTAAAGGGCCGAGCATGGGGTTGGTTTCGGCGTAAGGCAACAGAGCCTCGTAGAGCAC
Organism: Chloroflexota bacterium; assembly: GCA_005882985.1. GTDB lineage: Bacteria > Chloroflexota > Dehalococcoidia > SM23-28-2 > RBG-16-64-32 > CF-163. The sequence continues at coordinate 4,840 of VBEJ01000090.1, forward strand.
CTCGGCGCGTGCCTGATCGGCCAGACGGGCACAGGTCTCGGCGAGATAGACAGCAGCCACTGACCAGCCCGAGACGGAGTCCAGCACACCGGTGAAGCCGTCCGCCGCCAGCCGCTCGAACTCATCCCTCGCATCCGCCTCGCGTGCCATATCGCAGTAGAGGTGCGCAAGCGGGGCCCGCCAGGCGGGGACTGCGGCGAACCGCTCGGCAAGCTCGTCGTACAGGCTCTCGGCCTCCTCCAGCCGCCCTTGATCCCTACGGAGTTGCGCCAGCAGCAAAATCCGAAACTCGATCATCGTCTCATCCTGTGACCGCTCCGCCAGTGGCAGGATTTCCTCAATCAGTCGCTCGGCCTCCGCGTAACGGCCGTAGGCGACGGCGCGCGACGCCCGGTAGACTAGAGTCCAGCCATAATACACCGGCCGCCGCAACTCCTCCGCCAACCGCGCGAAGTGTTCTACCTCCCCGTCGGTACCAGGGGCATCGCCGGCCTGAAATAGGACGACATAGCGGGTAAAGTGACCCCATATCTCTCGCTCTTTGTCGCCCGCCTGCTCTGCCACTTGCGCCAGCTCCAATGCCGCGGCCGACTGCTCTTCGCCCCCCTCACCCCAGAAGGCAAGAAACCGCGACCACAAGGCATCGGCAAGGCCGGAGGCGTCACCCGTACGCCGCGCAACCGCAACAGCCTTGGCGCTAACTTCCTGGGCCTTGCTTAAGTCGTTGGAAAAGAATGCGTCTATCGCCAGGCGGCCCAGCATCCTCGCGCGTAGCGCGCTCTCGTCCTCATCTATCGCTTCAAGGGCTTCCTCCAGGAGGCTGACCAGCCGTTCGTCGGATGCGCCGAACGCGGCCCAGGGAGGCCCCCCAAAGCCGATCGCGGCGCGGGCCAGCCGCACTGCGTCTCTCAGCTTCCGCGCGGTGTCCGATGCGCGCAGAAACACCTCCTTCGCCCTGTCACGGTCGCCGGCCTTATTGTGCGCCTCGCCGAGGGCAAGGAGCAGTTCGCAGCGCTGCGACTCGTCCGGCCGCCCCTTAAGTTCGTGCGCTTGCAGGGCGATGTCGTAAAGACCGGCAGCCTCCTCGTACGCCGTCAGTGATAGCGCACGCGCCGCGGCGCGGGTGGCGTAGTCGATCGCCTTGTCGACGTCGCCACCAGGAGCGCCCTGGAAAAAGTGGTGGGCCAGCGCCGGGAGGTGCGGCTCCAGGTTCGCTGCGTAGACCCGCTCCATCGCCTCTCCAACCTGCCGGTGGACGCGGACACGGCGGGGAGTGTTCAACTCGCTGTACAACGTCTGGCGCATGAGCGCGTGGTTGAACTCATAAACGCCGCTGTCGGCGCCGCTGCGCTCCCGAATAACGAGGGCTCGGAGCGCCTCGTCAAGCAGGTCCAGCAGTCGCCCCTCCTCCTCACCATTGACGGCGAGGAGCAAATCGAAGGAAAAACCGCCGGTCATAGTGGATGCTAGGCTGAGCATTCGGTTGCAGGGCTCGCTGAGGCGGGAGAGGCGGCGGCCGATCACTTCGCGGACGCCCTCGGGGATATGTTCGGCGAGCGCGGACATACGGATCTGCCACTGTCCTTCTTTGCGGTAGAGGGCGCCAACTTCGCTTAGGTGAAGGAGGACCTCCTCGATGAAGAACGGGTTTCCCTCGGTATGTTCGTAGACGGCGTTAGAGAGGGCGGGGTTGACGTATTGCTCCGGGCCCGCCGACTGCTGTCCGATGGCGGAGATCATGGCCAGCACGTCCTCGGAGGGCAACCCGCGCAGCAACACACGCTCAAAGAGGCGCTCGCGGCGCAAGGAGGCAAGGACCTCGGATAGCGGGTGCGTGCGGTCCAGCTCGACGTCGCGGTAGGCGGCGAGCACCAGGATTCGATCACTGCGAACATTGCGGGCGAGGTACTGGAGGAGGAGCAGCGAAGGCTTGTCGGCCCAGTGGATGTCGTCCAGGAAGAGAACGACAGGCTCGGACGTGGACACGCTGCAGACGAACCTGGTCACGCTGTCGAACAAGCGCAGCCGCTCGGCTTCGCCTTCCAGCAGGGGCGCCTCCGGGAGATCAGGGAAGCGCTCGTGCACCTCGGAAACAAGCTTCGCCACCTCGGGCGCGCCGCTCCCCAGCTCACTCAGTAGCGCCGCGTCGGAGCGGCCGCGGACGTACTGCCGAAGCGCTTCGACGAACGGCAGGTACGGCACGGTGATCTCGCCCTCGTAGCAGTGCCCCGTGAGCACCTGCGCGCCGCGGAGGCTGGCGTAGACGGTGAACTCACGGGCCAGGCGGCTCTTGCCGATCCCGGGCTCGCCCACGAGCATGACGAGAGAGCCGTGGCCGGACAGCATCCCTTCCAGCGCCGCCTTGAGTTGCTCCATCTCGTCCCGCCGGCCGACGAAGCGGCCCCAGATGCCTGCCTGTCGGCCAGCAGCAGCAGCGTCCGGCACCGGCTCTTGAGGGGCCGCCTGGGCGCCGGCAGCGATGATGCGCCTGAGTTGGACCGCGACAGCGGACGCCGTCTCGGGGCGGTCCGCCGGGGACTTGGCCAGCAGGTGCAAGATGAGATCCTCCAGGGCACCGCGAACTTCTGGGTTATGCCATGAAGGGTCGATCGGCGCTGTATTGATGTGCTGCGAGATCACGCCCACAGCGTCGTCCCCGAGGAACGGCGGCCTGCCGGTCACCATCTCGTAGAGCATCGCGCCGAGGGAGTAGAGGTCGGAGCGGGCGTCCGGCGCACGCCCCAGCGCCTGCTCGGGCGGCATGTAGGCGACGGTACCGACCATCATGCCGTGGGCCGTCATGCGGCTGCGGTCCAGCGCCATCGCCAGGCCGAAGTCGCCCAGCATCGCCCTCCCTTCGGCAGTAAGCCAGACGTTGCCCGGCTTGAGGTCGCGGTGGATGATGCCGTTCTTGTGCGCGTGGTCCAGCGCCAGCGACACTTGCTCGGCCGTACGTAGGGCCTGGTCGATCGGCAGCCGGTGCCCCTCAGCGTTCGCGAGCTGCTCCTCAACCGAGCCGCCAGCCATGTAGCGCGAGACGATGTAGGGTTGCCCTTCATCCTCGCCCACGTCGTGCACCACAACTACGTGCGGGTGATCGCCTAGGCGTCCCATCGCCTGCGCCTCGCGCCGCACGCGCACCAGGCCGCCGGCGTCCAACCCCTCCGTCTTTATGACGGCGATGGCGACATCGCGGTCAAGTTTGGAGTCGTGCGCCAGGTAGACACGCTTGCGGCCGCCCTCCCCGAGGAAGCTCTTCACAGTGTAGCGTCCGTCGGCGAACGACACCGGCAGGGCAGCGGAAGGCGAAGGCGTGGGCGTTCGCGATGGCGGGGCACCGGCGGACAGCGGCTTGCCGCACTCGCCGCAGAAGCGCTCTCCGGGTTGGTTCGCGGCACCGCAAGAAGGGCAAGCCGAAGCGAGCGAGCTGCCACATTGAGCGCAAAAGCGGCGGCCTTCGCGGTTTTCCTGACCGCAGGAGCTACAGAGCAACAGTATCCCCCAGTTACGTGGCTTGGTGGCCCAATGGTCACTTAACGCGGCACGGGTGTCAAGGATCGTCTATGCGGACCATCGTTCGACAAAAGAGGACTGGGACCAGAGCACCAGGGACGCTGGCCACGAGTACCAAGGATCGGATCGGTGATACGGTCTCCAGAAGGCGAGAAACGCAGCTGGCGCCCCCGGAAGGACTCGAACCCTCAACCCGCTGCTTAGAAGGAGTCAGATCGGTGTCAGGACGAAACCGGAGCGATCCGTATTTGGCTACAAGGCAACAACGACACGAGGCTGACGCTCGGCTTAGCCAGAGTTAGGAGCATCTGCTTACCGATGGCGAGTCAGTCGCCCTGGCTACTCTATCGAAGTGACGCTCGATCATCAACCCGGCAGGAGGCGGTGTCTCGACTGCGGAGCTTGATTCAAGCTGGTTCCACACCGGCAAATGGCGCTGAGACTATCCAGCCGACACTTCTACGACCGTCGTGCGGCACTTGGCTCCGGTGCCTGAGTTACTCCTCATCTCTGCGGGTGATGGCGTAGATGTCGGTCTGGCAGGCGAAATCATTGTTTGCGAGGCCGCTCTTGCAATGGAATCGGCAAGAAATGAGATTCACCTCCACTGGCGATTGCCACTCCATCCCGCGGTCCTCCCCTTCAGGGTCACTCGCCATGTCGGTCCAGGGTGTCATCTAACCAGTCAAGGATGCGCGCGGACGCGAGGCGGCTGGCGCCTGCTTGACAGTGTTCGTCGGCTCCCTCCTCGGCAGTGAACTCCAGGAACGTTTTCGTCGTGGTGAGATGGTCGTAGAGCTGTTGAGGTTGGCCCACGACCCGCGGGTCGAGATCATCGCACACCAGCGTAGGACAGTTGATGGACTCGGCGACCCCGTCGGCGACGTTGAACGGCTTCAACGCCTCGAGGAACTCGAGCGGGGTGGACGTACCAGTGACCCACATGCCATGTCCAAAGAGCCATCTGGCGAGAGGCATCACCTCGATCACCGCGTTGATTTCTGCTTCGGTCATCGGCATCATCGCGCCAGCATATACCTGGAGGAAGTCGTACAGCCCGTCGTGAGAGATGACGGCGGCGAGCCGCTTTTCGAACGCAGCGGCACGCGGCGCGAGAACACCGCCCAGGCTCAGGCCGGACAGAGCGATGCGCGAGGCGTCGACGTCGTCGCGCTGGGCGACATAGTCGATGACCGGGCCGACCACGTTTTCCCAATCGGGGCGGAAGGGCAGACCTTGTTCGAGGATCACCTGCCCCTGCCCAGGCCCCTCGAACGTCAGGACGCGGTAGCCGCGCTCGGCGGCAGCCGCGGCGCCCGCGAAGTGCAGCTCCTCACCGGTGCTGTCGAACCCGCCGAACATCACGAGGATGGGGCGTTTGCCCGTGCCACTGCCTGGATAGAAGTAGCCAGGCAGCGTCGTGCCCTCATACGGGATCTCGACCGGCTCGATTGCGGGATCGGACAGCGACCCGAACTTCTTGAAGCAGTCCACGCTCCGTCGCGCCGCGTGCGACACCCTCCGGTCGTCGGGACGGTTGTGCAAGAAGAAGTGCGCCGACCGGTAGTAGTTCGACGCCCGGAGATACCCGTCACGGGCGCTCACCTCGTGCCCGCCTTTGAGACAGCCGTCAGCCTCTGCGGTAACCCAGTCCGCGGTCCGTAGCCACTCGTCATGCCAAGAATCGAAGTCTCCGGCCGCGATCCGATCGCAGGTCGTGACGACCTCTCCGATGTCAGCCCCACCCCAGGCTGTGTGGGCCAGCGCTCGCAAGGTGTTCGATGCGAATAGCGGGTCGTTTTCGAACAGTAGAGCTTTCAAGGGCACCTCCTTAACGCAAGACGCTTGCGTTTGGAGAGTTTAGTGGGCTGAACGCCATAACGCAAGTGGACTTGCGTTAGAATTTGGGCATGACTGCGACCGAGGTTCGCCGCCGACAGGGGGGACGTTCGGCGCGTGTTCGCCAGGCTGTACTAGAGGCCACGCTGGCGGTCTTGCGAGAGTCGGGCCCAGACCAACTGACAGTGGCCGACGTCGCCCGACGTTCCCGAGTGCACGAGACGTCTATCTACCGACGCTGGGGAAGTCGTCAGAACCTGATGCTCGACGCCTTACTTGGTGCCCAGGACCAGCGGATGCCCGTGCCCAACACCGGATCCTTGTATGGCGATCTGCTGGCGCTCGCGACAGAACGAGCCGAGTACCTGAGCGGCAGCCACGGAAGAGCCTTGTTGAGATCGATGGTGATGAGCAGCGACGACGCGGTCCTCATCGAGATGCGGGACGATTTCCTGCAGGCGCGCTTTCAAAGCCTCAAGCCCCTCTTCGATCGCGCCATCGACCGCGGTGAGTCGCTCGTCGAAACCGACCCTCGCCTCTTGCTCGAAATGCTGTTCGGCCCCTTGTACTTCCGGGTCCTCATATCCCGCGAACCGATCGACAGAGAATTTCTTGAACACCTCGTCGACCGAGTCGCAGCCGTGTTCGGCATTACGGGGAGGTAGAGACATAGAATCGCAGCCCTCCGGGTAGTGAAAAGGAGAACCTGATTGAGTTCAATTGTGTTTGCAACGCCTTGGCGACATCCTCAGAAGTTAGATCAGCATTAATCGCAGCCGCCGCGGTCACACCGGAGGCTTCCGACTGCATATCCCCTGCCGTCACTTCCGCAACGTTCCCGGCTAACCAAACCCCCGGAACCGCCGTCTTGCCCATCCCGTCGGCTTAGCTTGATACCCTGTACCAAGTGGATGTTCTGCGCTGCGATGCCTGATCCATCGGCCGCAGGTCATTCTGCTCACGCACGCAGTCAGAAGCCCGCTTGTAATTCACTCGTTCAGACAATCGGAAAAAGTGCTTTAGGCTTCGGGTCACTTGTAAGGGCTGATGGTCGCGAATTTCGGTCGCAATTCAGGAGCGATTACCCTCATTTATGAGATAATCGCAGTATATGGAAGCAATTGGCAGACATAGACAATCAGGATGGACATAGGCGACCTCCAGACGGCGAGCAAAACTGCTGGCGCCCCCGGCAGGACTCGAACCTGCAACCCTCTGCTTAGAAGGCAGATGCTCTGTCCGTTGAGCTACGGGGGCGCGCTTCTATGTAATAGTACGAAAGGAGCGGCGGCCTTCGCTACTCATTAACTGGCGGCGGCGCTGCATGGCAGGCACCGCTGCCGGCGTCCCGGAACTTGAACCCGGCCTGCGGAATGAACTCCCAGTCGTAGCCGGCGGGATGGAGGGTCAGCTTTAGCACGCCGAGGGTGTCATCGTTGCTTATCTCGCTGTTCGGCTGGCGGGGGACATCGATGATATCGAGGCTTCGTCCGCCGGTGCCCACGACGAATTGGCGTATCCCATACTCCGGGTCAAGCGCGCCGAAAGGTGTTTGGGGAGCGAACCGCTCGTAATTGTGCTCATCCGCGTTTACAACAAGGTCTGCCCCGTAGTCGTAGAGAGCATCCCAGAACGGCTTCACCTTGTGGGAGCCTCCCGCTCTCGCGCTTGAGCTGAAACGAGGGTCCTGCCAGATCGCTATGGTGCAGAAGGTGGTGCTGGCAGCAAGGTCCGAACGGAGCCACTTCTCTTCAGCGGATGAGGCGTCGCAGCTCAAGGCGTTGCAATGATCGTTCGTGTTAAGGACGACTATATGCCAGCCACCGAGGTCGTAGCTGTAGTAGCCCTTGCTTGGGTCTCCGGCTGAGGCGCCAAAGTACTGGAAGTAGCCGTTGGCGTTCCCCGTCTTGTACTCGTGGTTGCCCAACGCCGGACGCGTCCTGTCTTTGTGGCGCCCCCAGCTCGGCCCGTAGCACTGCTCGAACTCTTGGATCGTCCCGCTCTCGTACGCGTTATCGCCTGCTGTGAAGACAACCGTTTCGATGCCGGTGGCGACAATCTGGTCGAGAAGCAGAGCGGTCTTCTCGTCCCCATCACTAGCGCAGGACGCGATATCGCCCGCTCCGACGAGGACTGGATCGTTCGGACCCGGCGTACCGGCGGGTGTCTGGGCCGGACTCGGAGCAAGCGTTGTCTCAGAATCGGTGCCGCGGATGATGGGTTCGAACGTCCAATAAAGTGCCCCAAGGACGACAACACCCAAGAGACCCCACAATGTCCAGCGCATGGTCTATATATGCATTCTTTACCAAGCCGCCGTCTGATGAACATACCCATGCCGTTAGACGCCACCCCATCACCGGCAGGCAGGTCCCTCGGCGGAGATGGCCCGCCTATCAGACGACGCGCGCATGTAGCTCTCGAGCGATGGGAGAGCCGTTCGTCACCTTTGCTTTCAGCTACGTTCATACTATCTTCTGTTGCTTTTCTGTTTTTGTCCCGTTTGACACTTCGTTGACAGTTTCACGGTGGTTACATAATCTACAAACAAAGAGGCGGCCCGAAGCGGGAATTTACCCGGCAGGGTCAAGGAAAGTGCAGGCAGGCAAGCCGGCACCTCTTCCAGGCGGGCAAAGAGAAAGTCGCCCCGTACCAGTTGCGAGGGGACAGGGCGACAAGGCGGCAGAGTTACTGCGCCAACTTTTATCTTAGCGCGTCTGTCAAGAAAGGCCAAGTTGCCGTTGCCCGCAATCGGGCGCCGCCACGGGGAGGCCAACTGACAGATGGCGATACAACGCAGCGAAAGTGGCATAGACGGGATTCCCGCCCCGCTGCCTGTTCCACACACGAACGGGTTTCGCAACGGCTCGAACGGCCACCATCCGCCCGCCAACCTTCGGGTCAGCGTTGTGATTCCCGCCCGCAATGAGGCGAAGTCGCTCCCGCACGTCCTGAGCAAGCTGCCGCGCTGGGTGCACGAAGTCATACTGGTGGACGGACTCTCCGTCGATGACACCAGCCGCGTTGCGAAGCTGGAATTGCCGGCGATTCGGATAGTCGAGCAGACCGGCAGAGGCAAAGGTAACGCCTTGAGGGAGGGATTTGTCCATTGCACGGGTGACGTAATCGTCGCCCTGGATGCCGACGGCAGCATGGACCCGGGGGAGATGGACCGCTTCGTCGAGGTCCTCGCTGGGGGATATGACTACGTCAAGGGGTCACGCATGCTGCCTGGGGCTTCATCTTCTGACCTCACACTACTACGTTCGGCAGGCAACTGGATCTTCCGTACGCTGACAAACGTGATTACGGGCTCGCGATATAGCGACCTGTGTTACGGTTACTTCGCTTTCCGGCGTGGCACGGTTGATGCGCTCGACCTGCGCACCGACGGCTTCGAGATCGAGACGGAAATCAACATTCGGGCACACAGGGCGGGGCTGCGCATAGCGGAGGTTGCGAGCTGCGAAACGGAGAGGCATCACGGGTCCAGTCAACTTCACGCTCTGAGGGATGGACTACGTATTTTGTTCACGATCGGCCGGACGAGCTTGGGCGCCAGAGACAAGATCAAGTCCTCCTCAAATGGCTCCCTTCCCAGCTGCGACACGCTATCGGCCGTAACTGTTCCTGTGCCGCTCGATAGCGAGCGTTCACACGGCGGGAACGGGTTGCCGCGGGACTATTAGCGAAGCAAGCACCGAACCCGACCCAACCCCATTGGCTCAGAACGATCGCGACGGGCCCCAGTGGCCGCAGCCGCTAAGCGACCCAATCGCGATCGTTCTCTTTCAACCGAGCGCTAACGTGTTCGCTCTTGCCTCAGTGACAGGCGCCACTCCCGGAATCGGTGAAGGTCTGTCCGGCAATCGGGACGAACTGCCAGTCGTAGCTGTTCGCGTGCAACGTCAGCTTGAGCGCACCAAAGGTACTGTTGTTGAGAACCTCACTGTTCGCGATAGGCGTTCCCGCGCCGTAGACGCTCCTGCCTCCAGTACCAACCACGAGCTCGCGCACACCTATCGCCTGATCCAGCCCACCGCTCCCGTTCTGGGGCGCGAACCGCTCGTACATGTGCTCATGCCCCGTCAAGAGCAGCTCCACCCCATGGTCGTACAGCAGTTGGAAATAGTCGGCCAACCCCGTGTCGCTGCCATGCGTCGTCCCGCTTGACCAGCGTGGCTGGTGCCAGAAGACCAGCGTGCACTGGTTACCATGTGTCGTCAGATCGTTCTGCAGCCAGTTGTAGCCGGGACTGCCAGCCGCGCAGCTCCCGCCCGTAGGATGGGCGGCGTCGGCGCAGTAGGAGTTCATCGAGATGATGTGCCATTGCCCCAGGTCAAAGGAGTAGTTGGCGTAGGGGGCCGGACCGGCGCGGCGGCCGAAGTAGCTGTACCAGTCGCCGCTGCCGTAGAAGTCGTGGCTGCCCCCCGCCGTGGCCCAGGTCTTAGCCAGGAACTGTCCCCAGGTCGGGTTGTAGTAGGCCGCGAGGTTCGCCGCGGTGCTCGTGTCGTACTGGGCGTCCCCCAGCATCAGTACGGCCGTTGGGTTCAGGGAGTTGATGAGATTGGCGGTGTCCTGCTGGCGGCAGGACGTACTGCCGGGGCTCGACGAAGGGCAGGCGATGTCGCCAGCAGCCGCGATCACCGGATCGCCTCCGAATGGTGCCGGCGTGGGCGTCGGAGCGGACCCCGGTGTCGCGGTTGACGTCGGCCGAGGGGTCGGGGAGGGCGTCGGGGACGCTACAGGCGTAGGAGTTCTTGTCGGCGTTGGAGTCGGCGTTGGACTCGGCGTTGGAGCCCGCGTTGGAGTCGGCGTTGGAGTCGGCGTTGGACTCGGCGCTGATCCCGCTGTCGCAGTTGACGTGGCCCGCGGGGTGGCCGGCGGCGGGGTTGTCGGCGTTGGACTCGGCGCTGATCCCGCTGTCGCAGTTGACGTAGCCCGCGGGGTGGCCGGTGGCGGGGTTGTCGGCGTTGGAGTCGGCGCTGACCCCGCTGTCGCAGTTGGCGTAGCCCGCGGGGTGGCGGGCGCCGGCGTTGCAGTCGCCGTCGGCCCTGGGGTGGTAGGCGGAGGGGCTGCTACGCTCGTCGAACCTCGCTCGAAGGCGCCCCTGTCGACGACGGCGATACCATCTCCGTTGCCGTCATGAGGCACGTGGCCGCCCTCAAAGTCCGCGGTCAGCTCAACGTTGACGCCCGTGTCGACGGCCGGGCTGGCGGCCGCAAGGTGGAAGTCGCCCGCGCCCACGTTTCCGAGCATCGGGTCGGCGATCCTGCTGTGTGCGCCGAGCGGGAATTGCGCCTGGCCGCCGGCATAAAGGTCGTAGTCCTCGTCGAAGGCGGCGTCGGCGTAACCGACCTTCTGCACCGCCTCGATGATGTTGTTCCGCATCATCAAGATGCTGCTGTCGCACCCGGCGTGGCAAACGAAGCCCTGGCTGCTCGCGCCGGTCATGACAACCGTGTTATTGAGAAGGCGGGTGTTTGCCACAGGGCCAAAGCCGTTCTGGCTGCCCCTCGTGACGACGAATGTGGAAGTTGCAAGTGAAGAGCGGACGACGTTGTACGAGAAGGTGTTGTCGCGCGCCCTCGAGTTACCGAGTTCGCTGAACGCGTCGTTATCGACGGCGAGGTTGTCGTGAATGTTGTTCCCCTGCCCGCCGTAGATTTCGACTGCCGCGCCGTCGCGTCCGTAATCGTAAGAGAAGGCGTCGCTTCCGGAGATTGAGTTGTTCATCACTTCGTTGCGATCGCCGTTGAGCAGCACCGCGAAGGCGCCGTTATCGTCGCTACCTCCGGGCGTATTGACGGACATTCTGTTGTTGTTCTGAAGCGTGTTGCCGACGATCACGTTGTCGGAGGCGCCCGAAGCGACATGCACGCCCGCGACGTTCCCTGTTAACAGGTTGCCGTCTATGCGGTTGAACGTTGCGCCTGTCGAGACCCGGATGCCCGCCCAGGCGCAGTCTTTGACATTCAGCTGAGTGACGATCAGCCGGGTGCCTTTGACGTCGACGCAGTCGCCAGGCCCCTGTATGACCGGCAAAGCGCCGCTGCCGTATGAACCAATTGTGATAGGCCTGTCCGCCGTCCCAGCCTTGGCCAGGGTTAGCGGGCCTGACCAGACGCCGTCACGCTTGAAGAGCACGCGGTCGCCTGCCGCCAGGGTAACGTTACTGACCTTGCCCACCGTCCGCCAGGCGGCGGATTCGCTCGTCCCGCTGTTGCCGTCGTTGCCCGCAGCATTGTCGACGAAATACGTCGCGCCGATAGCGCCGCCGAACGGCGTCGGTCCGGGCGTGGCTGTCGCGCCGGGACCGCCGGGCGTCACGCCGCCGACCGGCGTCGGTCCGGGCGTGGCTGTCGCGCCGGGACCGCCGGGCGTCGACTGGGGAGTCGGCGAGGGCGCACTGGTTGGTACCGACCAGCGGATGACGAGCGTCGGCTGGTACTGGGTGTTCTGTCTCGACCCATAGTCAACGCCATCCGTCGAGGCAGTGATGATGTAGAAGTTTACGGGCCCGTTCCCGGTCACCGCCGGAAGCACGTTCGTTTCTTTCCAAGTGTCTTCTTCGGCGGCCCCCGCGATGATCGCCACTTGCTGCCCGACAGCAGGCGCGTTATTCCAGGTGGTAGTATTCTCGCTCCACGAGCCGTTCACGCGCTGGACGCTTCCGGACTGGTTGGACTCATCGACAACGAATAGCCTCAGGGTTGCCGACTGAATGGTCGCATTGCTCGGGATTCCGGTAACGGAAAAGCGGATCAGCGCCCGTTTGATGCTCGGCTCCATGTCCGCTTGCAAAGTCGTGTCTTGGCCGTAGTTTGTCGTAGCATTGGTGTTCTTGACGTAGGTGTCCTCGGCGGCCGGAAAGGTCGCAGTGTAAGTCACCGCTCCTCCGGACTGATCTGAAAGGACGACGAAGGTGAAGAGGATGAGTGTTCCGCCTATCAGGGCGGGCCACAGCGGCGATCGAGCAGGGGGGAGCCGCCTTCCCCGCTTACCGCTGGAGCCGGCTGCCGGGTGGTTGGACGCCTGAGAGAGGGCCCCTAGCCGCAGTAGCTTGAGCCCAAAAGGGAATAGCTGCATGGCACATACCTGCTTCCTCCAAAGGTTCAGTAGGTGGAGACGCAGTGCTTTTGGAGAAGGCAGCAATTACGGCGAGGCCGATCTGGGCTATCAGCCAGGCCGCACCACCTCCTTCGATGCCGTATGCCGAGACAAGCGCAATGCTGACCGGAAGGCTGACCGCGGCGTAGATGGCAGAGAGGACGAGAAGCCGGTAGAGCTGCCGCCGTACTCGGGCCATCGCTACTCCCAGGCTCACCACCGCGTAGGCAAGGAGACCGGGCGCGAGCAACCGCATGACCGTATCGCCATTCGTCGCGTACTCTCGGCCGAAGAGGGTCCGGAGGAGCGGGTGGCTCGCCAGGACAAGGAAAAGCACCAGCGGCAGAAAGATGGCCAGTATCAGGAGCCCGGCCTTGATCGACAAGTCGCCGGCGCGGCTCTCATCGTCCGCGGCGTGCGCGGTGAAGGCGTTCGCGATGTTGACCGCGACCAAGCGCAACGGCCAGACAAGCGACCAGGCGGCGTAGAAGAAGGCGTTTTGCCGGTCTCCAGCGATCTGCAGCACGATGACCGGCATCAAGAAGTCCGGCAGTCCCATCAACAGCGCGCTGAGATGGTTCGCTCCGGAGAACCGGCCGACCTCAGAGAGAGTGAATTCGCGCTCAGGTTCACGGGCCCGCCGCGCGTGGGCGGGAATGAACTTCAGGAACAGCGCCAGGTTGACGGGAATGACGAGGAGCATGCTGGTGATTGCCCACGACACGAAAATGCCTGAGGCGCCACCCGAGAAGGCGACGAGGAGGCCGATCTTCACCAAGCCGAACGCTGCGTTCTCGACCGGCACCCAACCTTCGCGGCGCAGTCCAATCAGCGCACCGTCCTGCAAGGTAAAGACGGCGAATGCCGCCACTCCGCCGAGAAAGACGACACCCGGCACTGATAGCGGCTCGATGAAGAGGTAGCTGGCAATGACGACTCCGGCACCGCACAAAAGCGCGAGAGAAACGCCGGCCAGATAAGTGACTTCGACGAGCCGTCGGGTGCTCAGGCGGCTCGGCGGGATGAACCTGATCAAGGCGGGCGTAAGCCCGGAACATCCCAGCATCGAGACAAGCTGCAGGGCAGCTACCGTCGCCGCGCCTCTCCCAAGGTCCTCTACCGTGTAGAGGCGGGCGGCGAGCGCCCAGAAGACCAAGCCTAGGGCAGCGTTCGCTCCGGTGGTCAGGACCAGCGCCGTAGCGCTGCGATACAGGGGAATCCGGAAAAGCGATCCTAGAGCAGCTACCGGGCGACGGGCTGGCCGGCGCGTGCGAACGGTCTCCACCTGTGGCCGCGTCGCGGCGGAGCGTTCGTTTGCGTTCGTCATATGGCGCTTTCGAGTCCGCAGACGCGGCTGATTTCCGAAACGACGGCCGAAGGATTGCGAACGCGGGGAACGAGGATCTCAAACAGGGGAAGGTGACCGAGAACGTTCTCCAGAAGGCTGCGCTCGAGACAGCCAGCCTCGTCGAAGACGGCCTTGGCTTCGGGACGGCCAGCCAGCGCCGGCTCGAGCCGCGACGCTTCCTCCCGGTTGATCGCCTGAATGCGGGCGACCGCCTCGTCGAGCGGTACAGGTGTCGGACCGGCGAGTCCGCCGCCGCTGTGCCGCCTCAGGAAGTAAACCGCCGACAGATTTGCTTCCGGACAAAGCCGCCCTGGGCCGACGATTTCGTCGATTGTTAGCCTTCGGGGAAGATTCGCATAGCCGAGCGAGAACCTTCGGATGAGACCGGCAACCCGTAGCCGCCAGCGCTCTGCAGACGGCAGGCGGCCGAAAATGTCGGGGCTTACGGCCGCGAGGTCCGAATAGATGCGCAACCGTCTGGGGAAGGGCAGTGTACGGCCGTCGCTTGTGAGGATGACATAGTTGTCGCCCTGCACCTGCTTGCCGGAGGCCGCGTGGCGCAGCATGAGAGTGCTTTTTCCGACGCCGGACCCCGCGGGGAAAAGAATGGATGAATCGCCGTTTGCGAGGCAGGCGGCGTGCACCAAGGCGTGACCGCGTTTAAGGAACTTGAGCCGGAGCAAGGGCTCGATGTAGAACGTCTGGAGGAAAGAGATAACGAGCTGCCCTCGGCCCTCGAAGAGCACGCGCGTGGTCTCCGCCTCAAGGCCGCTGACCGCGACCCGCCAGTTGACCGTCTTGTGGCGGCCTTCAAACGCGCGCTCGAATTCGTTCGCGTAGTGCGAGGATGAGATCGCCGACCGGCCGGCATACACATCGATGTCCGCGTCACCCGACGCCTCGGCAAGAACGCTTCCGTATTCGGCATTGATATGGCTGATAACCCCACGCTGGTCGCTATGCAGGCGAAGCGTGACGCCCGATGGAAAGACGTAGGTCCGTTGATTGGAAGAATCGCTTGATCGCGGCATAATCAGCAGAACGGCTGAATCGCCCGGTAGAGCGCAGACGGATCGAAGGGAAACGGCGCCTCGACAACGAACACGCGCTTCGATTCCAGAGCCTTCGCGAGTGTCCTTGATTCCGCCTCACGCGCCTCTTCGATGAGACGGTTGCGCCGGCCCGGGTAAGCGTACCTAAAGCGCTGGTAAAGGCCGAAGAACGCGCGCCGTTCGTATGCCGCGCAGTCCGCCAGCCGGGATGCTACTTCGGGAACATCTGCCTCACGAACAGCTATCCGATCCTCGCCGCTGGTAACGAGCAGGAACAGACATTCGAGGGGCGCCGAAGGCGTCGCCTGCCATTGGCTGCCGCCGTCAGTGTTCGTACCGAGGAGCTGCGAAGGCGTCACCGACACACGGCCTGCTAGTTCGGCCAGGCCTTTCGCCTCGGTGGTCAAGGGGGCGCCACTAAGAGCTTCAACCCGCAATACGGACGTGGCCAGCCCCGCTGCGCGCGCCCGTAGAAGCTCCATGCCCTTAAGGCGGTCCTGAAGCCCCGGAATCAGGTCGATCATCCAGTTGCGCACGGTTATCGGCGTGGGAAAATGGCGGATGGTCGACCCGTCGCCGTCCACGATCGTCCACTTGTCCGAGACAAACGCGGCCCCAGCTTGCAAGAAGCCAAGCATCGCCTCGGTCTTCCCGCTTTCGGCCCAACCGGCGAGAAGAATGCCCTTGCCTTCGTAGGCGACGGCCGCGGAATGCAGCGCCAGGCGGTCCTTCGGCAAGAGCGATATCTGGAGCGCTGGGCGGACGTAATCGATCATGAGCTTCCGCATCCCGCTCCCGCCGGACCAGCCGATGAGGCAGCCGGAGCCGACGGAGGCGAATGGCATGCTAATGGCCGTCCCGCCCCTGCGCAGAATGAACTCGGAATCGCTAAATTCACATTCTTGACTGTCGCCCGCATCCCCGAGACGGTAATGGCTTCCGCGAGCGGGGGTGGTCTGGAGACGTGAAATCGAGACATCGGGCTCGGACGCCAAGGGTCCTGGGCGCCAGGGATCGAGCTGGCGGGCAACGAGGCGGGCAAGCGAGGGAGTGGGGTCGATCAGCCGGAGGCTAAGCACTCCGTGGATATCGTAATCGACGTTCATGTCTCCGCCCCTCCTTTCATGATACTAGACGCGCGGCCGCAATTGACGATAACGCACGGCCATTCCCCCTGCCAGGCATGCAACGTAGACTAGGAATGTCCAGTCCTAAGTTCAGTAAATGCGTTCACTTCCACACATCACCATCGCCTGCAGCGCGATCTGGGCCAGTTCCCGGCTGCTCGGCGCCAATAGACGCGGCCGGGCGCTCGCAAAAAGCTCCGGGGGTGTTGATTCTGCCGAGAATGGCCAAACGATGAGACCAAGCGAGATCGATTACCGGCTGGTAGCACTCGGATCGCTGCTGCCGGACACCGTCGACCGAATTCAGCGCGCCGTGTTCCGATTGCGGCGGTCCAGTCCGGACCAGCACTTTCTCGGGCACACGTTACTACTGAACATCCCGCTCCTCTTCGCGGGAATATACTTCTGGAGACGCTACCGCGATGGACGGCTGCTGGCGGTAAGCGCAGCGGCGATGACGCATCTGCTGGTGGATCCGGTCATACGGTCACCGGACACGCTGTTTTGGCCGCTCCTCGGTTTCGAGTTCCCGGCAGCGAGAGGGCTTTCGCGCCGGGTCACGGTGGTCACGCAGATTGCGGCGGCCGCGGTGGTAGTGATAACAGCGCTGGCGCTGCAGCGACGCGATCGCCTCGGCGAGTTTATCACGAGCGGGCGGCTATGAAGCGATGACAAGTTCCATCGAGGAAGAGCGCGCGGGCACCGCCGAGGAGTTTCGGCCGCAGGTCTCGGTGGTCGTTTGCGCTTATTCGAACGAGCGCCTGCCTCAGCTGAATGAGACGATCGCATCGCTTAAAAAGCAGACGTACGCACCGAGCGAGATCGTGCTCATCGTCGACCACAATCCGGAGCTGCAGGCCGAGCTGGAGAGGACGGCAGGCGATAGCCTGCGAATCGCTCCGAACACCGGCGATCGGGGGTTGGCGAACGCCCGCAACACCGGCATTTCGCTGGCCACGGGGGAACTTGTGGCGTTCATCGATGACGATGCGGCAGCCGACGGCAGGTGGCTTGAGGAGCTCGTCGCCTGCTACCAGGACCCCGCGGTCATTGGCGCGGGAGGCCGCATCGATCCGGTCTGGGAGGGAGGGGCGAAGCCTGCCTGGATGCCGGAGGAGTTTCTGTGGGTGATCGGCTGCTCATACCGTGGGATGGCCGAAGGTAGCATTCGCAACATGATCGGCTGCAACATGTCCTTCCGCTCATCTGTGTTCGAGGAGGTGGGCGGTTTCAATCCGGACATCGGTCGTCTGGGCAGCCAGCCTCTGGGCTGTGAGGAGACCGAGATATGCATCCGCGCGCTGGAACGCTGGCCGGGCAAGAGGATTATGTACACGCCGGGCGCACGCGTGAATCATCACGCGTCGCTGTCCAGGCAGACCGTCCGCTATTTCGCCAGGCGGTGCTATTTCGAGGGCGTCTCGAAGGTGGTCGTGCGCAGACTGTGGGGAGGCGCGGCGACGAGCGCCGAGGGCGACTACCTCTCTCGAACGCTACCGAGCGGTCTCCTGCGCGAGGGCGCCAATCTTATTCGGCTCAGGGATCCCGTCCGTTCCGCATCACGGATTGGTATGACGGCGCTCGGCGTAGGGGCTGTTGGGGCAGGCTTTGCATTCGAGCTTGTGCGAGGGAAGATCGGCCGGCGGTAAGGGCCGCGTTTCTCCGTCTACTTCACCAGTTCCGTGATGCATAACTTCTCCGTGAGACGGACGTTAGTAACGCCGGTTAGAACACTTCGTCTTGCTAATCGATGCCGGGCGGCGTCAGTGAGCGAAAGCCGATAGCTGTTGCTCGAGATTTTTATGGATTACAGATTAATGACGCCCCCTGCATGGTTTACCATTTGAGGGAATATGGCGACTACTAGAACCAGCGGGGCAAGCATTTACGCCCTGCTCCAGGTGCATCCTGCGGCACCGCTCGAGCTGATAACAGCCGTGTACTGGCGCCTCGTTGGACGGGCCGGGGTAAGCAGCCGTGGTGAGGGGGCCGCGGGCAGCCGCGTGCGCCAACTGGAACGCGCCTATCAAGTGGTTTCAGACCCCGAGAAGCGTGCCGCATACGACAGCGCGATGAACATACCGGCGAATGCGCCGCTTCCCAGTCTTGGCGGCGATGGCTCCTCAAGGAGCGCAAATGAGGAACAGGATGCAGTAGCGTCGATCGACTATTACGAGATATTGCGAGTAGACGCGGCCGCCGAGCATTCGGTGATCGAAGCGGCCTACCCAGTCATGCGCGAGCTGTACCAGGCGGTTATTCAAGCCGGGGACGGGACACCTCGACTGATTGAGCTGCTCGATCAGGCCTTCGCGACCCTTCGAAATCCAGTGAGCCGGCGCGACTATGACGCGGAGCGCGCGAAAGCGCAAGTCACGGCCGCCCCCCCGGCGCGAGCGGCAGCGCTCCAGAGCGCCGTTGCCGAGGCGGAGCAGCCCTCTCGCGTCGATCGGGACTCGCTGCTGTTCAACGTGTCTATGGTTGCTTCGGCGCTCAGCGTGCTTTGCCTCGTGCTCGGCATGGCGACCTCCTCGCTTGATCTAACCGACTACGGGATCGCCAGGAGTTTCCCGATCTCATTTTACGTGGGGTTGGTCCTCCTTCCGCTCGCCTCGTCATGCCTGTGGTTCACGAACCGGAAGGTAGACGCCATCGTCCTCGGGCAACTGCTGTTGTTGATGATCGCGATCTGGCTCTCACCGTACCTCCTAGAGTCGACGGCACGATTTCGCTCTTCTTACAAGAACTTCAGCGCCGTCGATTGGCTTGCGGATGGCGATGGCTTTGCGCCTGACCTAGTGGTCTATCACAACTGGCCGGGCTTTCCGGTAGTGATGACGGGTGTGCTCAAGATAACCGGCCTATCCCCAACACAGCTTATGGGGTTGTTCCCGTTCGTGATCCAGATAGCGTACCTATTCCCGCTCACGTACCTTCTACGGGTTTTCCGGCCGGCCGGAAACGGCTGGTGGGCAGGCGTCTGGTTCTTCTACCTGTTCAACTGGACGGGGCAGGATTATTTCGCACCGCAGGCACTTGCATTCTTTCTATTCCTCTGCCTGCTCGCGCTGTTCGCGCACATGGTTGCCCATCGCGACGGCTACTTCGGCGTCCCTCTGATGGCGCTAACGCTTGCGATTTACGGCGCTCTGGTCGTGACCCACGTGCTCACTTCGGGCATCCTCTTGGCTATCATGCTCGCGCTCACGGCGAGCGGGCAGATGAGACAGCGAAGCCTGCTCATCGCGGCAGCAGTAATTTTCTTCGCCTGGCAGATCTATGGGGCGGCTTCATTCTTCGACTTCTCTCATCAGAGAATCGAGGACAACATCCTCGACATTCAGGACTTCTTCAACCTGAACATCGGCTCGCGCCTAGCAGGCGCTCCTGACCACGTAGTCGTAGGCCGCATGCGCATGCTGATGACGCGTCGCGCCTCTCTATGTCTACGGCGGCGAGATGCTGATTCGCGCGCTGCTGTTCAGCCTGCCGGCGTTCTCGCTCCTGGTAGCGGGCGCGTTCAAGTGGCGGACCCCGGTCATCGCGGTTGTCGCCCTGATGGCCCTCGTAGCGCCGCTACATATGGTGTCCCGTTACGGCAACGAGCTGTATGACTACGTCTCACCGCAGGAAGTCGAAGGGTTCAACTACGTGGCGTCGATCGGTCCGGCCAATATTTACGGCGGCTATCCTGCCGGTACCTTCCAGAACACTATTCAACTCGACTGGCGCTACGGTATACAGCCCGGCAAGAACAAGCCACCCGACGCCGACGGCTATCTGCGGCCGGACCGCAACCGCTGGCGGCACGACGACTGGCCGATTTATGTTGCCACCAGTCGCGGAGACGCTGCTGCCGCACGCCTCTTCTACAACCAGCCCGGGTTCATCGACAAGCTAAAGACGGAAATCTCGCGGAGGTGCAATTTCCGGCTCGTCTTCGACAACGGCGACTTCACGTTGTGGCGCTGGCACCCTACCTGCGCCCCCACCGCGTCCGCACAGGAGACCCCCTGATGGCGCCGGCCGACGCCCGCTTGCCCATCTCGGTGGTGGTACCAGCGAGGAACGCCGCCGAATTTATCGATGCTTGCCTCGCCGCCGTTCAGAGGAACAATCCCGCGGAGATAATCGTCGTCGATGGCCGCTCGGACGACGAGACGGTTGAGATCGCCGGACATTATGCCGATTCTGTACTGTCGGACGAAGGCGGCGGCGTGGCGTACGCCCGCCAGATGGGCGCTGAAGCGGCGAGGCAACCCTACGTGGCCTTCGTCGATGTCGACATCGAGCTGACGGACACGGCGCTCAGAGATCTCCTCGACGAACTGAAAGATCGCAAGCTCGAGGCTATTCAGGCGCAGCTGAGGAGCGTTGGCGGGCAAGACTACTGGAGCCGGGCGCTCGTTTCACACCACCGGGGCGGCCGCAGCAAACACTGGTTCGGCCTCGTCGCGAGTGTCTTCGTGCGCGAGGCGTTTCTTCATTACGGTATGGACAGCGCTTTCTCGTCCGGCGAAGACATCGAGCTGCGATACCGGCTCGAAAAGTCGGGGGCGCGGATCGGGCTATCGGAGGAAGTGGTCGTGCCCCACCGCTTCGGCAGCGGCTTTAATTTCGCGCTCGGTCAGTGGATGGCCGACGGGTCCGGTCTTGGCCGCGTCGTGCGAAAGTTTGGCTGGCCTGCGGCGGCGACGCTGTTGATACCGGCGGGAGGCACCGTCCTGGGAATCGGCCGCTCGCTCCTTCGCCAGCCGCAGTTTGTCGCCTACTATGCGCTTTACGGCGCGTGTAACTATGCAGGAATCGTCCATGGCCTTCTCGACAAGAAGGTCCAACGCTTGAAGTCGGTGAAGCAATTTGAGCCTTATCGAGACCATAGCTGAATCCCCGGTCAGTGCAGGAATTACGGTCTTGACGGTTGTTACCGCCGTCTCGCATGAGCTTGCGGTCGCATCGCGGCGGCCCCGGGCGCTGGAGTTTGCGAAGCGGATCTGGGGGCCGTACCTGGTCCTACTCCTCCTGTTCATCGTGGTTGTCGTGGCCCGCCTGGCGAACATCTTCTGACCTGGCGTTGAAGTAGACGCCAAAGTTTACGGATTTGGAAGCGTGAGCATTTGCTCCGCGTTGACCGCGCGTTATGTCTTGCGCCTAATGGAACGGACCCAGCGGTGACGGCTCACGGGCGCACTCCCCCCGGGCGCAGTCCTGCCGAGGGCTAGGCGCAACGGCACCGCTTGCAGGAAGGCTCGAGCGCGCACCAAGCGCGAGTAAGCGTCGTGATCCCGGCGAAGAACGAAGAAAAGAGCCTCCCGACCTGTTGCTGAGGCTGCCCCGGCAAAGGTAACGCACTGCGCGAAGGATTCGTTCACTGTACTGGGGATATCGTCGTTGCGCTCGATGCCGACGGCAGTATGAACCCGGACGAGATTCCAGCGATCGTGGCGTTTCTGGAGTCCGGCTTGGATTATGTTAGGAGTTCTCGCAAATATTGGCGGCGGGTTACAGTGGATTTGATAAGCTTTCGCGCATTGCGGAACCGGATGTTCCGACGTTTAACTAACTTTTATGCACAGGACAGATTATACGGACTTGTGTTATGGTTACTTTGGCTTTCGGCGGGGGTCGACTTGCGCTGGAGCGGGTTCGAAATCGAAACGGAGATCAGCATCAAGGCGCATCACACCGGTCTCCCGACGGCGGAGATTCCGAGGGGTGAATCGGCCCGCCACAACGGGGCCAACAATCTGAGCGCCTTCAAGGACGGCTGGCCGATACTGCGAACGATCCTGCAGGCGGCGGCCAACGACAGTGTCCCCACTTACTCTTACCTGGGTGCGGTGGCAATCATCGGCCTCGGCCTCGGCCTGCTCCTCGCCCTCGGAGCGATCGCGTCGCCGCAAGACGCCACCGGTGTCGCGGGCCTGGGCGCCATTCTAACCGCAGTTCCTGCGGCTGATCCGGCTGCCGCGGCCGTGTTGTCTCCCGTAACCATGAACCCCATCGATGATGCCTACGTGGCCGGCGAGTTGCCAAACGACAATTTCGGCTCCGACATTTTGCTCGATGCCGATGCCTCGCCGGTCCGTGAGTCATACCTGAAGTTCGACCTGCGCCCGCTCGCCTCTCAGGGTGTCTCGCAGGCGACGCTAAGGATGTACGTGACGAACGGTTCCGGAGGCGCTTTTGAGCTGAGAGATGTTTCTGACAGCAGCTGGACGGAAGCCTCGATCACGTTCAACAACAAGCCGGCGAAAGGAAACCTAATCGCCGGCTTCACCCCCGGAACGACAACCGGCCGGTGGCTGCAGGTGGATATCACCTCGGCCGCCGCCAGCAAGGCCGGCTCCTTCATGTCTGCGGCGCTTCAGACGTTGAGTACGGACGCCTTGGAGTTCAACTCATCGGAGGCGGCGGCCAACCGGGTGGAGCTCGTGATTCAGCCGCTTGGGGACACTCCCGGGCCGTCCGCGACACCAACGTCGCCGCCCGTGACTCCGACCGGCGTAGCGACGCCGACGCCATCAGCGGCGCCCACTTCAGCGGCCACCGCGGCGCTGGGCACGACCACACTGAACGCAATCGAAGATGCCTACGTTGCCGGCGACCTGCCCGCTGACAATTTCGGCTCTGACCCGTCGCTTTCCGTCGACGCGTCGCCGGTACGCGAATCGTACCTGAAGTTCGATCTGCGCCCCTTCGCCGGTCAGGGCGTCTCCAAGGGAACGCTCCGGATGTTCGTGACCAATGGCTCCGGCGGAGTCGTTAATTTGAAGGCCGTGTCCGACAATACCTGGGCTGAAGCAGCGATCACGTTCGCCAATGAGCCAGCCAAGGGCGCGACAATGGCCACCTTCACACCCGGAACGACGCTCAACGTCTGGGTCCAAGTGGATTTAACCTCAGCAATCGCAGGCAAGACCGGTTCCTTGATGTCTATGGCCCTTGATAGCGCAAGCTCAGACGGCTTTGCGTTCAACTCCTCGGAGGCGTCCAGCGGTCGCGCAGAGCTCGTCATTCAGACCGGCAGTCAGACGGTGGGACCGAGCGCATCACCGACACGAACGCCCGCCGCCGTCACAGCAACGCCGACGCGGTCGCCAGCAGCCACAGCAACGCGGACGGCGACGCCAACACCGACTCCGGCGCAAACACCAACGCCTACCCCAACGCCCGCCGCGACGGGAACTCCGTTCTCGTTTGGCGTGGCCGGCGACCTGGGCGCGAACAGTAACACATCAGCGGTGTTCAACGCCGCGCACAGCGCCGGACTGAACTTCTTCCTACCGATAGGCGACTTCAGCTACAACGAGGTCACTCCCGAATCCTCCTGGTGTAACTTCGTCAAGCAGCGCATGGGCAGTTCGTTCCCGGTCGAACTGGTCTCCGGAAACCATGAGGATGACGGCCCGGACGGCCAGATCGCTAAATTCGCAGCCTGTCTTCCGGACCAGATCGGCGGAGTCTCCGGCAATTACAGCAAGGAGTACTACTTCGACTATCCGTCTAGTAGGCCGCTCGCCAGACTCATCAACATCTCGCCCAATCTCTCGTTTCCGGGTCAGGGTACCTACTCGTACACCGCAGGCAGCTCACACTACAACTGGACGGCCAACGCGATAGATCAGGCACGGGCGCGCGGCATTAAGTGGGTGATCGTTAGCATGCACGAATACTGCATTACGCTCGTCAGCGCGTCTTGCTCGATCGGCCCGGACATCATGAACCTGCTTATTAACAAGAAGGTGGATCTCGTTTTCCAGGCACACGATCACGCCTTCAACCGCAGTAAGCAGCTCGCCCTGCGGACCGGCTGTTCGCGTGTCAACGCCGGATCATATGACAGCGATTGCGTGGTGGATACCGGGTCGGATGGAACGTACGGTAAGGGCGCGGGGACCGTCATCATGACGCTGGGTGTCGGCGGCAAGGGGATCAACAGTGTTGACACACACGATGCCGAAGCAGGTTACTTCACCCGCTGGATGGGCAGCAACGCCAACCCGACTTACGGCTTCGTGAAGATCAGCGTTACGTCGACGAGTCTGAGCGGCCGGTTCGTCCGGGGCGCCGGCGGCACCTTCACGGATAGCTTCGCCATTCAGTAGCGCGAAGACCCGACGACCCGCCTCATATAAGCGACTGCCATCCTCGGAGTGAGGCGTCGTGAGGGGCCGGCGGTCGCTTCCCCTTCCCCGCGGGAGCCTGTCCCAACGTGTTCCACGCCCCCATCCGACCATACATACAGAACTCTTATGTCTCTCCTTCAATGTCGGCAGTGTCGCTGGGATACGTTAAGGATGCTCATATGTGGGGAACGTCTATTGCGCACGCATGCAGGCGCGCGCGTGAATGCTGGCATAGGGGACGGAGCTGAGCATCAGCAAGCAGCAGAAATTGCGGCGCTTCAGCGCCCAGACGCCGAACGGGGGACGGAGGTCTCTTCTGTGGACCACCCTGGCCCTCGTGTTCAGCCTGGCCGTACTGACGCTAGGGGTCACCGGCTTTCGCGGCGGACCGACGCCTGCCCTCGCTGTTACTGACACGGACGGGGACGGGTGGTCAGACAGCGCCGAAGCCACGATCGGCACGGACCCTCTCGACGCCTGCGCGGACAACTCCAGCGACAACGCCTGGCCCGCGGACATGAACAACGACACGTTCTCCGACTTCAGCGACATTACGACCCTGACAGGAAATTTCGGCCTACCCGTTGGCCCTTCGCCGAACGCGCCCGCCCGTTATGACATTGCCCCTGATCCACCCGATGGTTTCGTCGATATTACCGACATCACGCGGCTGGTTGCAGTCTTCGGACTGACCTGCACCACTATTCCCACCCCTTCAACCACTCCCACGCCTACAGCTGCGCCCGGGGCAGGTATTGTCTTCCAGAGCGCGGCCACAACGACCAACTCGACCGCCCTCGCGTCGCTCGCTATCGCTAAGCCGGCGGGGACGGCCACCGGCGATGTCCTCGTCGCGTCAATCGCGCTCAACGGCGCCACGGTCACGGCCGTGCCCGCGGGCTGGGTCCAGATCGCGGCGGTCACCAGCGTCACAAACCCGAAGCTTTACGGTTACTACCACGTGGCGGGCAGCGCGGAGCCGGCCAGCTACAGCTGGACGCTTTCGGGCGCAGTAACAGGCAGCGGCGGGATCGCCCGTTACTCCGGCGTTAACAACGCGAGCCCGCTAGATGCACCTGCTGCCAACGCGGCCAATGCCACCGCCCTTTTAAGCATCACCGTACCGGCGGTAACGACTACAACCCCAGGCGCAATGCTCATCGGCGGCGCGGCCATCAACTCGTCCAGCGCCACCATAACAATGACCGGTCCAGGTGGCCTGACGCCGCGCTGGGACCTGGCCGGCAAACGCCAACATTACGACGACGGCATCCAAGCCGCTGCCGGTAACAGTGGCAGCAAGACGTGGACGTTCTCGATGGCGCGTGAGAGCGCCGGTTGGCTGGCAGCCTTGCAGCCAACCGCTAGTGCGACGACATCGGCTACACCAACGGCGACGCCAACAGCCACGGCAAGCACGTCGACAACAACCCCAACCGCCACGCCTACCAGCACACCACCCGCTACTCCGACCGCCACGGCCACGGCCACAAGTTCGCCGACGGCGACACCGACAAGCACACCAACGCCAACAG
>VBEJ01000091.1 GCA_005882985.1 Chloroflexota bacterium
ATTCGGCATCGTCCCCTGGCCGTCGCCGAGGCAGTCGGACGTGATGATCGTGTCGGGGACGGTAACGAAGAAGATGGCGCCGGCGGTCAAGCTGCTCTACGAGCAGATGCCGAGCCCGAAGTGGGTGATCTCGATGGGAGCATGCGCGACGAACGGCGGCCCATATACGCGTTACGACCGAGTGCTGCAGGGTGTCGACAAGATCATTCCTGTCGATGTTTACGTGCCCGGATGCCCGCCACGTCCGGAGGCGCTTATGGATGCTTTCCTGGCGCTGCAGAAGAAGATCATGGAAGAGCGGGGGAAGATCGGCGCCGACTGATGGTGCACGAAGCGGCCACGGCCGCCCCGCCACAACCAATCGAGCCCGGGCCGGTCGCTCGCCTCTTCCAGTCATCACTACCGGGGCTCGCGCTGGAGATCGGGCAGTCTCCGATCGACGAAGTGGTGACCGTTCGACGGGAGGACTTCGCGCGCGTTATGGAGACGGCGAAGAACGACGAGCAACTGGCGCTCGACTACCTGCGCTGTCTTTCGGGGGTTGACTGGCTGACGGACCTCGAGACGGTTTACCACCTCCATTCCTTCAAACACGGCCACTCCATAGCGATCAAGGTGCGCTGCCCGGTCGCGGATGCGCATGTTCCGTCTGTAAGCCACCTCTGGGAGACTGCGAACTGGCATGAGCGCGAGACCCAAGAGCTGTTCGGCATCGTCTTCGATGGACATCCCGACCCGCGGCCGCTGCTTACGGAGGAGGGCCTCGGATACTACATCATGCGCAAGAGCCACCCGCTCGCGGACATCGAGGAGTGGCAGGAAGACTACCTGAAGACGATTGAAGAGGCTAAGTCGCAGATGGCCGTGGCCACCGGAGTGGCCGCGCCTGTGGACGAAAAGGCGCTGAAGATCCAGATGGCGCAGCAGAAGGCTGCGGTAATCAAGAAGGCGCGGGACGAGGCACGGGCGAAGGGACTCTCGCCTGAGGACGAAAAGGCAGCGGTGCAGGACGCGATCAAGAAGTTCGAAGAGGAGCACGCGGCACGGCAGGCTGCCGCGCCGGTCACGCCCGCGAAACCGGTCGACGAACGCGCGGCCAAGATACAGCTGGCGCAGCAGAAGGCGGCCCTGATCACCAAGACTCGCAACGAGGCGCGGGCGAGAGGTGTTTCGCCGGAGGAAGAACGGCAGATTGTGGCGGAGGCGCTGAAAAAGTTCTCCGAGGAGCAGGAGCAGTCGGCCGCGGCGCCGCAGGCAGCGCCTGCGCAGGCACCGGCGGCTCCCTCGGTACCCACCGCGCCCATGGACCGGGCGGCGAAGATCCAGCTCGCTCAGCAAAAGGCCGCGCTGATCACGAAGGCGCGCGAAGACGCGCGGGCGAAAGGGCTTTCGCCGGAGGCGGAACGGCAGGCGGTGGCGGAGGCGCTCAAGAAGTTCGCCGAGGAGCAGCAGGCGGGATAACGATGGTGATAGAAACGCGGCCGCCGCACGAGAGCGATCTTGAGACGATCGACATCAATGTCAACGTCGGGCCGCAGCATCCGGCGACGCATGGCGTTTTTCGCATGGTGTTGACGGTCGACGGCGAGCTTGTCGTCGATCTTGACCCCGTGATCGGCTACATGCACCGGGGAAATGAGAAGCTCCCCGAGAACTGCGATTACCGGCAGGTGATCGGCTATCACGACCGGACGGACTACCTGGCGCAGTTCAACACTGAGCACTGCTACGTGGAGGCGGTCGAGAAGCTGGCCGGCATCAAGCCACCCGAGCGCGCCGAATATATCCGCGTGATACTCGCCGAGATAAACCGCATCGCCAGCCACCTGATGTTCTTCGGGGCGTTCGGGACTGACATCGGGCTGTTCGGGACGTCCTTCATGTACGCATTCAGGGACAGGGAGACGATCCAGGACCTGTTCGAAGAGGTCACCGGCGAGCGGATGATGTACAACTACTTCCGCCCCGGCGGCGTTGCGTGGGACTTGCCCGACAACTTCCGTCAGCGCTGTATGCAGGTCCTCGACAGCGTCGAGCGCGGCGTCGAGCAATTGGACGGGCTGATGATGGAGAACGAGGTGGTATTAGCCCGCTGCCGGGGGCTCAGTCCAGTCACGCCGGAAGACGCGATCAACTGGGGACTGTCCGGCCCGATGCTTCGCGCTACAGGACTTGCCCACGATATACGTCGCGCCGAGCCGTACTCCATCTACGACCGCTTCCAGTTCGATATCCCAACCGGCAAGCGAGGGGATGTGTATGACAAGCTGGTCGTCCGGCTGGAGGAGATGCACCAATCAGCGCGAATTGTGAGGCAGGCGTTGGAGACGATGCCGGAAGGGCCGATTATGGCGGAGGGGCTAAAGCGCGTGCTACGCGTGCCGGCCGGTGAAGTGTACATGCGAGTGGAGAGCCCGCGCGGCGAGTACGGCGTGTATTTGGTGTCGCAGGGCAGCGACAAGCCGTGGCGGCACAAGGTACGCGGCGCGTCTTTCTCGAACCTCTCGGCGTTGAGGGCGATGGCAGTGGGGAATTTCGTGTCCGACGTGATTATCATCCTGGGGTCCATCGATATCGTACTGTGCGAGGTGGACCGGTGAGCGAAGGGGAAGGTCGCTCGTGTCCTTAGTGCTGATCTCGCATAACCCGTGGCTGGAGTCGCTGGCACGGCTGGCGATCATCGCGCTGCTGGTGCCGGTGACGGTAATCATTCTGACCTGGGTTGAGCGGAAGGTCATTGGCCGTCTGCAGATGCGATTGGGGCCGATGCGCGTGGGGCCTTACGGGACGCTCCAAGGGGTAGCGGACACGATCAAGCTGTTAACGAAGGAAGACGTGCGCCCGCAGACGGCGGACCGCTGGGTGTTTGAGCTGGCGCCCTTCGTGATCGTCGTGCCGGTGTTTATGGCAGTCGTCGCGATACCGTTCACGGCGGACCTGTTCATTAAGAACCTGACGCTCGGCCTATTCTACTTCGTCGCGGTTTCCGGACTTTCCATCGTGGGCTTTGTGATGGCCGGCTGGGGCTCCGACAACAAGTACGCGCTGTTGGGTGGCGTGCGGGCGGCCGCGCAGCTAATCAGCTACGAGATACCGCTTGTCATGGCAATACTGGCGGTGGCGATGCTGTCGCAGAGCCTGAACCTCGCGGTGATCGTCGGAGCACAGGAAGACACACCGAACATCGCGTACCAGTCGCTGGCGTTCATCATCTTCGCGATCGCCGGGCTGGCCGAGCTTTACCGGCAGCCGTTCGACATCCCGGTCGCGGAGTCTGAGGTCGTGGGTGGGCCTTTCGTTGAATATTCAGGGATACGCTGGTCGATGTTTCAGCTCGGCGAGTTCGTGAACCTGGTCCTCATCTCGATCCTCGGATCGCTAATCTTCCTGGGCGGTTGGCAATGGCCCTGGAGCGTGTTCGATGCGAGCGTGCCGGTGGCGGCTCAAGTTGCGATGATGGCGGTGAAGACAGGGACGTTCATCTTCTTCTTCATGTGGATGCGGGCCAGCCTGCCGCGGCTGCGGATCGACCAGATGATGTCGTTCTGCTGGCAGCTTTTGTTGCCCTTCGCGTTCCTTCAAATCATAATCAATGGCTTGGTGCTCGTGTACGACTGGCCGAACGAGATCCTCATTCCACTTTCCGGTGCCGCTGCGGCCGGGGCAGTCTACTTAACGTATCGAGCAGCGAGGGCGACCGGCGTTCGCTATCAACCGGGCTACCAAACGGTAGGGAGTGTGCTTTAGTGCTAGGCGTACTGAAGGCGATCCAGACCACGGTGAAGGCGGCGCTGCGGCGGCCGGTAACGGTGCAGTACCCGACCGAGAAGAAGACGCTGCCGCACCGCTCGCGCGGGCTTCCCGTCTTGCTCTGGGACTTCGATATCAGCGAGCCGTTTTGCACGGGCTGTCAGGTCTGCGCGCGCTATTGTCCCGTCGATTGCATGACGGTGACGATGAAGGACAACCCAAATTTCGCCGCGGGCAAGAGCAAGCGCAAGAAGATCGTCGACAAGTTTTACATCGACTATGCGCGCTGTATGCGCTGCGACATCTGCGTCGAAGTGTGTAACTTCGATGCGATTGTCATGAACAACACTTGGCAGGGCGTCGAGTTGTCGCGCTACGACCGGCAGGATCTGGTCATGGACCTGCCGGCATTGCTTCGGCAGTCGAAGACCGGAGAGCTCGAGACGCCGTTCCGGGAACCGATGGGGGTTGCGCACTCCGGGTGGGCGCCGAAGATGGACGAAGAGGAAGAGCGCGCGGCCGAGGCGGCCTCGTTGGAGAAGCATCACGGGACATCGCCCGACAAGCCGTCGGCGCCGACGCCGACGGCTGATCCGACGGCAGAGGTGCCGGCCGGCAGCCAAGCGCGCACCGAGCGGGCCACGGCGGAGGCGCCAGAGAGCCACGCACAAGCGGGCGAGGGTGGCACTGCTCCCTCGGCGGGGCAGAAGCCGGCGGAGGCCGGGGAGGGGCCGGAAAAGGAAGGCGGCGAGGGGTAGCAGGGCCATAGAAGCCGTGCCGAGCCCAACCGCCGTCACCGCTGGAACTGTAGCGTCGCTCCATCGCTACCCCGTCAAATCTATGATGGGTGAGGAGGTTGAGGGCGCGGACATCACCGAGCGCGGCATTGCCGGCGATCGGGGCTACGCGCTCGTCGACAACGATACCGGCCAGATCGTCAGCGCGAAGAACCCGCGCAAGTGGGCGAGCATGTTCGAATGCCGCGCGGAGTACGTCGAACCGCCCCCTATTGGCCAGCCACTTCCGGCGGTGCGAATAACGTTGCCGGATGGCACAGCCTTCCGGAGCGACGATGCGGACGCGCTCTCTTTGCTCTCGCAATTCTCGGGCCGCGAAGTAACCCTTAAGCAGCCGGAGGCAAACCTGGCAATCTTCGAGCACTTCTGGTTCGAGTATCAGGCTCCGATCGGGCGGCCGGTCGAGAACCCGGAGGGCGACAGCCTGACGACTCTGCCGTTGGGCCTGCGCGCACCGCAGACGTTCTTCGACTACACCCCACTCCACTTGCTCACAACCAGCACGCTCGCGAAGCTGCGAGAGCTATACCCAGAGGGGCGCTGGGAGGCGCGGCGGTTTCGGCCGAATATCGTGATCGAGGCGACGGATGGCGAGGGCGGTTATGTTGGAGACAGTTGGATTGGCAAGCCCCTCACTGTAGGGGATGTAGTGCGCCTCGAGGTGATCGACGCGATGGTGCGCTGCGTCATGACCACGCTTCCGCAGGGAGACCTGCCGAACGACCCCGCGATTCTGCGTACGGTCGCAGATCACCACCGAGTGCTGATGCCCGTTGTCGGCAAGGAACTACCGGCGGTCGGTGTGGCGGTAACCGTGACAACGGGAGGTCGTATCTCGCGCGGCGATAGCGTAACGGTCGAGCCAGCGGAATGACGTACGAAGAGGTCATCTTCTACGTTATCGCCGTCCCGACTGTCGTTGGCGCTATTGGGGTAGTCACGGCCCGCAATGTCGTGCACTCCGCGCTGTTTCTAATTCTGTCGCTGCTGTCGGTCGCTGGGATCTTCATCCTTCTATCGGCGGAGTTTCTCGCGATCGTGCAGGTGCTGATTTATGGCGGCGCGGTTACGATCCTGGTGCTGTTCGCGATGATGCTGACGCGTGTGCGGGACTTGCCGGCGGCGCTTGACGGTCCGCAACGGCCGTTTGCGGCGCTGGCGGCCGGCGCATTTATGGCGGTGTCGATCTTTTCGATGGTAAGCACGGACTGGCCGGGGGAGACGGACAAGATCAATGTGATATCGATCGAGCAGATCGGGAACGATTTGTTCACGACCTGGGCAGTGCCGTTCGAGGTCGCCTCGCTAGTGCTGATGGTGGCGTTGCTAGGCGCGATCGTCCTAGCCCGCGGGGAGGAAGGGGAGTGACTAAGACCCGGAAGGAGGAAGGAGGAAGGAGGAAGAAGATCGGCGGTCAGGGGGGTCAAGGACATTGATCCCGATCAACAACTTTCTTGTCCTCAGCTCTATTCTGTTCTCGCTTGGGATTTACGGCGTCCTGGCCCGGCGTAACGCCGTGCTGATCTTGATGTCGGTCGAGCTAATGCTCCAGGCGGTGAGCATCAACTTCATCGCATTTGCGGTTTACCTTTCGCCGCAAGCGTTCACGGGCCTGATCTTCGCGGTCTTCGTGATCACGATCGCGGCGGCAGAGGTCGGACTCGCGCTGGCGATCATTTTGCGCCTGTACCGGAACAAGTCAACAGCGAACGTGGACGAAGCGGACATGATGAAGTGGTAAGACCCAGGCGCGAGTTGGTGAGAAGGAAGTAGCAGGGTGGGAGCGCAGGAAGCGTACCTCATCCCCGCGCTTCCGGCGGCAGCATTCGTTGTGCTGTTGCTGTTCGGTAAGTACCTGCCGCGGGGAGGCGATTTCATCGCGATCGCTGCAATCGCGGGGGCATTTGTGTTGTTCTTTCCCGTGCTTGCTGACTTCTTGGACAAGGCGAACGGGACGGACTTCGTTTCTGCGGAGAAGAGCTGGAAGTGGGTCCAGTTCGACAACTTCGAGATACGGCTGGGATTCTTTGTAGACCAGATCACGATCGTGATGCTTGCGGTCGTGTCGTTCGTGGCGCTGCTTGTGCAGGTGTACTCGGTGGCCTATATGAGGGGCGATCCGAAGTATGGTTGGTACTTCACCTGCATGTCGCTGTTCGCCGCATCGATGCTGACGCTGGTACTGGCGGACAACCTTTTATTGCTCTACGCCGCCTGGGAGGGTGTCGGGTTCTGCTCGTTCTTGCTGATCGGGTTCTGGTGGGAGCGGCGTTCGGCCGCAGAGGCGGCGAAGAAGGCGTTCATTACGACCCGGATCGGCGACGTCGGCTTCCTGATAGGCATACTTTTGCTGTGGCGTGAGGCGGGGACGTTCGACATCACAGAAATCTTCGACTTCGCCGAACGGGGGGGATTCAGGGACGCGGACATCGGCGGGCTGGGGCTGAGCGGAAACGCGTACCTGACGATCGCGGTGCTGTTCTTGTTCGCGGGCGCTGTGGGCAAGTCGGGACAGTTCCCGCTGCACGTCTGGCTGCCGGACGCCATGGAGGGCCCGACGCCGGTCTCAGCGCTGATCCACGCGGCGACGATGGTTGTCGCAGGCGTGTATATGGTCGCGCGAATGTTCCCGCTGTTCGTGCTGGCGGACGACATTGCCCTGGACGTCGTGGCAGCTCTGGGGCTGATCACGGTGCTTATGTCGGCGACGATGGGTCTGGTCGAGACGGACATTAAGCGGGTGATCGCTTACTCGACGCTGAACAGCCTTGGCTTGATGTTCGTCGCGCTTGGTTCCGGCTCGGTCACGGCGGCGATGCTTTACCTGTTCGTGCACGGGTTCTTTAAGGCGCTGCTCTTCCTGGCATCGGGATCGGTGATCCACGCGACGGAGAAGCAAGACATCCGAGAGCTGGGCGGTCTGGCGGCGAAAATGCCCGTGACAGCGGCTGTCTTCGGAATTGGCACGCTGGCGATGATCGGAGTGATACCGCTTTCCGGATTCTGGGCGAAGGACGAGGTGCTGCACGCGGTGGACCAGCATCGGAGCGTAGTCCTCTACATGCTCGCCCTGATCAGCGTGTTTGTTACGGCCCTGTACATGACGCGGCTGTTCGTACGTACGTTCCTTTTCGAAGCGAGAGACCGTGTTGCATGGGGACATTCGCACGACGCCGAACCGTTGATGACGCTGCCGCTTGTTCTGCTTGCCGTCCTGACAGCGGTAGGCGGTTTCGTCGTGTTCGGCTTTGTGGGGGAGGCGTTGGGCTTCCCCGGAGGCTTCGGCAAGTTCGTGTTCTTTGAGGATCCGGAGCCGTTTGACTTCGCCTGGGACGTGGCGATTTTCTCGACGGCGTTGGCCGTCGGTGGAATAGTGACCGGCTGGTATTTCTGGTCGGAAAAGGCGGAACCGGCACGGCGGGCAGGAGAGGCACTGCAACCCGCTTATGAGACGCTGCGCAACCGATACTACATCGACGATGCTTACCAGTGGGTCATCGACCGCGTCGTCCTGACACTCGGCACGATTGTAGCCTGGTTTGACCGCAATATCGTTAACGATACGGCCGTGGATGGCTCGGCAGGGCTCGGGCTATTCGCTGGGTTTGAGTTGAAGTTTCTGGAAACCGGCAAGCTGCCGAACTATGCGCTGGCGATAGTTGCGGGCGTGATCGGACTGGCAGTGTTGCTGTTGGTCCTGAGGTTGTAGCCATGGGCGGAGTTCTTTTCGCGCTGATCGCAATTCCCGTCTGCACTGCTGTCGTGATCATGGCTGTACCGTCGCGCTATCCGCAGCTTGTGCGATACATATCGCTGCTCTCGGCGGGGGCGCAGTTCGTCCTGTCGATCATCGTCTTCTTTGCCTACGAGTTCCAGGGCAGCAGGGGGCTGCGGTTCGGGTTCCGCGTCGACTGGCTAGAGAACGTTGGATTCCTTGGGAAGCACGGGATCTCGCTACACCTTGCCGTCGACGGGATCGCTGCGCCCCTCGTGATGCTGACGGGCCTCGTAATCTTCGCCGCGGTGTTCGTCTCCTGGAACATCAGCTACCGGAACAAGGACTTCTTCGTCTTGCTGTTCTTGCTGGTCGCGGGCGTTTTCGGAGTCTTCGAGTCGCAAGACCTGTTCTTCCTGTTCTTCTGGTACGAGGTCGCAGTGCTGCCGATGTACCTGCTAATCGCGGTTTGGGGGGCGAGCAGCAACTTCGGGACCTTCGTCCGCACCAAGGAGTACGGGGCGATGAAGCTCGTGCTCTATCTCGTCGCGGGGAGCGTGCTGATCTTCGTCGGCATCTTCGCGACGTTCGTGGAGGCAGATCGGGGCACTTTCGACCTGCCGGTGCTCGGGCAAGTGCAATACGACTCCGGCTTCCAGAAAGCGGTGTTCCCTTTCTACATGATCGGCTTCGGCGTGCTGGCGGGAATGTGGCCCTTCCATACGTGGTCACCGGACGGCCATGTGGCGGCGCCCACGGGCGTTTCGATGCTGCACGCAGGCGTGCTCATGAAGCTCGGGGCGTTCGGCATTCTGCGCGTGGGGATGACGCTGCTGCCCGCAGGAGCGGAGTTCTGGGCGCCGGTGCTGATGACGCTGGGCGTGATCGGCGCGCTGTATGGGGCGGTCTCGGCGCTGGCGCAGACAGACCTGAAGTACATGGTCGGCTACTCGAGCGTCAGCCACATGGGTTACGTGCTGATGGGGCTGGCGACGATGAACGACATCGGCGTCAACGGGGCAGTGCTGCAGATGTTCGCGCACGGAGCGATGACGGCGCTCATGTTTACGAACGTCGGCGCTGTATACGACCAG
This sequence comes from Chloroflexota bacterium, assembly GCA_005882985.1. Classification (GTDB taxonomy): domain Bacteria; phylum Chloroflexota; class Dehalococcoidia; order SM23-28-2; family RBG-16-64-32; genus CF-163. Next base: position 9,357 of record VBEJ01000091.1, read on the forward strand.
GCGCACACACGCGACATGACGATCTTCGGCGGGATCGCGAAGAAGATGCCACGGCACTCGGCGTTCTGGGCGATAGCGGGATTATCGTCGCTCGGGCTGCCGGGGCTAGCGGGATTTGTCGCGGAGTTCCATATTTTCGTGGGAACGTTCCAGGCAGGTTATTACTGGGCGGGCGCGGCCGGCATCCTTGCGGCGGCGATAACGGCGACGTATATCCTACGGATGCTGGCGCGGGCCTACTTCGGGCCGCTGAACGAGCAGTGGGAAAACCTGAAGGAGATGCGCCTGGGCGAGCAGTTCGCGGCGGCGCTGCTGATCGCGTTCTTGCTGTTCATGGGCCTCTGGCCGACGCCGTTCATTGACCGCATCTCGGACAGCGTGCGCAACATACCTGGAATCACGTCCTGATGCCGGACGCGAATTTCGACTGGAAGCTTCTGAGCCCGGAATACATTCTCGTGGCGTGGGCCGGTCTGCTCATCATGCTCGACCTGTTCTGGCCGGCCGACGGGCTCGGGCGCTGGCAGCGCCTCGATAAGGAGTGGCTCGGCTATATCGCGGCTGGCGGCGCACTCATCTCTGTCCTCGTCTCGCTGATCTGGGTGGACAACGACACGAACTTCGCGGGTCTGGTCGACATCAATGACTACACTACGCTGTTCCGAGTATTTTTCGGCTTGATCGGAGTTTTCGCCTGCGTGGCCTCCGCGCGGTTCGTCAAAGAGCGCCTGCTGCACGCCGGGGAGTATTACGCTTTCATCCTTCTCGCCGTGGTGCTACGGGGTCGACACACTTTAGCGAGATCGGCAGGGCGCTGTCGAAAGACACAGGCGGGATCGACGAGGCATTGTTCTTGGGGCTGGCGCTAATCATGGCGGGGCTGGGGTTCAAGGTGGCGGCCGTGCCATTCCACATGTGGACGCCGGACGCTTACGAGGGCGCTCCGTTGCCGGTGACGGCGCTCATATCCGCGATATCGAAGTCGGGCGGGTTCGCACTCTTCTTGAAGCTATTCGCGGAGGCGTTCGAGCCCAAAATCGACGACTGGCGCTACTTCATCGCTGCGCTGTCGGTGGCGACGATGGTGCTTGGGAACCTGGTCGCGATCCAGCAGAGCAACATCAAGCGGCTGCTAGCTTATTCGAGCATCGGGCAGGTGGGTTACCTCCTGATGGGGATCGCCGCGCTGTCGCCCGAGTCGGGGAGTGCACTCGTGATGCACATGATGGGCTACGTGGTGACGAACCTGGCGGCGTTCGTGTGCGTGATTATCTTCTATAATTGGACTGGCAAGGAAGAGATCAAGGACTTTGCGGGATTGCGCGATACGGCGCCGTTCCTCGCTGTGTCGCTGTCGATAGCCCTATTCTCGCTAGCGGGCATGCCACTGTTCGCGGGATTCGCGACGAAGTTTATCTTGTTCCAGGCGGCGGCGGACCAGGACCTGCTGTGGCTGGCCGGGGTGGCCGTGACGATGAGCTTCGTCTCCCTATACTACTATCTGGTGATCATCAAGGAGATGTTCCTGGGGCACATCGGTGTCTCTTCCTCTGACGGATCATTATGTTGACTGCCCTCCGCTCTATCGGATAGCCTGAGAACGACACGTGTTCGGGGGTGCATCCCTGCAAGCATATCTTCGTGCCCAGATGGGTTCGGGGCGGAGCGCATGCGCCGATTAGTCGTTTCATTAGTCTTGCTCACTCTGCTGGCCGCAGGCGGCCAGCATTTCGGCGTGGATTTGGCCCCGCAGCCCGCCAATGCCATAGAAATCGAGACTGTCGTCTGGCAGTTCGGGCAAGACTATCCCGGCGTAGAGGGCGATGATACTCTCCTGCCCGTCGGGACGGTGCATGTAAAGACGCACGACGGGACCGACTGGATGTCCACCTATGATGGAAACTCGAAAGCAGTCACGGGGCCAGCAAGCCTGAGGCGTCTGATCGCCGACTACAACGCGAAGGGGATCGAGGTGGTTGCGTGGTTCGTCCCTAAGGGAGTTGACGTCGAAGACCAGGTGAGGATGGCGGAGGACGTGCTGGACACGGGGGTGAAGGCGCTTTACGCGGACGTGGAACCGTTCGACGGGTTCTGTTATTGGGACTGTAACTACCTGGCGGAACAGTTCTGGTGGCGCCTGAGGTCCGAGCGGCCAGAGGCAACTCTGGGCGTGATATACGATCCACGCGAATGGACATGGCAGGACTCGGGCACCTGGAAGTGGCTGGCGACAGCGAATGCGGCGCTGCCTATGTGCTACTGGGAAGTGTACACGGACCAGGGAATCTGGGCTGACCCGAACGGCTGTGTGAGCCAGGCGCGCGCCGATCTGAGCTGGCTAGCCCCGGGGCGGTCGCTTGAGTACATCCCGATGCTTGAGGGGGATACGAGCGGGGATAAGTTCCTGGCGGCGATGGACGCCGCTCGGTCCGCCGGTTCGTCGCGGGTGAGTATCTGGCGGCGCGGAGTGGTACGGCCAGAGGTCTGGGAAGCCGCCTGGAACATCTGGGAACCGGCTCCAGCCGTGGCCTCGGCCTGGCCATCGTACTGGGTCTGGTCGCCCTGTCCGTGGGATGGCTGCATCCTTAAGGAAGCGTCGAGTCCCGCGCTTTATGTGCTGCACAGCGGGGCGAAGTTCCATATTCCGAACCCCGACGCTCTCGCAGCTATGGGCCGCCGCCTCGGAGACTACTGGATCGTGGGGGATGGGATGCTCCAGACGGTGGCCGACGTCCCGTGGGACGGTACGCTCCTCCAGGAGGCCGGCTCGCCGACTGTCTATGTGGTCTATGCCGGAGCAAAATTTGCGATACCAAGCCCGGATGCCCTTTATGCCCTGGGGTTGGGGTACGCTCCGGTTCACACCATAGCGCCGGGTAGCCTGAACCAGATACCGAACGTGCCCAGGGACGGCACGCGCCTGGCGGAACTGAGCGGCCCATCCGAATGGCAGATTACGGCCGGAGCTAGATTCCCTTTGCCATCGCCGGAGGTCAGGGACGCGTTAATTGGCGCGGGCGCCCTGGAAGGGCCGCTGTACATCGTGCCGTGGGGGGCGCTGGCACAGATACCGACTACGCCGCATGATGGCTCACGGGTACGAGAGCTGACTAGCGGCTCGGAGTGGCAGATAGCGGCCGGAGCGAAGTTCCCGCTCCCCGATGCTATGGTGCGAAATCAGCTTGTGCGCAAGGGCGCTATGGAGTGGCGGTTGAACATCGTCCCGGACGGCGCGCTCGCGGGGCTGCCGACCGCGCCGCGGGACGGCACGCGCGTGCAGGAACTGGGTGGCGATGCCGAGTGGCAGGTCGCTTCCGGGATGAAGTTCGCTCTGACCGACGCCAACCGGCGGGCTGAGTTGATATCAGCGGGGTCGCTTTCCTCGCAGGTAACGATCGTGCCGCCGGGTGGCCTCGGCTCGATTCCAGAGGGGCCGCAGGAGGGAACGCTGCTCCAGGAAGTGGGGGGCAGCGCGCTGTTTGTGATGCGCTGCGGCAGCCTTTATCGCTTGCAGGACAACGCACAGCTAACCGCCTGGTGTCGGCGGGACTCGCGCGGCGGCCGATACTCACTATCGGTGGGCCGCTCGCTGAACCGGACCTTACGGCCCGAAAGCGGTGCGCGGGGGCCGGGATGGATGTGTGCCCTGCTGCGGGCTGGGGAGTGGCGAACCCGTTCGCGCCTCCGGGGTGCAGACCGCAGGAGACGCAGCAGGGCGAATAGGCGCGGCCTCCGGCGGTCCACGGGAGGCGGCGGCGGGTATAATGATGCCTGGCCGGAGTTTAGGGGAGGAGGCTATATATGCATGCGAAATTGCGTGATTGCGACTCTGACATCCCTGCAGGTAGCCAAGGGCGGACGACCATGTCCTACGCGCGAGAGCACGGCCTGAGCACGCGCGGCGTGCGGCTCTTCGCACTACTGGCGGTTGTGACACTCTTGTCGCTGGCGGGAGCCCAGGGTGATGTTCCAGTAGCGCAAGCCGCGCCGACGCCGAACGCCTACGCGCTTGTGCAAGACGTGACTAGCGCAAACGTCGGCTCAATGGTGGACTTTGCACTGATCCCGGGCCGGCCAACCGAGGCGGTGGTGGTCACTCAGGGCGGGATGGTGTGGCGTGTCTCACTGACGAACGCTTTCGCCCGGACGGAATTCGGTAACCTGACGGGCCTGATAAGAGGTGGAGGCGCCGGATCGGAGGAAGGTCTGCTGTCATTGGCGTTCTCTCCGAACTTCGTCGGCGACAGCCGTGTGTATGTGTATTACACGCCGCTCGCGGCGAGGTGCGCGCCGATCGTGCGTTGCTCACGGATCGCGCGGATGCCTGTCGTAAACAACGACATGATCGAAGCCAGCGAGACGGTCGTGCTCGACATTGACCAGGAGATCGCTCAGAGCAACCATAACGGCGGCCGTCTGCTGTTCGGGCCTGACGGCTACTTGTATCTATCGATAGGCGATGGCGGCGGTGGAGGCGATCCGAATGAGACCGGCCAGGACAACACAGACCTCATCGG
>VBEJ01000193.1 GCA_005882985.1 Chloroflexota bacterium
CCGGATATATGAGCGGAGGCGAGGGTAGGGGGTGAGCCGCCCTCGCCTCCGCGGCCCAAAGGGAGTGGACGGAACACGACCGCTCTCCGACCGGAGGGCACGCGGTGAGGGGCGGCTCGCGTTGTCCATCACAGCTCAATTGTCGGGCGGGCGTGTTACGCGGGCGTTAGGGGAGTGTTACGGGCCGGTTAAACGAAGATCGCAGCCGGGCCAAGACGGCTGACGTCGTAACGTTGCAGCGCGCGGAAGCTAATCCGGCCTCGGATCCTTAGGGAAGCCGAGAACGGGGGCGCGCGAGTGTGATCGCCGCTGGGGATGACGCAGGTTACCAGTAGTTGATCTCGCCCTGGATCATGGCACGGGCGATGACCAGCCGCTGGATCTGCGACGTTCCTTCGACGATCATGAGCTGCCGGGCGTCGCGGTAGTGGCGCTCGAGCGGGTGGTCTTTCATGTATCCCTGGGCGCCCAGGATCTGGATGGCGTTCGAGGCGACGCGGTTCGCCATCTCGGTGGCCATCGTCTTGGCCATCGAGAGATAGGGCGCGTGCTGGCGGTCGTACTTGCCTTGATCAACGAGCGTGGCCGCGTGGTAGACGAGGTGACGTGAGGCTTCGATCTCGATGGCAGCGTCGGCGAGCATGAACTGGATCGCCTGGTGGTCCACGAGTGGGACGCCGAACGTCTTGCGCTCGCGGGCGTAGTCGAGCGCATAGGCGATGCACCCTTCGGCGAGGCCGAGGCCGCGAGCGCCGACGACCGGACGGCAGGTGTTCAGTGTGAGCATGGCGGTGCGAAAGCCGCGTCCCTCGTCGCCGATGCGGTTTGCCGCGGAAACACGGCAGTCCTGAAGGACGATGTTCGCGGTCGGGACGCCCATCACGCCCATCTTGCGGTCGCAGCGGGGGACGGAGTAGCCGGGAGAATTGGTGGGCACGATGAAGCCAGAGATGGCGGATGCTCCATCTTCTGCCGTCTTGGCGAAGAAGCAGACGTAGTCGGCGACGGAGCCGCCCGATATGAAGACCTTTTCGCCGTCGATGACGTAGTCGTCGCCGTCGCGGCGGGCGCGGGACTCGAGGTTGGCGGCGTCGGAGCCGGTGTTCGGCTCGGTGAGGCAAAAGGCGCCCTTGATGGCGCCCGTGGCCGACTTCGCGAGCCATTCGCGCTTTTGTTGGTCTGAGCCACCGAGGTTGATTGGCTGCGTGGAGAGCGCCGCGAGGAGGAGGATGAGCGAGCAGGCGTTGTCGTGCTTGGCTGTCTCCTCGACGGCGAGCGCGAGGGCGAGGAAGCCGGCGCCGGAGCCGCCGTACTGCTCCGGGATGGTGAGGCCGAGAAGGCCGGCCTCGGCGAAGACACCGAAGATGTCCTGCGGGTACTCGCCGCTCTCGTCGAGCTCGGCTGCGCGGGGCGCGACCTTCTCGCGGGCGATGCGGCGGGCGGCGTCGCGAATGAGTTTATGGGCGTCGGAGAGTTCGTAGTCCATGGGTGTCCCTCGATTCTCGTTTCAGGCGTATTGTACTGAACCGGACCAGTTTCATGACCGGCCAGCCTTTAGGGCGCAGCACACGGTGAAAACCGACCTTACGCAGAGGGCGAATGGCCACTGGCGATGCAGATGGGATTCTTCCGCTCGTGTGCTGCGACCCTACGTCTCTTCGCGGAAGATCGGCCCTTCACATGGCACGCCACGCGCTTGCAGACGCTTCGCCCAAACGTGCGCCGGGTCCTCCGCGAACATCTCCTCGAGCACGCGCGCGATGCCTCCGTCCGGTGGGGAATCGCGCACCGCTTCCCACGCGCCTTCGTAGGCGAGTTCAGGGCGGCCGAGGCAGACGGCGAGGGAATGCCACTGCTCCTCCGTCTGGACCGCTAGGCGAATCCGGCCGGAGGAGCAGTGATATTCGCGATTGCCGGGCGATGCCTTCACATCATGAGCCGGCCGCCATCGATGTTGATGGTCTGGCCGTGGACGTAGGAGGCACCGGGGCCGCAGAGGAAAGCGACCAGTTCGCCGACCTCTTCGGGCTCGCCGGGGCGACGGAGGGGGATCGTGTTCATAACGGCATCGCGAATGGGACCGGGGCGGGTGACGTCTTCCATGCGGTAGGTGTCGGTAAGGCCCGGGCAGACGCAGTTGACGTTGATTTTGTGAGCGGCTAGCTCGGCGGCGAGAACCTGCGTGAAGAGGACGAGGCCGGCCTTCGTGACGGCGTAGGCGCCGAAGCTGGGCAGGCCCTGGCGGCCGGCGACGGAGCCGATATTGACGATGCGGCCGCCTTCGCCCTGCTCGACGAGGGCGCGGCCGACGGCCTTCGTGACCAGGAACGTGCCGTTCAGGTTTACGTCGAGCACGCGCCGCCACTCGCTCTCTTCGAGGTCAAGCAGCGGGACGCGGTCGCGCCGGCGGCCGGCAGCTGCGTTGTTCACGAGGATGTCGATGCGTCCGAATTCGCGCCTCGTTTCGTCTGTGAGCCGATCGCACTCATCCGGCTTCGTGATGTCGACGACGAGCGGGAGGGCCCGGCGGCCGATGGCCTTGACTTCGTCCGCGACCGAGTCGATGTCGCGCCAGCCCATCTCGCGCTCATCCGGCGGGAAGGTCTCGGGCGGGCGTCCGGATCCTGTGACCACAACATCGGCGCCGTCACGGGCGAGCGCCAGAGCGATATGGCGACCGATGCCGCGATGGCGTCCGGCGCCGGTGACGACCGCGACCTTGCCGGACAGAGGCTGCGGCCCCTCGTTCTCGGGCATAGCGCCCGTAGTATACGGAATGGGTGCTATCATGTCGCCACCGCAGAGACGGAA
>VBEJ01000194.1 GCA_005882985.1 Chloroflexota bacterium
CAATGTTGCTCCGAGACGCCACTTGAGCACCTTCGCTGCGGCGCTGCTGAACGTCTGGATGCTCGTCCCCGCCTTCCGCCGTCTAGTTCAATCGAACTTCGAAGTGCGGACAGCTTCGAGCGTCTATCGATTCGCCGGGCGCGATCCAGAGAGTTGGGTGCAGGCGCTCGCTCCGCCGCGGTAGCGATAGCCTGCGCATCTCCAACCAGGCGCTGTCGCTTACCCCGCCGTATCGCTCGCTGATGTACCGGCGGCGGCTGCCGTAAAGACCGCCTGACGGGTCAGCGCGGGAAGCGGGAGAAGTCTGGCTCGCGGCGCTGGAGGAAGGCGTTCTTGCCCTCGTCTGCCTCGCCGCTTCGGTAGAAGTCGGGGGCGATCTCGGCGACCCAGTCCCGGCGGGAAGCCTCTCGAAGCGGCTGGTAGAGGGTGCGGAAGGAAGCCTTGAGGATCTTGAGGCAGCTGGGGCTCTTGGCGAGCAACTCCTCGCACCAGCGATCGACCTCATCGTCGAGCTTTTCGTGCGGGACGACGGCGTTGACGAGACCCATCTCGAGCGCATCCTGGGCGGTGTAGCGGCGGCAGAGCATCCAGATTTCTTTGGCCTTCTTGGCGCCGACGACGTGTGTGAGATAGGCGACGAAGTAGCCGGCGGCAGGGCTGCCGACGCGCGGGCCGACCTGCGCGAAGGTCGCGCGCTCAGAGGCGACGGTGAAGTCGGCGAAGTAGGCGAGATGATTGCCGCCGCCGACGGAGTATCCGTTGACGCGGGCGATGACGGGCTTCAGGCAGTCCTCGATGCCCGCGTGCGGGTCGACGGGCGCGGCGTTTGCCGCGCCCTCGCGCTGGACTTCCTGCAGCCAGCGCACGTCGCCGCCGGCGCAGAAGGCGCGGTCGCCGGCGCCGGTGATCACAACCACACCGACCTCTGGGTCGCCGGATGCAGCTTCCACAGCGTCGCGCATTTCCGTGAGCGTGTGGCCGGTGAAGGCGTTCATGACCTCCGGGCGGTTGATGGTGATCCAGGCGGCGCCGCGGACGCGGTGGTGCGTTTGGTAGAGGATGTCCGTGAAGTTCGGCATTGGCTCGCTCCCTTTAATCTGGTGTGGTGGCGATTATAGCGATGCGGATACTCAGCCGTACGGCCAAGTAGCATAGTCGTGGCTGAAGAAGACGCGAACTGGCCGAAAGGACTTGAGCTTCTGGATCGACGACTCCTCTTGCTCAGCCTCGAATTCTGCGGCCGTCTCGGTTACCTGACCGGCGATGACGACTGCGCCGTTGTCCGTATCGACAACGACAGACTGATGGCCGGGCGTGTGGCGCGTCGGCAGGACACGAAGACCAGGCAGCAGCTCGCTGTCTCCGTCTAATAGCCGGTAATTGGCGTCCGAGAATTCGACCCAGTGAGGGAGGGTGTACCCCGGCGCACCGGCAGCCTCGCGCTCGCGTCTTTGCACGAGGAGTGGCCGCCCCGGAAAGAACTGGTTGCCGCCGCAGTGGTCGAAGTGCAGGTGCGTATTAACGATGAGACGGACGTCCTTAGGCGCGAGACCGAGGCCGGCGAGGGCTTCCTCAAGCGGGTAGCGGGCGGGTTTGTAGAGCCGGTCGATGAGTTGGTGCGGCGGGCCGATGCCGGTGTCCACGAGCACAGGACCATCCGGGTGATCGACGAGGAACGCGAAAACGGGTCCGGTCTCGCCGTAGCGAGGGTGGCCCTCGGGATAGATAAGGTCAGCGAGGCGAAGCGCGTGGACCGTGGTAGGCGAAGGTAGGGCGGGCCGTGACATGGCTGAGAATGGGTCCTGGTGCCCCCGGCGGGATTCGAACCCGCGATCTCCACCTTGAAAGGGTGGCGTCCTGGGCCTCTAGACGACGGGGGCCCGTGGGTATTGTAGCAGCGAGGCGCGCAAATTCGGGGGTTTACCGTTACGCGCGGGCGCCGTTCGCGCCACGCCACCGACAGATCCGTTCGCGACGCGGCGCCGACGGACGCAAAGTGTGGTGGTGGCGCAGAAAGACATGGCGCCGCGGTATCGGGCGCGCCAACCGGGCGGCTAGCCGCCTACTACGGGCCGGCGTTGCCCGCCGGTATGGTGGTAGGGACGGGCGATGCAGGGGCGGGCGTCGGGACAACGGCGTTCTTGTCGAGGACGCGCGCGAACGTGGCCTCCAAGACGCCGTTCTGGTTGCGGCGTCCCCAGACGATGGCGCGGGCGCCGACCGTTTCCTCCGGGCCCGAGAAATCAGCGGTCGAGGACACACGAACGGTGCCGAAATCCACCGTCCAGATTGCTCCGTCGAGTTTCGTGATCGTCACGTCCAGCCGGACGAGGCTGGTGTCATCGGGCGCCTGGATGCGGGTGTAGGACTTGACCTCGAGATCGCTGCCGTGGCGGGCGAGGTCGACGAAGAGAAGGGTGCCTTCGAGGGGCTCCGCCGTACGCTCCGGCGGGACGATCTGGAGGCCGGCCACGTACCAGACTCCGCCTCGCGACCGGTTGAAAACACCGATCAGCGCCGCGGAGTCCGGCGGCGCGTCCGAGGCGAGGACGGTAATCTTGTGTGCGAAGAGCTGCTCATCTTGCCGGGTGGCTTCGACGAGAACACGGGCGCCGCTCTTGGCTTGGCCGGCGGAGGCATCGATGGCGGTGTCGGGGGTAATGGTGAAAGGGAGGCCGCCGATTTTCCATTCATTCGTCGGCTTCTTGACATCGC
>VBEJ01000225.1 GCA_005882985.1 Chloroflexota bacterium
AACGAAGGTGATCTACTCAAATCTCTGGTGTACCGCGGCCAAGCGAGAATCGCGTATGCAGACCCAAGGGGCAGGTTTGTCGTCTATAACATCCAGCCATTCGTAGCGGGCCAACATCGGCCTTCTTCATTATCCCAATGTCCACTCTAACCCTGCGGTCGCCGATTTCGATGGTGATTACGCGGCTGCGCCCGCTAGGAGAGCCACGCGCTCGCAAATACGCCTTCCTGACCTTCGCCGTTGACGCCGGGTTGGTCTTTACTCTGCTCGTGGCAGTCCAGTCTTACCTGCCTGAACAGTACCAAGCTACCGAGGCAATTGCCGGTTATGTTCTGGCTGCTTACGGAGCGGCGAAACTCGTAGGGCAGCTTCCCGCTGGTTACGTGATTGACCGTCTGGGTCCAAAACGGGGCCTCATTGGCGGTCTCTGTTTGGCGGTCGCCGGGCAGGCGGCGATGCTACTGGCGGCTGTTGAACCGCTACTCGGGCTTCCGGCGGCTGCGCTGTATGGCCTCGGCGCGGCCGCTATATGGCCGTCCATTTTCAGCATGGCAGCGGCGGAATTCGCTGAAGAGGAGAGGGCGCGGCTTTCTGCAGGGATGACCGTAGCGACGGGCGCGGCTGTGGCAACCGCCCTGGGGCTTGGCTTTATCCTTCCTCCTGGCTTTCCATATGCCGCCGCCATTGCGGTCTCCGTTTGCGCTTTGCTTGCTGCCCTTCTGGTCGTCGGCCAGTTCCCGGGGGCTCGACCAGTCAAGGCTGAGGCAAGAGCGGAAGCATCACGCAGGCTGGCATGGCTGCGGCTACTGATCTCGCCGCGTCGAGCGGCTTTTTCGTTGATCCTTTTGCTTCAAGGTGCGGTCCTAGGGGCTTTGGTTGCTGTGTTCGGTAGCTACGCTCGAACTTCTCTACACATCTCGGTCCGCGAGGAGTTGCTCCTCTTCGCTCCTGCGACCGCCGCGGGCGCGTGCGCGGTCGTTCTCAGCGGGTCACTGGCGGACCGAGTCGGCCGCATTCCTGTGCTCGGGGCGGGCTTTCTCGCCGTAACCATCGGCGTTTGGGGCCTGTCAGCTTCGACCGGCAACGGCGCGGTCGTACTGCTCGGTTTGCTAACAGCGGTCGGCCTGGCCCTAGCCCTGCCGTCTGTCAGCGCCATGGCAATCGACCTATCTCATGGCCCAGAGACAGCCACCCTCCTCGGCTGGTTCCTGACTATGGAGAGTATCGGGCACGCGGTTGGGCCTGCCTTCGGCGGTGCGCTTAATCAGGCCGGTGGGACCTCTCCAGTTCTTTGGCTGGCCGGAGGATTGGCAGCCGTTGCAGCTTTGATAGCGCTTGTCCCGCCCGTCTGGGCGAAAAGCCCCCAGATCGCTGCCGGCAGACGTCCTTTACGGACCGTGCTTGCTTTCAGCGCAAAAGGTGGGCTCGTTTTCAGCCTGGGCTTCCCCGTCATCGCCGTCTATCTCGCTTGGCAACCAGGGTCGCAACTCTACGGCGAGATGACGACCCATGGCCCGCGCGATCGAATGGAAGTCGCCATTACGTTTGATGACGGACCGAATGATCCTTGGACCCTAAAGATCGCCGACACACTCGACCATTACGGTGTGGAGGGTACCTTCTTCACGGTCGGCAAGAACGCAGAATCGCACCCAGAGATTGTCCGCAGCCTTGTGGCTCAAGGCCATCTCATCGGCAACCATTCGTATCGCCATCACAAGAGCGATGCGCTCGTCGACCCTCACTACGGCGAGCTTTGGAAGGCTGAACGAGCGATTTCCTCTGCGGCCGGAGTCTGCCCGGCCATCTATCGTCCGCCCAACGGCTTCCACACTCCGTGGCAGCTACATGCTGTCGCGAGTCATGGAATGAAGACGGTGACATGGGACGTCATACCACGGGACTGGAAGGATCCCCCACCCGAAGAGATATCCCGTCGCGTGCTTGCTTCGGTGAAGCCGGGTTCGATAATTCTTCTGCATGACGGAAAGGACACAGACCACCCCGCCGACCGCTCGGCGACGTTGAACGCGCTTCCGGGCATCATCGAGGGATTGCAAGCGAAAGGCTATAACATTGTGCGTCTGGATAGGCTATTAGCTGTCTCGCCCTATCTCGAAAGCTGCGGTCAATCGAAATGACGGATAACCTCGAAGGAGGCGTCCTCGTCACCGGTGGTGCGGGCTTTATCGGCTCCCATATCGTGGAAGCGTTGCACGCAGAGGGCCGGCGGGTTCACGTGCTCGACAACCTGACGACTGGCCTAGCTTCCAACGTTCCCCCCGGGATCCCGCTTCATACCGGAGACATCCGATCGAACGCAGCCGTCGATGCTGCTGTGGACGCGGCTCAAGCGACCGTAATCGTGCACTGCGCAGCGCAGACGAGCGTCGAGCGTTCCATGAACGATCCGGAGTTCGATCGGGATGTCAACGAGACGGGGACTGACATGCTATTGCGTGCGGCGCAGCAGGGATCGGTGCGCCGATTTGTCTTCATTTCGTCCGGCGGGGCAATTTACGGTGAGACATCAGAACCAGCGACCGAGGAAACGCCACCTTCGCCGCGCAACTTTTACGGCAGCCACAAGCTTCTGGCAGAAGAATGCGTCCGCGCCGCGGGGCTCCCTTTCGCTATCCTGCGGCCTTCAAACATTTACGGGCCGCGGCAGCGAAGTGATGCGGAAGGCGGGGTGTTGGCGATTTTCAGCGAGCGGATTGTTGGTCATCTTCCCATTGAGATCCACGGTGATGGCCGGCAAGTGCGGGACTTCCTGTACGTATCCGACCTTGTCGATGCGATAAGACTCGCGATCTCGTGTTCGGACGACGTTGTCTGGAACGTCGGTAGCGGTACAGCCACGACAATCCTCGACGCAGCCGTCATCCTGGGCGAGCACCTGGGCGTCGCGCCTCAATTGGTCACTCGCCCGCGCCGTGCTGGAGACGTCGATAAGTCTCTCGTCAGCCCGGCGCTTCTTCGTTCGACCGGAAGATGGGGCCCACCCGTCCCCCTGCGCGACGGTCTCCGACGGCTGGCAAGAAGTCTCGAAACGGTTTCGCCAGTGGATAGCTTGAACCAACGCCGTGTCGAGCTCCATGGCTAAGTAGCGGCACCTTTCCAGGCATCTGATTGCCCTTCAATGAAGGACACGGTGAGATTCGAACCCACGACTCCGGGATTTCGAGTCCGCTGGAGCGGGGGACGCTATTCATCTCATCTGGCGTTGATGTCAGCGTTGCTGGTCATTTGCACCGGAAACGCTCAATTCTTGGGGCCAAGACTGATAGGTTCGTGCGGGAAATGGATGGAGGGCCCAGTGGGATTCGAACCCACGACTCCCGGATTAAAAAGTTGATCCGCAGTCTTGTCGGGCAGACAGAGGCGATTAGATACAAGATCCGCCGATTTTGAACCGCCGCGCTATGTGTTTTTTCGCCAGGTCAGGTAGTGCAATTGGCGCTACTCTGACTACCGGATTCCTAGCAGGCCTCTAAGCCGGGAAGTCCATGACTGGCGGGAACATATTAGTCCGTTCTGGGTCACGCGTAAAGGCGCCATCGAGCCGTACCAATGCTTCATGGATTTACCGACTTGACCTGCGGCTCCGTGAAAGGCTCGGCGCGGTGCACCACGCCGTCCATGTACAATCTTTCAATCTCGGACTTCGATAAGCACAGCATCGTAGAGAGAATGTCGGTAGTGTCGTCGCCGATTGACGGTGCGCCCCGCCAGATACGTCCGGGCGTCAGTGACATTTTCGGCACGACCCCAAAAACGCGGATGGGTACACCCGACTGTCGATCGAGCACAGGCGCGGTCATTTCGCGAGCCGCATAGTGCTCGTCGTTATATTGATCGCGCACGTTGAATACCCGTGCGCAGCCAATCTGCGCCTCGTTCAGCGCCGTTTCCACCTCAAAGGCTGTATGGGCGGCGCAATAGTCCCGTAGCCGGCGGTCGAGTTCACGCCCCTTTTCGGAGCTGACCGCCTCAGCATCTTTTGAGCATTCGTCGTAGCTGTATTCTACCGGGTCGAGACCGAGGAATCTTGGAACCCTGTCGTAGATCGCGCCGCCAAGCGCGCCGATAAAGACCCAGCCGTCACTGCATTTGAACGTGTCGTAGGGCTGGAAGCCTGGCGGCCGGTTGCCGGTGTGCCCGTACACTATGCGCTCGCCTGTGAAGAGCGGCAGCGTGTTACCGTTGGTCTGGGCGACCGCCTCATATTGCGCAAGGTCGATCACCTGGCCCCGCCCGGTCTTCATAACCTCCCACAACCCCATCATCGTTGCCGCCCAGCCGGTCAGCGCAGTGACGTAGTCGCCGGTGTAGGACTTGGCGCGCTGCGGCGGTCCGGCGGGGTCCCCGGTCAGGTTCATCATCCCGCCGAAGGCCTGCGCGATCGCGTCGTAACCGCAGCGGCCCAGGTACTCCTGCTTACCGTACTGGCCGTAGGTGCTTACCCGCACGACCACGAGGCGTGGGTTGACGGCGAGCGCCAGCTCACTGGTGATGCCGTTGCGCTCGAGGGTGCCGGGCGCCGACGACTCCATCCACACGTCGGAAATCTTCCACAAGGCCATCAGCAGCTCGACTCCGCGCGCCTTCTTGAAGTCGAGTCCCATCGACAGCTTGTTCTTTGCGACTTCGGCCTCGTCGGAGCCATGGGGGCGCGGTCCGCGGGTTAACTGCGGCGCGGTGAAGCGAAAGACGTCGCCGCCGGGTTTTTCGACATGTACGACCTCCGCGCCAAACTCGGCGAGCTTGGTGCCAATATAGGGCTGAGCTATCAGCTGCCCCGTGCCGACCGCGCGGATACCTTCCAATGGCCCGAACGCTGGTACAACGCATGGCGTTTTCGGTCTTTCCAACCGCTTGATCCAATCCGGAATAGTGTCGCGGAGCGCCTCAATCTTGCTCTCGTC
>VBEJ01000092.1 GCA_005882985.1 Chloroflexota bacterium
ACCATTCGCGACAGCGTGGCACGCCGCCGGAATCAGGTACGCCAGGGACTTCCCCGTTCCCGTCCCGGCTTCGACCATCAGCTGCTGCTCAACATTGAACGCCCGAGCGACCGCCGCTGTCATCGCCTCCTGCTCCGCCCGCCGGTCGAACGCCGGGAACACCTCGGGGTGGTCCGCCGCCGAACGCAGCGCAGAAAGCACATGCTCCTCCGCCACAGCTACCGGCTCTCCCTTCGGCGAAATTGGTTCCGGCGGCTGCGGCGGTAGTCGGTTGTCGCCAAACGTCCCTGGTGTCCGCGCGACCGCAGCTTCCGAAATCTCCCGAAAGAACCCGCGGGAAGGCCACGCCGTCAGCGAAAGCCACTGTTCCGCCTGCCCAAGCACCTCGGGCGCAAGCGCGGCGCACCGCCCTCGCAACACCAGGAACAGCATCCGCGCCGCCTCAGCGTCCGCGACCGCCCGGTGCCGCACGTCCTGCGCGATCCCGAAACGCTCGCAAAGCGCGGCGAGCCCATAGTCCGCCAGCCCAGGCAGCAGCATTTCGGCCAGGAGGTGCGTGTCGTACACATTCTCGCTGTGGCGTACGCCGGCACGACGCAGGAACTGTATGTCGAATCCGAGAACATTCTGGCCAACGACCGGTGAGTCCCCAAGAAAATCCTCGAGCGCCGGCGCGACCGACCAGATCGGCGGCGCCAAGCGGACCGCCTCGTCCGTGATCCCCGTCAGCTCGACGACCGGCGGTGAAATCGGGCGGCCGGGGTTGACCAGCGTCTGAAAGCTATCGATGACATCGCCAGCATCGAACCGGACCGCGCCGATCTCGATGATCTCGTCGTTTTCGAGATCGAGCCCCGTCGTCTCGAGGTCCAGCGCGACATAGGAAGCACCCAACTCGGCACCAATTTTAGCACCGCCCGGCCCTATTGGCTAGAACAAATGAGCGCCTACGCGGAAATACGCCTTCAGTATCCTTGCCAAACGCTTCAGCGTTCTTAAGAGTGCCATGGCCCGGAGGCTGCCACTGCTCTTCGCCGCAGCAACTTCCCTTTGGGCTTCGGCCACTTGGGCTCAGTCGCCCACGCCAATGCCTGTCGAAACCGCGACTCCATCGCCGGCTCCCTCCGGGGTACCAGCCGGAACACCCATCCCACTGGGTTCTACAACGATAACCGTCCGCTTCCTTCACCAGGGACAGCCCCTCATCCTCGACACACTACCACCAACGGGCGAGGCATACGCCGATGGGCAAAGCTGCCAGTTCTTGGTTCACCCCACTCCTCTGCGCGAGGCGTTCGCCAGCGAAGTAGCGTGGCCGCAGCGCGCTGATCCGCCGTCGTGTTCGCAACTGGGTGCTCTCGTCAGGCTTTGTTTCCCGGAAGCTGGCTGCGCGGAGACGCGCTGGCAAGGCTCGAACATTACGGTCGACCTCGAAGTCTCACGTCCTGGTGTATCAGTGGTTACGGCGCGCTTTATGAAGGACGGGCAGGCGATAGCCATCACTCCGACTGAATGGTCCTACGAATCGAATGGCGAGGCCTGCAGTAAGGCCGTCCTGGCCACGTCGCTGCCTGCAATTTCATCTGCTTCTCGTTTCTGGCCGCCCTTTAGCACGGCGGCTAATAGTTCCTGCGCCGCGGCTGGGTCGTCAATACAAGTACGGTTCACTAGCAGGGAGTACGGCGTTGGAATGGGGACGTTTACGTGGTCAGGTGCCAGCCTGGATTTCGACGTTACGTTTGGCCCGTCGGCCAGTCCTCTCCCTGCCGGTCTTCCTAACACCGGATCGCCGCCCGCAGACTCAACGACCTTCCCAATGCCAGGCGCGACCCTGCTCATCATGTCTATCCTTGGGGGCTTCCTCCTGCTTCGGCGCAAGCGGCGCCGGCAAGCTCGCCTCTAGCCCGTCCTGAACCCTACGTCTCCACCGCCTGCTCCGCATACGGCCGAAGCTCTCCCGCGGGCAATCCCTCGGCCGCATGGAACCGACGGGCTCGCAGCTGTTCCAGCATCTGCTCCTGGTCTCGCAGTTCCTCCTCGAAGACGGTGACGTAGTACCCGACGCCCTGCGTCGAATGACAGTCGCTCGCTCCGATGCCTTGCTTGCCGAGCGCCTTCGTTATCTTGAGCGCGAACTGATTCTCGCGCGGGGTCGACCCGCCGTTCGCCACCTCGATCTCGTCGACCAGCTTGAACACGGTCATCCGCTCAGCCGCTTCTTCCGGCGTCATCTCGAAGGGTGGCCGCCCGTCCCGCCGGAAGTGGATCGGGTCAAAGAAGTGCCGGAACGGGTGTGCCACGATCATGAACCCACCTACCTCGTCCAGCACATGCCGCAGCTCCACCGCCCGCCTGATCCCCGCCACGTAGCGGTCCAACCCGATCACGATCATGTGTCCCATGTCCGTCGAGACTTCCATCCCGCGGCTTACGAACAGCCCGCTCCGCTCGCGGAACTCCTCCAGTGGGTGCGGCTCCCACACGCGGTCATGCTCGCTGATATTCACCCCCGTCAGCCCGATCCGCCGCGCCTCCTCGATCAGCTGGTCCGGCGTCAGAGACGAGTCCGCGGCCCCGCGCACCGTGTGCACATGCATATCGACAATCGTTCCGGTCATCTCGCTTCGTATCCTAGCGCACGCTAAGCGAGGCAATCACGGAGTCCGCTTTCGCCTCAGGCAAATTTTGCTGACAGTCAATCGGTTACAGCCGTCGCTTCTTTCGCGCCGACGGTGCGAGCGACGATCACCTTACCGCCGCCCGCTTTCACATTCCCTGCGATTCTTTCGGCTCCCGCGCGATCCGTTGACCGCGAGAACAGCCCGGGACCGGAACCGGCAAGATATACGGCGGAAGCGCCTGCCCGCAATAGCGAGTATCGGTACGCAACGAGGTCGGGGAAGCACTCAAACGCGGCCCGCTCGAAAACATTCCTCATATGCCAATCGTCTATCACTTTGCCATGCCGTACCTCTTCAGCAGCCGCGATGGTGTTAGAGCCATCAGTGAAATCGTCCTCCGTCAGGCTCTCATACATCGAGACCGTCTTCGAAACGGGTGACACGGGCGGAACAATTAGCACCACCCATGTTTCGGGCGCGTCCCGAAGCGACGTAAGCCTCTCACCTTTCCCCTCGACCAATGCCGTCCCTCCGTAGACGAAGAACGCTACGTCCGACCCGACCA
Organism: Chloroflexota bacterium; assembly: GCA_005882985.1. GTDB lineage: Bacteria > Chloroflexota > Dehalococcoidia > SM23-28-2 > RBG-16-64-32 > CF-163. The sequence continues at coordinate 3,187 of VBEJ01000092.1, forward strand.
CTGCCCCGACTGTAGCGAGTTCTTCGTCCGAAAGCTCCAGCTCGTACAGCTTATTGAGCAGCCGCAGCACGGCCGCCGCGTCTGAACTTCCCCCACCCAACCCGCTGGCCACCGGAATCCGCTTCGTAACCCGAATCCGCACCGGCAGCGCGCGCCCCACGCCCCCCTCGAGCGCCCGCGCCGCTCTCACGATGAGGTCATCATCCGCTAGCGGCTCACCCTTGGCAGTCTCGAACACCGGCGAATCGGACAGCTCAGCGGACAGCTCATCGCACAGATCGATCGTCTGCATAACGGACCGGATCTCGTGGTAGCCGTCCTCCCGTTTTCCCAACACCTCGAGCGTCCAGTTGATCTTCGCGGGTGCCAATGTCTTCATCCCGACCCCTCGGTCCTGGCTCCTTGCTCCTGGCCCCTTCGGTACGCAAAATACACTTCCCGCCAATCACTCAAACTGAGGTTTGCGGGACGCTGCCCGGGGTCTACACCGGCCCGCGAGAGCACTTCACCCGCCTCCGAAGGTGAAACGCGAAGCCCGACCGCAAGCGAGTTCCGCAACCGCTTGCGCGGCGCCGCGAATCCCGCCCGCACGACGCTTAAGAACGCCTCGCGGTCGTCCACTTCCACGTCCGATGTATCGCGCACGTCGAGGCGGACGACTGCCGAACGTACCTTCGGCGGCGGCCTGAAGGCGCGCGGCGGCAGGTGGAATAGAACCTTCGCCTCCGCCAGTGTCTGCACCTCCACGCCCAGATAGCTCATCCTCCCGGGCGGCGCGGCCATGCTCTCAGCCACTTCCGCCTGAAGGGTCACGACAAGCCTCCGTGGACGCACGCTTGCCTCCAGGAATCGACGGACAGTCGCGGTGCCGATGAAATACGGTAAATTGCCGACGACTACGTAGGGCAGGCTGCCACGGCCGGCCGTCAGCAGCTCCTCCGGGGTCACCGCCAGAACATCCGATGCAACAACCGTAACGTTCTTGAGTCCCGCGAACTTCTCGGTAAGCCGTGAAGCGAGGCGCTCGTCAACTTCCACGGGGATGAGCCTTCGTGCCCGTTCCGCAAGCAAGCCTGTCAGCAGGCCTGTCCCGGCGCCGATCTCAATAACCGTCTCCGCATCGTCCATTTCCGCCGAATCGACGATGCGCTTGAGAGCCGATCGGTCGGTCAGCCAGTGCTGTCCGAGACTCTTCCGCGGACGCGCACGCAGACGCGCTTCCATGCGTGCATCATACGAAAACGTGTGTGACTAGCCGTTTACGAAGCGGTGCGGAGCATGCAGCTGACAGCTATCAGCTGACGGATCACAGCTACAAGACACAAATATCGACCCACCGCGTCCGCCAATCCTTAAGATCGTCCGCAGCAAAGCCCAGGTCGATGTGATTGCCGACGATGTCCCCCCCGGTGTCCGCTGCGATCCCATAGCCGTATCCGGGTATGTACATACGCGTGCCAAGCGGTATCACCCGCGGGTCCACCGCCACAATACCTCTGTAGACGCCCGTGCCGGTCTTCGTCACTCCGCTCCCGCCTGCGGTGGCTGCTGTGTACCACGTCGCGTAAACGTTGATCGTTCGCGCGCAGCCCGGCTGCGCCGGGACGCTGGCCGGAGGTGCCGGCGCGGGGGCCGGCACGGCTACAGCGGCGGGCCGTACATACGTGCCAACGCTGACCACCTCATCAGTCGGCGGAACGATCTTCTCACTGACGAGGTTCCTCCACACCTCCCGCCCGTTTATCATTCGCACTCGATACTCTTTGCGGTACGATCCATTCTCTCCCCATTGCGTGATTACCCGCTGGCCGCTTGCGATCTCCGAGTCGTATCGAACAATGCTTGCGTACTCGATAGGCTCCTCGCCTATATCGGTCAGGTCCCGCACCGTCGTCACGCTGATCGCCATGCCCCCTCGCACTGAGGTGCTCGCACCCGGCGACACGTAGTCCTCGCCTTGAAGTGAGACGCCTGCCTGCGCCAGCACATCGCCGACGGTCCTGCCATGGGTCCTCACCTGCTGCTCCTCACCGGCGACGACTAGGCTCACCGGCACAACGTGGCTGACGTAAACATGGGCTCCTGGGCTCAGGACCTGGTTGGCAGGGGGCGAGACCCAGTCGCCGTCCTGAAGACGGACGCCCTCGCTGGCCAGCGCCTGGCCAACGGTTGTCTGCATCGATGAATAGGTAGTCGAGTAGCCGTCCTCGTGAACTGTGAAGGAGACGGCCCGCTCGCGCGTCATGACAAGCGCCGGTTGCGTCCCCGGCGAAGCGAACGGGCTCCCCGCTGCCAGCCGCGCGGCAGCGGACAAAAGCGGCTTCGGGAACAATCCGCTGCCAAGCGGCGCTTGAATGTTTTGCGCCGCTACGCCCGAGTCTGCTGAACCCGGTAGGTTCATCACGGCCAAAGCCGACTGGGCCGGGCTGCGCTGGTTCGCGTGCGTGCGGGTGATCGGAATGATCACCGCTATCAACGAAGATGTGGCGAGCGCAATCGCAACTGCGAAATGAAGGTGGCTGTTCGAGGAGCTGCGTCTTTTCCGGCGCCTGTCGGGCGCCACCGGTGCCCGGTGCACCGGCCGCCTGGCCTGGGCTCTCAGCAACACCTTATCCAGTTTGGGCCCAATTTAGCCTGGACCAGTGGCTTTTGGCCGTGCACCCACTGTCGATCCGGACCGCAGACTTGCCGCCAGCCGTCAGCTCCAGCCCGGTTTATCTGCGGCGCCCGAAACTAACTACTTACCGCTGCTCCCTTCCGGGCCTGACGGGGTTCGCAGCGTCTCGCCGCGCAGGGCCAGGCTCTCGACGCTGACATGCTGACAGCAGTCTCCGCGGACCCTGGACCTCGAGCGGGACTTCAACCCCGCTATAGCGGATTGCGGGTACAGGGCACCGCTAGCTCCCCGTCTAGCACGACCGCAAAAATCCTACCATGATTATGTTCGCCCCTGTCAAGTTACGCATAACTGCGCCGATTCCGAGAAAGGTATAGCAAACAAATTGTAATGTGCTTGTAATCGGTCACGGACAATTTGATTGGCCCGTTTCTCCTCTCCTTGCCGCCCTTCAGCGCCCTAGGATAAGCTACCCTGGCAACCACGCCCATGAACCTTTGCGCCGCCGCATGAACGTCCGCAAGGCCGTGATCCTCGCCGCCGGCTACGGCACCCGGCTCCTCCCGGCCACCAAGGCCGTGCCCAAGGAGATGCTCCCTCTCGTCGACCGCCCCGTTATCCACTACATCGTCGAGGAAGCGCTCGCCGCCGGGCTCGACCAGATCATCATGGTGACGAACGTCTCGAAGACCGCTATCGAAGGCTACTTCGACCGTGACTTCGAGCTCGAAAGCGTCCTCGAGTCAGGCCAAAAGCAGGCGCTTCTTGCCGCCGTCAAAAAGCCCGCCGAGGTCTCAATAGTCTACGTCCACCAGAAGGAGCGTCTTGGCAACGGCCATGCTGTAACGATCACTCGGAATGTCGTCGGAGACGAGCCGTTCGCCGTCTTCTTTCCGGACGACGTCATCCTTCACGACGTCCCCGCCATCGGGCAGCTGATCGATGTCTTTCAGCGGTTCGGCCACACGGTGCTGGCCGTCCAGCAGGTGCCGCGCGAAGACGTGGTGCAATATGGAGTGATCGATCCCCGGGCACTCGAAGCGCGCCTCCACGAGGTGCGCGGCGTTGTGGAGAAGCCGCCCGTCGACGAGGCGCCTTCCAACCTGGCAACCGTCGGCCGCTTCGTTGTTACACCGGAGATCTTTGAGGTGCTCGCAGAAACCCCACCGGGCCGATCGGGTGAGATCTGGCTTATGGACGCCTTCGACCGCCTCATCGCCCGCCAACCGGTATATGCTTATGAATACGCAGGCCTCCGCTTTGATACGGGGCGGCCTCTCGGCCTTCTTCAAGCGTCGCTTCACCTCGCTCTGCAACGAGAAGACCTGGGCCAGGACCTCCGTGCTTACCTCCGCTCCCTGAATCTGGGTTGACCGACGATGCGCACCCTCGTGATCGGCGTCCCGCTGCCGCATGTTACCTTCGATAACTATTCTTTCGTCTCGGCCCCTGCCTTCAGCGACTACCGCCGGCTGATTGTCGAAACTGCCGCCGTTTCCACCAGCGTCGAAGAAGTCGTCTCCGGCGCGGCCGAGCACCGGACTTTCGCCGGTCACCCGGTCACGAACGGCCCGAGCTCCGCACAGGCTTTCGGTCTCCAGCAGCTCCTCGAGATGCGCCGACGCGAGACCGAATGGTTCCTCGCCCGCGGCGGCGTCGTCGCCTGTTTCGCCCATCCTGATGTTGCGCACCCCGGCGTAGGCGAGTCCTGCGGCTGGCGGCGCTATGCCTGGCTCCCCGCGCCGCCCGGCTTCCGCTACGACCAGCACCTGCTTCCCGGCTTTGGGATTCCCGGCGCTGAGCTGAACGAGCCCGATCACACGTTCGCGCTTTACATCACTGAGCTGTCGCCTCGTTTCGCCTACCGCACGACTGTAGACGAAACCGCTCCGAACTTCAGCGACTACGGACGCGTCTTCGCGCGAAGTCGTGGCGGTGCGGCCATCGCCGTCGAGCTGACGGTTGACGACGGCAGGGTCATCCTCCTTCCGCCGCTCCTCGAAACCGAACCTGACCGCACCTCGACCGCTCAGATTCTCCACGCCTGCTTCGAGCGCTGCGCTCGGTAGGGCCGACCCAGGCCTTCGCCGTTAGACTCGCCTCGGTCAACGAGTTGCCCGGCCGTGTTCGAGCAAGAGCCTAGCTCCGAGGCTTCTCCCGCGGACCGTTCCCTCCGCTCTCCTCCGGTTCCTCGCCTTCCAAAAGCTCCCTCAGGATATCCTCGCCCTTGCGCCGGCGCCGCTCGCCCGCTTCGCGCAGCATGTCGATTACGTCGGCCAGTCCCTCTAACTCGCCCGAGAGCTCCGGGTATGCCTCGAGCTGATCGCGCAGGTTTGCCTTACCTGTGATTACGTCCTCGAGGTTCGCCGCCTTCAACCGGCGCGGCTCGGGGGGGATATCGACTGTTTCCGGCTCGACCGCCGGGCCCGTCTCCGTCGTCCTGATTGCCTGTATTGCCAGCTTTAGCCAACGCTGCTCACCGCGCGATAGCGATGAGACTCGGCGGAAAAGTGATTCGTCAACGTCATGCGACCCGGCCATTCTGTCGACAATCTTACGTCAATGAGGGCGCGCGTGGACTACAGAAATTACGGCAGCCCGAGCGCGTCTTTTGCTGAGCGATGGCTTAGTGGACGTGCTCCTCGTTGAGCGGCACGAGGCCCTTGGTGAGCGCCACGCGCACGAGGTCGGTCCTCCTCTCAACACGCAGCTTCGACATGATGTGGCTGACGTGCGCCTTCACAGTCCCCTGCGAAAGGAACGTCTCCTGGGCGATCTCCTTGTTTGAGGCGCCCTGCGCGATCATCGTCAGCACCTCTATCTCCCGCTCAGTCAGCGTTTCGGTCTGCGTCTCCGTGTAGCTCGCCCAGTGCATCAGCCGCACCAGGATCCGTTTGATCACATCCGCCTCGCAGACGAAAGTCCCTTGCGCCACAAGCCGCACCGCGTCCACCACACGCGCCGTTGGGCCATCGCGGAAGATGAACCCCACCGTGTTCAACCTCATGTACCCGGGCAGATCGTCCGGGCTGATCACGCGCGCGTCTTCCTGGTTACCCAGGAACAAGACCTTAAGCGCCGGCAGCCATTCGTTCAGCTGCGCCACCGTCCCCTGAGCGGCTCCTCCAAGTGCATCCACGTCCACTACAAAGACGTCCGCATCGCGCAGCGCCGCGTTCGCGATCATGTCCCCAAGGCTTGTCGTCTCGCCGATGATTTCGATATCCGGCGAGCCTCCCAGTGTCTTCACCAGCCCCAGTCGCAGCGGCTCAAAGCCGGCGACTATACACACCCGTATGATGTTGCCCATTTGGACAGCCCCTCCTCAACGGTGGCGCCAGTTTATCAGAAGCCCTTGCAGCCGTAAACGCCCTCGCCGCGCTGTCCGTCTTCGTCTTCCTCCTTTCGCCTTCCTCGGCTATACTCCCTCGCATGTCCATCGTCGCCGTCGGTTCCATTGCTCTCGACACCATTAAGACACCGTTCGGCCAGGCCGACGATGTAGTCGGTGGCTCCCTGACCTACTTTGCTGTCGCCGCCTCGTACTTCACCGATGTTAACCTCGTCGCCGTTGTCGGCCAGGACTTCAACGAACAGCACATGCAGATCTTCGCCGGCCGGAGGATCGACCTCCAGGGCCTCGAGCACGCGCGGGGCAAGACGTTCCGCTGGGGCGGCGAGTACAGCTACAACCTGAACAGCCGCGAGACGCTCTTCACCGACCTCAACGTATTCGAACGGTTCCAGCCCGTCCTGCCTGACTCCTACAGAGAGGCCGACATCGTCTTCCTCGGCAACATGCACCCTTCCCTCCAGCTCAGCGTGCTCGACCAGGTCACCTCGAAACGCATCGTCGGCATGGACTCGATGAATCTCTGGATCGAGACGACGTCTAAAGAACTGCGCGACGTCCTCAAGCGAGCCAACATCCTCAAGCTCGACGATGCAGAGGCCCGTCAGCT
>VBEJ01000226.1 GCA_005882985.1 Chloroflexota bacterium
ATTCCTTCGCCCAGAGGCCCGCCTCGGTGGGTGCATTCGTTCTGGAAGGCCACGAACTCGCCGTTGAGATTCGCGATCGCGATCTCCCGGCCGTCGACATCGACGATTGTCATCTCCCCGGGAGGGATCTCACTGGCCGCAGCCACCTTCACGAATTCGCCCATCAAGGAACCTCCATTGTTGTCGATAACCGGCGCCGCCAATGATACCGGACATGCTCTAAGCGTTGCACGGGCCAGGGCGCCGTGCTAACCTTTCGAAAGCAAGAAAAGCATTTGACAGCCTTTAAAGCGGTCCCGTGAGGCCGCCAAGGAGCGAAGAGAGTGCCTGCCTCAACAAGCGGTCACATTCTAATAGCACTCAGTGAAACTTTCCCCTCTCGCTCCGGCGTGAGGGTTTTTCTTTGACCAACGAAATTCCCATTGACGGCCACATCATCCTCTCCAGCGACGATATCCGCCGGGCCGTCCGCCGCATCGCGCACGAGATCGTCGAGCGCAACCACGGCGTCTCGGCGGTGGCGCTGATCGGCATGCACACGCGCGGCGTGCCGCTCGCCCGCCGTCTTGCTGAGGCAATTCGAGAGTTCGAAGGCGAATCGGTGCCGGTGGGGGAGCTGGACATCGGGCTCTACCGCGACGACATCGCCTCTCTGGAACTAAGGCCTCGCCTTCAGCGGACCGAGATGCCGGTCGACATCGATGGCTGGCGCGTGGTCCTCGTGGACGACGTGCTCTACACCGGCCGGAGCATCCGGGCCGCCATGGACGCGCTCACCGACTTCGGCCGGCCCGCCAGCATCCAGCTCGCGGTCCTCGTCGACCGCGGGCACCGGGAACTGCCGATAAGGCCGGACTACGTCGGCAAGAACATCCCCACGGCGATGCAGGAGAGCGTCCAGGTCCTGCTCGAAGAGACGGATGGCCGTGATGAGGTGAGGATCATGCGGATGGAGGGCGAGGCATGACACAAGAGAAACTGGCTCCAGCGACCGCGCCCGCGGTGACCGAAACCCCGCGCGCCTGGACACGGCGTCACCTCCTCGACGTAGACGATTTCGCGCCGGCCGAACTCGAGGCAGTTATGCAGACGGCCGATGCAATGAAGGAAGTGCTGGGCCGCGATGTGCCTCGCGTGCCCGCGCTGCGCGGGAAGACGATCGTCACCCTCTTTTACGAGGCGAGCACTCGCACACGCGCGTCCTTCGAGTTGGCCGGAAAAGCGCTCGGCGCAGACGTAATCAACATCTCGGCCGGCGGCTCCAGCGTCGAGAAGGGCGAATCGCTCATCGACACCGTCCGCACACTCCAAGCAGTCGGCGCAGGCGTACTCGTGATGCGCCACTGGGCGGCTGGCGCCCCCTATCTCGTCGCCCGACACCTGCAGACCGCCGTTATCAACGCGGGCGACGGCGCCCACGCCCACCCGACACAGGCGCTGCTGGACCTCTACACGATTCGCAACCACCTGGGCGACGTCCAGGGAAGGCGCGTGGTTATCGTCGGCGATATCGAGCACAGCCGCGTCGCGCGCTCCAACATCTGGTCGCTCTCGGCAATGGGAGCAGAAGTCATTATCTGCGCGCCGGCCACGCTCGTTCCCGAAGGCATGCGCCCCGCCGGACCTCATGGCGGGCGCAGCAATGGGGATTCAAGCCAAGCGCATGCTCTTCCGCCGGTGAAGGTCGAAACCAATCTCGACCGCGCCCTCGAAAATGCGGAAGTAGTGATGACCCTGCGACTGCAGAAAGAGCGCATGCAGGCCGGCCTGCTTCCATCTCTTCGCGAGTACGCCACGCTGTACCAATTGAACGAAGAGCGCATGTCGCGCGCCCGGACTGGCGCCCTCGTCATGCATCCCGGCCCGATGAACGAAGGCATCGAGATCTCGCCCGGACTTGCGAACAGCCTGCAGTCGGTGATCGAAGAGCAGGTCACCAACGGCGTAGCCGTCCGCATGGCGGTCTTGTATCTCATAGTCAGGGGAGCCAAACCTTGACGACGCTCGCCATTCGCGGAGGCCGCGTGATCGACCCGGCGAACAGCGTCGATGCCACCGCCGACGTTCTCATCGCGGACAGTCGCATCGCTGAAGTCGGTCCGAACAGCAGCAAGGACGCGACGGCGAGCATCGACGCGAGCGGCCTGATCGTCTGCCCTGGTTTCGTCGATATCCACGCGCACTTACGCAAGCCGGGCTTTGAGCACAAGGAAACGATCGCCAGTGGGACGCTGGCCGCCGCCCGCGGCGGCTTCACGACGGTCTGCGCAATGCCCAACACTGAGCCGCCGATCGATTCCGCCGCCATGGTCGAGTTCGTGCTGCGGACCGCCCAGAAGCAAGGCGCCGTCCGCGTTCTGCCGATCGCCTGCATCACACGAGGTCGCGCGGGCAAGGAACTCGCCGATCTCGCAGAGCTCGCGCAGGTAGGCGCCGCCGCCTTCACCGACGACGGCGCACCGATCGCCGATCCGCA